>JAVBSI010000016.1:0-43239 GCA_031556815.1 Eubacteriales bacterium | reverse complement strand
GGATCTTTTTTCTCCAGCATGTGGGATATTGCGATGGACCGCTCCGATGACATCGCCATGGGATATGCGGATTACCATGAACGCCGGGAGCAGGAGGAGGGCGGCCTTACCCCCGCGGGTTGGGTTTTGATGGCTGTCCTCATTCTCATCGTCTTCAGCCAGAGCGATCCGGCCCGCAAGGCCCGCAAAGGCGGCGGTTGCGGCTGCGGCCCCATCGGATGGATCTTCGCGCTGTTTGGATTGTTCGGCATTCGGAAAAAGCATTGATTCACGAATGGACATGAAAAGCCACCTGGCAGGGTGGCTTTTTATGAACGCTCGTTGCCTACAGACCCGGAAATAGAGATAGATGGACGACGTAAGCAGTCACCTCGGCATTTTCTTCGCCGTTACATTTGATGCAGGCGTCCAAAGCTTGTCCCTCGGCCATGCCCAACGATGCCGTCACGCATACCAGTGCCAGAGTCAGCACTGCGTCGCCCCAGCGGTTACCCCTCATACTAAGACACCCCTCATGCATTAATGTTAATTATAACTAATTTGGTATTTATGATGCACCTGTTCCTTGCTATTGACAAGCAAGAAACGTTAGATATGGCGAAAACCAAGGGCGGTACAACCCGCCCGGAGGGCAATCTTCCTGGTGGGGGGCTAGAATAGGCAAACCACTGTCAAGAAGCTGCAAGAGGCTGGAAAGCGGCGGTTTGATGAACGTCGGAAGTCCGGCCAGCCGGTGGATATGGCGTTTCTGCAAGAGATCATGCCCAGGGTGGAGATGTCTGACGCCTTGGCCGTGTTGTGCGCCAGGATGGAGGCCGAGAAAGGGGAACCAGAGGAATGCGGCAGGCACTGCGGTCAATGGCTGTCTTCAAAGCCTGAAATCTACCTGGATATGGCAAAGGCAGCCTTATGTGATGCTGAATTGTTCATTGGCTCGGCGAAACAACCCGGACAAAATGCCCCGCAACGTCAAAAGCTTCAATGCCTTGCGGCGCTTCACCATCAGCTTTTGGCAAAGCGCATATGATCCACGCCCGCCGGGAAAACTGGCGGGGTTTTTGTTAGCGTTTTTCGTTAGCGTTTTTTATTCTGAAACATGTTTTTTCGTCCGTTTTTGTGAACGGACGTCCTCTAATGCGGATATGAAAAGCGGTAAGAAACCCCATTGGGGATAAGAAAAACCCGCAATCATTGAGAATGCGGATTTCTAAGGCGTTGGCAGCTCCAAGGGGAATCGAACCCCTGATTTCGCCTTGAGAGGGCGACGTCTTAACCGCTTGACCATGGAGCCAGGGTGGCTGGGGAACTAGGATTCGAACCTAGACAATACGAGTCAGAGTCGTAGGTGCTACCGTTACACAATTCCCCATTGCGCTTCGCAGAAGCTATTATACGGGACAAAGGAAGCGCTGTCAAGGCCTTTTTGGACGGCAAAAAAAATGGCCGAGCAGCAGAAGAGGGATTCAAAACAGCAATTGGCCCAAAAAAGCGCAGGAACAGGCAACCACAGCCACGGTGAGCAGGCCCTTGCGCATCCAGCTGAGGAGCAGGGCGGCCGCCAGACCGCACAGGGATCCTGCCAGGCTGCCGGTGCTGGAAAGCACCGCCGGGAAAGTCATGGCGCCCAGCACAGCGTAGGGCACATAGTAAAGAAAGGATTGTACAAATGGGTTGCGGATGCGCCCCCGGATGGCGGCCAAGGGCAGCATACGGATGAGGTAGGTGACGCTGGCCATCACCAGTAGGTAATTCCAGAAGACGGTTTTGTCCATCAGGCATCACCTCCCGCTGGAGGTTGCGGGCTGGGCTGGCTTGTTGGTTGCTCACCCACCGTGGATAAAGGCATCAGCCAAGCGCCCAGCGCGGCGGCCCCCACCGCGCACAAGATGATGCGAAAACCGCCTGTGATGGCGGCAAACCATGGCGCAAAGGTGAGCAAGCAGCTCATGCCCACCGCCACCAGCACGACCAGACGGATGGCAGGGCTGTCCCGAAAGGGCGGAAGTACGATGGCGATGAACATCCCATACATGGCAATGCCCAGGGCGCTGGTGACGGAGGGTGGCAGTACAGTGCCAGCCAAGGCCCCCAGCAACGTGCCCAGCCCCCAGCCGAGGTAGGGCCCATTGGTCAACCCATATAAATACGCGCGGCTCAGCGGCTCCGGCTGCTGAGAAGCCACCACAAACACCTCATCCGTGTTGCAAAAAGCCAGGGTCATCCGGTGAAACAACGTCATGCTGTTGTCCAGCTTTTGGCTTAGTGAGAGACTCATCAGGCTATAACGGAGGTTGATGGTCAGCTGGGTCAGGGCCATTTCAGCAAGGCCCGCACCCTGCACCATCAGGGACAGCCCGGCCATTTGCCCGGCGCTGGTCACATTGCATAGCGACAGCATCAGCGCCTGCCAGGGCAAAAGCCCTGCCGCAGTGGCATGGATGCCAAAGGCAAAAGATACCGACAAGTACCCCAGCGCGATGGGCAGTCCGTGCAGTAGACCCTTTTTGTAGGCTTTGTTCAAAAGCACAGTCTCCTTTTGCTCACGATAGGGCCTTATGGTTGGCTGCCCTTTTGGCTTTCCTCTCGCAAGAAGCCGATCCCCCGCAGGATCAGATTTTCGGTGGTGGTGGCGATGCTGTCCGGGCTCTCTCGCATACCACTCGCCAGCCATTTCTGCAATATGCCCATACAGCCGGAGCTGATAAAGGCGTAGTAATACTCAATTTTTTCCGAGGCAACGCCCTGAAAGTATTTGGCATAGTTTTCCACGGATTTGGCCCGGGCCGCTCCGATAATCTTCAGCAAGAACTCCTTGTCGCCATGGTCTCCCAGCGTTACCGCGCATAGGTCGGAGTTGTCCTTGATCAGCTGGAACAGCTCCGTCGTGACCCTTACCGGGGATACCTTGGGGTCTCGGTCCATCATGGAATCCAACGCATTGACCAGACCCGTAAATAGCTCGTCCTCGATTTGCTTGCGCAGGTCGAAGATGTCGGCATAGTGCATATAAAAGGTGCCCCGGTTGATACCCGCGTGCTCACAAAGCTCCTTGATGGAGATGCTTTGGATGGGTTTTTGAATGAGCAGGCCGAGAAACGCTTTGCGAATAAGCATGCGAGTCATGCGCGTACGATGGTCCGTGTTGCCGGTTTTCATGTGCATTCTCCTTTGGCGCGCAGGGGGCGGGCTTAGGGCGTTTCTTGCTGTGTAACCCGGGAAGTGCTGGAGATGTAGACCACCTTCTCATGGATGTCATACGGGAAATTGGCCGCGTTGATCTCCTTGCCTTGCGCAAGCAAAATCGCCAGCGCGGTAGCCACCTTGCCCTGGCTGGGAGCATCGTTGAATACGGTGGCGTACAAGGAGCCTTGACCCAGGGCCTCCATGGCCGGGGCTGTGGCGTCGATGCCAATAACGGGCATGTACCGATCCTCCGAAAAATACCCGGCGGCCTTCAGCGCGTCAATGGCTCCCAAGGCCATATCGTCATTGTTTGCAAGCACAAATTCAATGCGGTTGCTAAAGGCGCTTAGCATAGCGGCCATTCGCTCCTGACCCAAACTGCGCTCCCACAAGGCGGTCTCCTCCTGTAGCTTCTCCACCTGTACGCCCTCTTGTTGCAGGGCTTTCATGGCGTATTGGGTACGCAGCTCCGCGTCTTGGTGGCCGGGCTCGCCCTTGAGCATCACCAGCTGCATGACGCCATCCCCGTTGCGGTCCGCCTTGGGGTGGGTTTTGAAATACTGGGCTGCCAGCTGGCCGGATAGCAACCCTTGCTCCTTGGGGTCAATGCCCACATAGTAGGCGTTTTCATAGAGGGCCAGATCCTCAGCCAAGGGCTCCCGGTTGATGAACACGATGGGCTTTTGATACCGCATTGCCATTTGAATCATATAAATCGAGGCGGTGCGGTCTACCGGATTGACGATAAGGGCGTCGATGCCGTTGGCCAACAGATCCTCCAGCTGATCGTTTTGCAGGTTTTGGTTGTTTTGTCCATCGCAGGCTGTCAGGGAAGCCACCCCGGCCGCTTCGTTGCGGATGACGTCCAAAAAACTGGACATGAAGGTGTCCTCAAAGTTGTAGATGCAAACGCCGAGGGTGGGCAGGCTTTCCTGGGCATGGGAAAACGGCGCGGCTAGGCACAGCAAGCAGCACAACAAGCAAAGAACTACAAATCGTCTCATGGGTTCCTCCATCCGCATGTCAGGGATCGGTCTAGAAACAAGGGATTACTGGAGCAATGGAAACACCAGCTTGACGTTCTGGATCAGGTACATGTTGGACAGATCAATCAGCGTCACATCGCAAGGGTGGAAGGCGGGCTGCATGGAAGCGTTGCTGACTTCTGGCGCGATATCCATGGCCAAATAGCCCATGGTATAAGGGTTATCCATGATCATCCCTTGGACGCGGCCCTCCTCCAGGTCGGAAACGCGGTCACCACCGGTATCAATGCCCACAACCTGGCTGCCCGCAGGAAGGGAGCCATCCGCCCTGCCCATGCCCAGCAAATGCGTCAGATTGCCGCTGGTAGCCACCCATACCGGGTAGCGCGCCAGCGTTTGCAGGGGCTGGGGCCAGGGCAGAACAGTCACGATTGTAGATCGGTTTTGCTCCATCATTCCCGCCAGGCGGGCGGGAGAGCGGGGGTCTGTTTCGTCGGTTAACACCAGCACCTGGGAGGGGGACGCCATAGACAGGGCCCGCTCCAACAGCATGGCGCCCGCCGCGGCGTCGTCCGTGGCGACACAGGTCTTGCCAGGAACAGTTTGCCCGATGACAATGGCAGGCAGTTTGAGCAGTGCCAAGGATTCCAGCAGAGGCCCGGGTTTTTCCAGCAATAGGAATACGGCGGAGACGCCGCGGGTTGCCAGTTCCCCAGCTTGGGCGGGCGCGTTGGACAGCGCGTTTTCCACCGAGAAGCTGGCGTTGTGCATGCTGGCGGCTTTTTGCATACCCTTTCGCAGCTGCATTAAGAAGGACCCGGTGTCATTTTCGATGATCAGCACGTAGTGGTACGGCGTGGCCTCCGCCACAGGGCCAGGGGATTGAAACCCCCAGATCAGAAGCGCCGCCGAGGCCACCAGGCAAATCAGGCTGACAAGCAACGGTTTTTTCACGGCTGCTCCTCCCAACCCCGCGGAATGCGGATGGTGATGAGGGTGCCCACGTCCTCCACACTGTGAATGGTAAGCCCATAGGCCGGGCCATAGTTGAGCTGGATCCGCTCGTGGACGTTTTTTAGGCCGATGCCGCTTTCCCCGGAGGACGTGGTCAGCAGCGTGGGCAGCAGATCCTCCCGGATGCCCACCCCATCGTCTGCCACGGTAAACACCAGATCCTCCGCTGTGACTTCCGCCCGGATATCAATGTGCAATTCCACACCCTGCGCCTCATCGATGGCGTGGTTGATGCAGTTTTCCACCAAAGGCTGGACAATCAGCTTGACCATACGCTCGCCCAACGCTTCTTCCTGGGCGGACAGAGTGTAGGCGAATTTGTCCTTGAAGCGCATTTTCTGGATGATCAAATAGTTGCGCACATGCTCCAGCTCTTCTCGCACGGTGATGAACCGCCGACCCTTGCTGATGGAAATGCGAAATAGTTTGGCCAGGGCCAGCACCATGGTGATGGCCTCCTGGCTGCGGCCACGCTCCTCCATCCATACGATGGAATCCAAGGTGTTATAAAGGAAGTGCGGATTGATCTGGGCCTGGAGTGCGTTGAGCTCATGGAGGCGCTTGGTTTCCTGTTCGGCTACCACCCGATCCATCAGCACCCGGATGCGCTGCAACATATGGTTGAAGGTGGTGGAAACCGAACGGATTTCATGAAAGCCTTGCTCCTCAATGGTCACGTTCAGATCGCCGGCCTCCACGCTTTTCATCTTGTTTTCCAGATGGCGGATGGGCCGGGTTACCCAGAAGGCCATCATGGTGGCCGCCGCCAGGGACAACAGGGCGGCAATCAACGTCACCACAGTGATGATGCGGATAAAGGCGTTTTGCAGCACCAGGATCTCATCGATATAGGCTACGCCCACCACCCGCCAGCGGGTTTGCCCCACGGTATTGATGAGCAGCACCCGTTCTCGGCCACCCCACTCGTCCTGGGTGATTCCCAGGGTCTGTCGCAGGACGGCGTCGCAGTTCTCCAGGTCAAAGCCCTGATAGATCAGCTGCAATTTGGGATGGCAGATCATGGCGCCCGCTTCGTCGATCAGGTAGGCATAGCCGCTGCCTCCAAGGGAAATGTCATCGATCACTGTGGTAAAGGAGGCATAGTCCACGTCCATCAGCAACACTCCGGTGCGAAAACGCCCCTCCTGCATATATTCCAGGCTGCGGGCCAACGTGATGACCAGGGAGCGCTGTCCGTCAAAAAGCTGCTGCACATGGGGTTTGGAAAAATAGGTGACCGTGCTTTGCCATTCCACGGCCTTGCAAAACCACTCGCTTTCCCTCACCGTAGCGGGAGAGGTGCGCAGCTCCCCGGCGGTGCTGTAAAGCAGCGAGCCATCCTCTCCAAAAACCGCCAGGGCGGTGATGTCGTTTCGGCTTTGCTTCATCAGTTGCAGGCGCTGCTGCCATTGCCCGTCGCTTCGGCTGGGGTCGCTGGGCAGCAGGGAGGAAGAAAAGTGCAGGGTGGAGAGCAAGTTGTTCACATAGTTGTCCAGGGTGGCTACACTTTGCAACACCGTATCCTTGGTGCGATCGATGGCGATGGTCTCCAGCAATGAGGAAACCCGCGGCACCAGCGTCAGCATCACAAACAACAGCAAAGCGCCCATGCTCAGCAAAAAAGCCACCATGATCACATTATGCAAGCTGTAGCCTTTGGGGCGATCCTTGCGCATGGGCTGCTCCTTTCCTGTTGATCGTCAAGATCAATCCATTTCTTCCTTGCGCTTGCGGGCATGGGAGGGAGGAAAACCAAAATGCTTTTTGAAGCAATAACTGAAATAACTGGGATCAGGCAGGCCCACCTGCTCGGCGATCTGGGCGGTTTTCAGATCTGTGGAGCTCAGCAGTGTACGCGCTTTATCCATACGGAGCTCCGTGACGTATTGATGAAAGGTCTTTTTGGTTTCTTTTTTGAATACCATGCTGAAATAGGAGGGGGAAATGTGCAGGTACAGGCATAGCTCCTCCAGGGACAGGTCCTCCTGGGAGTAATGCTCCCGCAAGTACTGCTCCGCCACGGTGGCCAGGCGCAGGCTGGAGGTGGTCCGCTGGCTGTTGATGGCTTCGATCAGCAGATACATCAAGCGGGAGAGCTGGTCGGCGGCTTCGTCCACAGGAGGGCACTGCTGAAAAAAGCCCTGCATCACTTGGTTCAGCTCCTGGTCGATGTCCTCTCGCTCCAGCGACAGTTCCGACACCAACCGCACAAAGCCCATCACCAGCTCCATTAGGTAGGTCTGGTAGGCCTTGGGATGAGTATACATGGTGCGGCAGTCGTTCATCAAGGAGGCAAGGGCAGCCTGGGCCTGCTTGGTCTCCCCGGCCTTCATGCCGTTGAGCAGCTGGCGCAGATGCAGCTCGTCCATCCGCCGCGCCTGCCCATCCAGCGGCTGGATGTCCGTGATACAAAGAACATGTTCCTTGCCGCTTAGCACGCTTTGATCCAACGCGGTGAGCGCCTGCTGGCCTAGCTCGGCTACATCTGACAGCCGGGTACAGGTACCGCTGACCCCTACAAAAAGAGGGCAGGCCAGATAATGCCGGATGGTTTTGCGGGCTTCCTCTAAATGGAGCACGGCATTGGCATAGAGGGATTCCTCCCCGGAAGGCAAAAGCAGCAGCAGGGCCAGCATGCCATTGTGGATAAACACATGGAATGAATACGCGCTGCGCCGTTCTTCCAGCACCTCACAGAGGATGTTACGCACCGCAAACAAGCGGAGTTGGTCATCGGCAATACCGTCCGGGGTTTTGTTTTCACCTGTTTTCAACAGCGCCACGGCATAGAAGGCTGCCTGCAAGGAGATATCGTATTTCTCTGCGCTCCGCTCAGCGCTTGCCCCGTCCACGCCGCCGGAAAGCAGGGAAGACAGCAGCATTTCCCGGAGCAAAGGCAAGCTCTCCCGAAAATACTCCGTCAGGCGGGTGATGTTGCGACGTCTGGCAAATTCTTCGTCCAAAGAAGCTTTGGCGCTCCTGAGCATTTCGATGAACTCGGCGGAGGAAATGGGCTTGAGCAGATAGCCCATGGTCTTGACCTCGATGGCCTGGCGGGCATATTCGAAATCATCATACCCGCTCAGGATGATGAACTGCGCGGTGGGCAGAACATCCCGAGCCCGGCGGCAGAAGGTAAGGCCGTCCATCAGCGGCATGCGGATGTCTGTGATGATCAGATCTGGCTCCACCGCTTCGCACAGCTGCAAAGCCTCCACCCCGTTGCCGGCCTCGCCCACCACAGTAAAGCCCAGGGATTCAAAAGGAACGATCTCCCTCAATCCTTGGCATATTTCGTTTTCGTCGTCCACTAGGATGAGCTTGTACATCCGTGTCACCTCGTTCTTTATTGTATCGGTTTTCCCGCGGGTGTCAACAGCGGCGGGTAAAGAGCGTTTTTGGGAGGCGATTGCTGAGCCGTGGAAGATGTTGATACTATTGGGGAGGATTTTGCATTCATTCTCCCTTGGGAAATGACTACAATATTTTATACGTAGGGAAATGCATTGTGCATATCCCGTGACAAAGAAGAAGGAGAGGGTATTCAATGAAAAAGTTACTTTCGATTCTGTTGGTCGCCGCGATGGCGCTGGGCCTAGTGAACCTTGCTGTTGCGGAAGGCCCCATCCAAGTGGACGTATTCTTTTATGAATACAGCGACACTTACATTGGCAGCGTGCGCGACGCCATGCAGACCGCGCTGGACGCCGCCAGCGACAAGTTCACCTACAACTTCTATGATTGCGCCAGCGATCAGGGCAAGCAGAACAACTTCATCGAGTCTGCGTTGACCAAGGGCACGGATCTGTTGGTTGTGAACATCGTCACCACGGGCTCCGAAGAAGCCGCTCAGAACATCGTGGACATGGCCAAGGACAAGGATGTCCCCGTGGTCTTCTTCAACCGCGAAGTGTCTGACGCTGTGGTTGGCAGCTATGAGAAGTGCGCTTTTGTGGGCACCGATCCCGACGAAGCCGGCTACATGCAGGGCGAAATGATTGCCAACTTCCTGAAGGCGGATGGCAACATGGATAAGTACGACCTGAACAAGGATGGCAAGATCAACTATGTCATGTTCCGTGGCGAGCTGGGCAATGCTGAGGCCTATGGCCGCACCAAGTACAGCGTTACCAAGGCGAAGGAACTGGGCGTGGATTTGATCCCCTCTCCCGCCAACGCCAAGGATGACACCCAGGAAGACGATGGCATCAGCCCCTTCTTCCTCTATGGCAACTGGTCTGCCGCCAATGCCAAAAACCTGATGGATACCGCCTTGACCACCTTCGCGCTGGACAGCGGCGACATCGAGATCGTGATTGCCAACAATGACGACCAGGCTCTGGGCGCCATCGAGAGCATGAACGAGAAGGGCTACAACACTGGCGATGCTTCCAAGTACATTCCCACCTTCGGCGTGGATGCCACCGCTGTGGCCGTGGACGCCATCAAGGGCGCCAAGATGACCGGTACTGTGAAGCAGGATGCGGTTGGCATGGCCAACACCGTGCTGGCTCTGGCTGCGAACATTGCCGGCGGCGCTGAGCTGATGGCCAGCACCGACAGCTTCAACGTGGACGAAGGCGTTGCCAAGATCCGCGTTCCCTACGCGATCTATACCGGCGAATGATGGCCTGAATGAACAGCAAAGGGGCTGCCCCGCACAGCGTGGCAGCCCCGTGCTGTATCTGCTGTCCCATGGGGAAGGATAATCCTTTTTCGATAGCGAAAAAGATTGGCAAACAACAGCAGTAGTGGCACCATGGACAAAGGTGGGATGCAAATGAGCGAATACCAACTGGAAATGAGGAATATCAGCAAGGAGTTTCCCGGCGTAAAGGCGCTAGACAGCGTTACGCTTTGCGTAAGAGCCGGGGAAGTGCATTCGCTGATGGGCGAAAACGGCGCGGGGAAGAGCACGCTGATGAAATGCCTTTTTGGCATCTATCAGAAGGACAAAGGGGATATCCTGCTGGACGGCCAGGAGGTCAACTTCAAGTCGCCCAGGCAGGCGCTGGACCATGGCGTGGCTATGGTGCATCAAGAGCTCAACCAGGTTCATACCCGGCCGGTGATGGAAAACATCTGGCTGGGACGGTTTCCCAAAACAGTGGTCGGCTCCATCGATCATCAAAAGATGCTTCGTGACACCCAGGCGATTTTTGACCAGTTGAATATTAAGATCGACCCGAAGGCGAAGATCAGCACGCTGAGCGTCTCCAAGCGCCAGATGGTGGAAATCGCCAAGGCGGTATCTTTTCATAGCCGAATCATCGTGTTTGACGAGCCTACCTCTTCCCTAACGGAGGTGGAGGTGGATCAGCTATTTGGCATTATACGGGCCCTGAAGGCACAAGGCTGCGGCATCATCTATATCAGCCACAAAATGGATGAAATCCTCCGCATCAGTGATGAAGTTACGGTGATGCGGGATGGCAAGCTGGTGGCAACCACTCCGGCCAACCAGCTGACCATCGACGAGATCATCCGGCAGATGGTGGGACGGGAAATCACCAATGTGTATCCGCCCAAGACCAACGTACCGGGCGATGTGGTGCTGGAGGTTAAAAACCTTACGGCTCTGTACAAAAACCTAAAGGACGTAAGCTTTACAGCGCGCAAGGGCGAAATTTTAGGCTTCGCCGGTTTGGTGGGCGCTGGGCGCACCGAGCTATTGGAGTGCATCTTTGGCATCGCTACGGTCAAAGACGGTCAAGTGCTGCTGGATGGCAAAAGAATACATATCCGCAACAGCCGGGACGCCAAGCGCAACGGCTTTGCCATGCTCACCGAGGAGAGGCGCGCCACAGGGATTTTCGGGGTGCTGGACGTTTTACAAAACGCAACCATCGCTAATGAAAAGGCGTATTTGTCCCGGCTGCATTATTTAAAGAACGCCAGCATGCGCAAGGATACAGACTGGGCCATCCGTACCCTAAGCATCAAAACACCGACCCAGAAAACCAGGATCCGTTCTCTGTCGGGCGGCAATCAGCAGAAGGTGATTTTGGGACGCTGGCTGCTGACCAAACCGGATATTTTGCTGTTGGATGAACCCACCCGCGGCATTGACGTAGGCGCAAAGTATGAGATATATCAACTTATGATTGAGCTGGCCAATCAGGGCAAGACCCTGGTGATCGTCAGCAGTGAAATGCCGGAATTGTTGGGCATATGTGACCGGATTGTGGTGATGTCCGGCGGGCGGTTGGCCGACGAGGTCAACCCCAAGCAGACGACCCAGGAAGAGATCATGGCGCTTGCGGCCAAATACGTTTGATACGGAGGGAACACAGCGATGAGCGAAAAGAAAAACTTGTTTGCCCAAATGGGAAACAGCTTGGCTAGCTATCGCGCCATGGACCAGCGCGACAAACGACGCTGGTGGGGCAACTTTTTTATCGGCAATGCCATCTATATTTTGCTGGTGATTCTGGTCATTTACGTGCAGATTTTTTCCATTAATCAAGGGTTTAGAAATACCTTTCTATCCTTTGAATCCATCATTGACATTCTCAAAAAAGCCGCCAGCGGCATGTTCCTGGCATTGGGCGTGGGCGGAATCATCGTGCTGACAGGCACGGACTTGTCCGCCGGGCGCATGCAGGGCTTGTCCATGCTCATTGCGGCATCCCTTTTGCAAAAGGTTGTGGAACAGTATTCCGCCAAGATGTATCCGGACATGGGCACCTGGCCCATTATCCCGGTGATCCTGTTGGTGATGGTCGTTTGCGGCATTATCGGCGCGTTCAATGGCTTTTGTGTTTCCAAGTTCCAGCTGCATCCCTTCATCGTCACCCTTGCCACGCAGCTGATGGTGTATGGCTTTATCCTGATCTATATGACCTGGGGCAACAACGGCGGCGCGCCCATCGCGGGCCTCACCGAAGAGTATAAGCATGTGGTGAAGGGTACTGTGAACATCTTTGGGACAGCCATTCCCTTCTATGTATTTTATGCCATCATTGCCATTGCCGTGATGTGGTTTGTATGGAACAAAACCACCCTGGGCAAGAACATGTACGCGGTGGGTGCCAATGCCGAGGCGGCCAATGTCTCCGGCGTTAACGTTGCCCGGACCATTATCACCGTGTTTATGATGGCGGGCTTGCTGTATGGCTTTTCCGGCTTTGTGGAGGCGGCGCGGGTGGGCAGCAACAGCGCCACAGCGGGGCAGAATGCAGAGTTGGACGCTATCGCGGCCTGCGTCATCGGTGGCGTAAGTTTTAATGGGGGCATGGGCAAGATCAGCGGCATTGTGATGGGCGTGGTGCTGCTGCAGATTATCACCGTGGCGTTGCAATGGCTGGGTGTTTCCACCAACCTGCAGTACATCATCAAAGGCGCGATTATTCTGATTGCCGTGGCCATCGACATGCGTAAGTATCTGGTGAAAAAGTAAGGTAAGCAAACAAGCTGCGGACCGCTTCCAAACGGAGTTTGATAACGACAAAAGCCCCTGCAACATCGGTTGCAGGGGCTTTGCTTTTGTGGGCGTTACTTTGCTTCTTCCTGCGGGGCATAGACCTTGGGAGAAAGGATGCCTACCATGGGAAGATTACGATATTTTTCGTTATAATCCAAGCCGTAACCAATCACAAAGGCGTCAGGGATCTCAAAGCAACGGTAGTCCACCGTGAGGGGGGTCTTGCGGCGGGAGGGCTTGTCCAGCAGGCTCACAATCCGCAGACTGGCCGCGCCACGGCCCATCAGGGTCTTTTTCAGATAGTTAAGGGTCATGCCGGTGTCTACGATATCCTCCACCAACAGCACATCACGGCCCAAAATGCTGCGATCCAAATCCTTCAACAGCCGCACTTCACCGCTGCTAACGGTACTGGCACCATAGCTGGAGGTAGCCATGAATTCAATTTCCAGCGGCAGGTCGATCTCCCGGATCAAGTCGCAGAAGAAAACGCTGGCGCCCTTAAGGATGCAGACCATCACAGGGGCCCTGCCCTGATAATCCCGGGTGATGCGAGCGCCCATCTCCACCATCTCGGCTTTAATCTGCTCGGGGGTATACAGGATGCTTTCCAGGTCTTTGTAGAGTTCGGATTGTTGATTCATGGGGAGTGCTCCTTTACGGTTTGATCAAATGGCAACAGGGGGTAGGGCAAGGTGCTTTGCAGCTCCAAGGCCCATACTTCCTGGGAATCCTGGGGAATGCGAGTAGCCTCCGCTGCGCCTACCTGAGGAACCCAAAGGACCTCGTTTTTCAGGACCAGCACCGGCCATGTGGCGCGGAAGGGAGCGGCTACCTTACGGTCAATGAAGTAACGTCGCAATGACTTGCCGCCGGAAGCGCCAAAGGGGTGGATGTGATCGGCGGGCAGAGGAAAGCGAAGGGTTAGCCCTTGCATGAGCAGGGAGGAGGTAAGGGGTAACAGACTGATGCCCAACCGGCCTTGTGGGCCCGTTTCCATGGGGGAAAGGGAAAACCGATGAGATGCAAGGCAATACTCCGTTTGGGCCAAGGCCAGCGCCTGGGGGGAAACGTCCGGCATGGGCAGCAGGCGCGTCCCGTTCTGGCGCAGCAAGTGAATCAACGCACCCGTGCGAATGGCGCTCAGCCCCCCCGGCAGGTTGACGGAATCCTGGCCCAAGCCCTGGGCTACGTCGTATAAGCGAAGGCTATCCTCAAAGGATAGGCCACGCTGAAGCAGAAGCGCATCCTTGGGCGGCGGGCAATCGATCGCCCCCTGGGTCAGCAACATGCCCTTGCCAAACCACATTCGCAGAACCCGCAATGCGATCGCCGGTGGGGCGTGTTGCAAAATGGAAAGGTCCATGGCAAAACAGCCCGGCATACAAACCTGCGCCTCCAAGAAGAGCTCCCGCGCCTGCGCGTGGAGGCAGGCTTCATCCCATTGCAGCAGCTGCCCAGACTGGGCTAAGTGGAGGGAAGCCTGGGGCTGGATGCTTTCCAGCATCGGCATCACCCGCAGCCGCAGCCGATTGCGCAGACAACAGGGGTCGGCGTTGCTCTCGTCCTCCCGCCATGGGGTTTGGGCATGCTGCATGGCAGCGTGGAGAACGGGCCGGGACAATGAAAGGAAGGGCCGCAACAGGAGCCCACCGCCAAAGGGCTGAGCCTCGCGCATCCCACCCAGGCCCAAAGCGCCCGCCCCGCGCAAGAGACGCATCAATACCGTTTCAGCCTGGTCATCCTGGTGATGGGCCAGCAGCAGAGCATCGGCCTGTAGCTCCTCCATGGCTGAGAGGAAAAACCTGCGACGGGCTTGGCGGGCCCGGTTTTCCACACCTGTAGCGTGCATGCCGCCAGGTAGTTGCGCATGATGCACCTGCAAAGGGACGTCCCAATCCTTACAAAGAGCCTTCACAAAAGCCAGGTCCTCGTCGGATCGAAAGCCTCGCAGCCCGTGGTTCACATGGTCTGCGTACAGGCGATACCCCACCTCTTGGCGCAAGGTGACCAGGGCGTGAAGCAGTGCGACGGAATCCATTCCGCCGCTGACCGCCGCCAGCAGCGTCGCATCCCGCCGCAGGAGGGAAACCGATTCCAGGGAACGCCGCAACGCGGAGAGCAACACTTCTTGCATGGATCTATTATAGCACAAGCAGCAGGGCGGAGGAAGCGTACTGTGCCGGGTTCATGGCAGAATTTCCACCAGGCTGATCAGTGCCGCCAGGGAAAACAACCGGGCCATATCCTCTTGGCGCAGGGCGATGCAGCCCTGGGTCCAGTCGCTATGGATCCCGCCCGCGTGGATGTAAATCTCGCCCCCCAGAGGGCTGCCCCAGGGCGGGCGCCGCCCCTCTTTGTACGCCAAAAGAATGGCGGCATGGGTGGCGGAGTCGATGCGTCCCTCTGCCAGAGCGGCGTGCGCGTCGGCAGGATTAGGGTAGGAAAGCCCCAGGCTTTGCCCATGACGGCCTTTGGATTTGGTCATGCAAAGGGTATAAACCCCCTCCGGTGTTTTTCCATCGCCTTGGGCGCGCTTGGGGCCCAAGGGGTCTGGCCCAAGGGCGACAGGTGCCTGCCAAAGCAACTGGCCCTGATGGTCATAGACGGCAAGCTGTCGATCAGCTTTGTGGATCCTCACCAGCATGGGGTTTTCTCCCTTCGTGGATCAAGCATCGCGATGAATGCAAAAAGGATCATACGGCGAGCGATGATGTGAATAGACTGTAACATTCTAGAAAACCATGCCAAAACCCTTGCGTCATACATTGGCTTGTGTCATAATGTGCGAGACATGAAAGTGTTGCGATTCTTGGCGAGGCGTAAGGGCCATGCCCAAACCAATCCCGCTTCAAGGTGGATAGATGGAAAGGAATGCAGAAAGAATGAAGAAGTTACAATCGTGGTTGTCCTTACTGATTTGTGTTTGCATGTTGGCTGGAGCGATGGCCCTTGCGGAAGTACCAACGGATGAGCAAACGCCTTCGACCGACCCCTCAACTGTGGCTGCCGTTCCATCCGTGTTTGAGATATCGGATGAAACGGAGCTGGCGACGGTGAACGGCCAGAAGATTCTGTGGAGCGATGTCAAGCAGACCTATGACAACCTGCTTTCTCAATACGGAAGCTATTATGACTTGACGGACCCCGTCATGGTTACCATGTTTCAGGTATACGCGTTGGAAAACGTTGTTTCCAAAACGTTGCTGTTGCAGCAGGTGAAAGAAAACGGTTTGGAGTTAAGCGTGGAAGACAAAGCCGCCAGCGATGTGGAATCGGACGCGATGTGGGAAGAAGCCATCCAAAACTACATCAAAAACAGTTTTCCCGATCTGACGGAAACAAGCACCGATCAGGAGAAGGCGGACGCCAGGGCAAAGGCCGAGGCGTATTATGGAGAGCTGGGCTACACCCAGCAGATTCTGCGTGATCAGGTGGCGGAGGAGAAGGGCATCCAGCGCCTGGACGCACTGGTAACCCAGGACGCTGTGGTGACGGATGCGGATGTGGAAGCGGATTATCAGGCCAAGGTGGCGGCGGATAAGGCGCAGTTTGAAAATGACATCGCCGCCTATATCGATTATAACAACTACGTGGATCAATCCGCCATGTACGCCATGATGTCCGGGGGTACCGGAAGCGATATGGACCATGCTTGGTACAAGCCGGCGGGCTTCCGGGCAGTGAAGCACATTTTGCTTCCCGTGGCTGAAGAACTGATGAGCAAATATAAGGATTTGCAAGCCCGCTTGGAGGAGCAGATGGATGCGGAGGCAGCCAAGGAGCAGGGGGCTGTTACAGAGAATGTCCCCGAAGATGTTGCGCAGCCAGATGCCGCCCCCGAGGCCACCGCCACCGCGGCCGCTACCCAGCCGCCGCCGCCGGTGACCCAGGCGGATGTGGATAACGCCAAGGCGGACATCCTGCAATCCTTGCAGGGTACGATCGATGAAATCAATCAAAAGATCGCGGAGGGCGTGGATTTTGATGAGTTGATTGCCACCTATGGAGTGAACGCGGATGGCAGCGCCAGCGATCCGGGCATGTCCAGCGAGCCCTATAAGACCAACGGCTATGAGGTGGCTAAAGAATCTACCAGCAGCTATGTAACAGAGTTTGTGGACGCCGCTTTCTCCATGAACAGCATCGGGGATGTTTCGGCTCCCTATGTGAGCGACTATGGCGTGCACATCCTTAAGTACCTCAAAGACGTGGAGGCAGGCCCTGTGCCTATCACCACCGAGCAGCGGGAGGCCAAGCGCGCAGCTTTGCTGCAGGGCAAGAAGAATGAGTTGTTTGCCACCAAGCTGGACGAGTGGAGGACTGCGGCGGCGGTCACGTATACCGGTGTGATTCCCAGCGCTACGGAGTTCGAAGCTGCTCAGGCGGCAGAGGCACAGGAAGTTGAGGAGATGAGCGTGGAGGGCATGGAACCGGAAGCCCAAGATGCGCCCGCCCCCGAAGTTTCGGAGACGGCCGTGCCATAAGGGAAAAGAATAGACCGAAAAAAACAGCCTGGGACGCCATCGCGTCCCAGGCTGTTTTGCAGCCTTACGCCCAGTCATTGTGGCTGTTGCTGAGCCATGGACAAGCGTTCACCCTCCAGGATGAGCAGGGCACCCAGGCAGAGCACCAGGGAAATATCCCGGCTATAGGTCACGGTACCCAGCAGAGTGAAAGCCAGCAGCGCGGCGTACTGCAACAGCAGATGAGGTTTGACGGCGCTTTGGCCAAGGCCCCGAAGCGTGCGCCGGCCCATGCGCCATACCAGGAAGAAGAAAGCCGTGGCGCCCAAGACCCCGATGGCGGAGAGCAGATCCAACAGATCGCTGTGCTGGCTGAGCGGAGCATCCATCGTAGGCAGCGCGCCGATCAAAGGAGATTGAGCGACACCCTGGAGGGCCAGGTGATAATAATCCAGCCGGGTCAATACGTCTGCCGCCTGTCCGGTCATGGTCCCCAGCAGTTGGGACAGGCTGATGGCAAAGTTGGCCAGGCCTGCTTGCTGGCACAAGGAGACCGCCAAGGAAACCAACGGCACCCGAACCAGGTAAACGCCAAGAAAGAGCGGCAAAACCCACAGCATAGAGGCAAGGACGCTTATGGGCCGCTTGCGGATCTTCCGCACCAGCCAGCGCAGCAGCGCCGCCAATACCTGGATGCATAGGATGATGACCGCGAAAATCAGCGCATAGGTGTATTGGGACAGCGCAATCATGATGAGCTGGGCAAAGCAGAAGACCGCAAACCCCACCCGTTTCCAGCCATGGGCGCGGATGATGGCATAGCAGGTGAGTGGCAGGGAGAGCATGCTGGCGTAGATAAAATCATACCCGCCGATGTTGCGCAGCATCAGCTCCTTGAGATAGGCTTCCCGTCCCGGCTCGGCATTGCCAAGGGAACGAGAGTAAGCGTACACCTTGCCCCCTCGCAGCATGCCCTGCACCAGCCAGAACGTGGTGGTCAGGGTGGTGAGCGCCAGGGCCAAGAGCAAAGCTGCCTTGGCAAACCGCCACAGCCGCGGGTCGCCCCGGCCCCGGGCATAGCCGCAATAAAGCAGAGGATACCAAAACATACCTTGTTGCACATAGTATCCCCAAAAGTTGTCCGTGCCGCGATGCAGCAAAAACCGAAGGATCAGCGGTAACGCCGCCGCTGCCGCGATCCTCAGCAGCAGATCTGTCCAGTGGGCTTTGAGGTAGGCAGTGTCTAGCAGCAAGCCCAGGCCAAACAGGCCCACGATCAAAACCCCGGCAATGGCGCCGCCGGCGGTCTGTGCCGCAGGGATCAACAGCCAAAGGGTATATAACACAATAGAAGCGTTGCAAAACCCCACCGAAAGCGGAGAAGCCTTGACCAGGGGAGCGGGGGAGGTGGACATGGCATGCGCTCCTTTTGGCGGAATCAAGAGAGGAAACACACAGGGGGTTCAGCCTACCAGCTTGTGGCGAAGCGCGTCGATCTCCGCCGTCGTCAAGCCGGCAAAGGTGAGCCAATCTTCAATGGACCCATAGGTGCCGTCAAGGTGCCGGAGGGATTGCGCCATCGTTTCCGGGTCGGAATGGAAAACATCAACGTCCAGCTGGATGCCTTGGGTCGCGTACATCTGCATGATTTGCTCCACGTCCTGGCGAATGTTGTCGTAGGTGGCGGCATAATCCGCAAGGATGACGTCATCGGGACAGCGGGCGATTTTGAGTAGCAGCATAGCGGTAACTCCGGTACGGTCCTTGCCTGCGGTACAGTTAAACAGCACGCAGTCGTCCGGGTAACGGAGCATCCAGCGGAACGCCGTGGCGAACCTGGGCCCCGCCGTGTCCAGCATGGAGATGTAGGTATCGGCCATGTTGTTGGGTAACGTGGCGAAGGGAGAACGGTCTGTCTGGGCCAAGTTGGAGTTGAAATCATCTACCATCTGGACATTGTGATATTCCACATCCAAGAAATTTTGCAATGCGGAAGGCTCCCGCTGACACTCAAAAACGCTGCGAAGATCCACTTGCAGGCGCACGCCGTAGTCATAAAGCGCCTGGCAATCCTGGAGGGTGAAGCGGGCGGGGCTGTCGCTGCGCAAAAACTGGCGCGGTCGGGTCTGCTTGTCGTCTAACGTGGGGTAACCCCCTAAATCCCGTAGGTTGCGGGGCCCTTGTAGTGCCAGAGGTGGGTTGGCTTGAATCACGTCGTCGCCTCCTGGATGTTTTGATCCGTGGGTGGATTCCACAGCGTTTTCGTGTGCCCAGATTCGAATCAGGCCGATGCCGCTGTCACAAGCTATGAAAAGAGAACCGTTCTCTTGACAAAGCGCGATACACTCCTGCCCGGGCAGCAACGTGACACCTTGATTGCCTCTGCGCAGACGGTCATACTCGTAGCCGGGCCAAAAACCGGCGCGGTATCCGGACAATCTCGCCGGAGCTGCGGTCAAAGGAGGAGGGCAAACCCCTCATTGCCTTCTAGAAGATTATAGAGGATATGACCGGGAGAATCAACCGTCGGGCGAAATAATCGAAAATCCTCAAGGAGGCGGGGCCGAGTGGGTCCGCTTTTTGTCCTGACGCGCGGATGCATCACCAGGCATGCTGAAGATGATCCCATCAGCCCAGCTTCAGGGCAAAATGGTGTGAAAAGATCGGCATTTGTCAAATCATGTGGAAAATTTATACAAAATATGGTAAAATCAGATATTATTTTGTTCCTTATTTGTTTCTGTGTGCTTCATCACTGCACATCTCGCTTGGAAAATTGTTGGAAATGAGGTGAAAACATGGGTATTGCGTTGCGTTTGTTTTCCATGGGCAGTGGTATTTTGGTGTTTTCAGGGGTCGTACGGCTGCTGGTCCGGCGCAAGCTGGACGAAACCGACTCCATTCTATGGCTGTGCGTCGGTTTTTTCGTCATCATCGCGGGCTTCTTTCCCGAGGTGATTCAGTGGCTGGCGTCGTTGCTGGGCATCGCGTATCCGCCGGTGCTGGTGCTGGTTGTATCCACCATCATTCTGCTGTTCGTCATCTTTAAGCAGACGATTGATATCTCCATGCATAAGGCGCAAAATCACGAGTTGGCCATGCAGGTCAGCATGCTGAACAGTGAGGTCAAGCACCTGATCGAGCAGCAGAAAGAGATGGAGACCCATCTGCAGGGCCTGCTCACGGTCAAGTAGATTCCACGGGCGATGTGAAAGGAAACCACCTGAACATGAAAGCATTGTGCATAGGCAATGGGAGCGCGTTCTCGGGCCTTTTGGTGAACGAGTTGCATAACCATGGAAGCGATATTTTCTGGCTGTCGGAGCAAAAGCCGGTTGCCATTTCGGCGATGAAGCGCGATTTTGTGCACTATCCTTTTAGCCCCGCCGACCCTAATATTATTCATATTTTTCGTAGCATTCAACCGGATCTGATTGTTTTCTGGGGCGCCCAAGCGGCCCCCAACAAAGGGCAGACCCAAAACCAGTTTAGCCTCACCATGCTGGCCGAGCTGTTGCATGTGCTGCAGCTGATGGACGATTGCCAGGTGCGCAGGTTGGTTTTCTTTTCGGACGAAGAAGTGTTTGGGGACGGCGCGATAGGCGCATTGACCGAAGAAAGCCCTTGCTGGCCCAAGACGGAAAGAGGCATAAGCCTGTTCAACGCGGAGCGCCTTTTGGCGGTACACGCCCTCAAACCGCAGCGCACGGTGCTCGTACTGCGCCTTTCCAGCGTGTATGGCCCACAGACCGCCATGCGTGGCAGACCGGATTTTGCGCTGACGTGCTTGGCCAAAGCGCAAGCGGGCATTACGGTCAAGGCGTCGGCGTATATGCAATTCACGCCCACCTACGTGCTGGACGCCGTGAAAGCGGCCAGCCTGCTGATCGGTGACGACCAGGCGGCTAGCGGGATCTATCATATTTCCTCAGGGGAAACGGTGTCGCAGCTGGCGTTTTTGGAGGGGCTGCTGGGTTCGGAGCGCGCCGGGCAGATTCAAACAGTGGAGCGCACCGCCTCTCTATGCCTCTCAGGCGAGAAAGTACACGCATTATATGGGTTTGTGCCACAGGTGGATATCGGAAGGGCGCTGCAAACCACACGCCAATGGGCGGAGGCCAACCGCTTTGCCTACGCCAAACCCGCCCAAGCCGAGATGCCCGAAGAGCGGGCCCCCCGGCGCAAGCAGGTGATCCGCAGCTTTCTGGCTACCCTCAAGAGCATCTTTGAGAGCCTGGCGTTGCTGGCGGCAGCGGTGGCCGCGACGCGCGCGTCGGCGGGCAGCGCGATTTTGTCCCAGGTCAATTACCTGCTTGTGTATGTGGTGATGACGGCCAGCATGAGCGGCATGCAGGCGGGTGCCGCCGCGGCGCTTTTGGCCTTTGTGGCGCGCATCCTGTTTGCCCTTGGCAACACGACGTTGTTTGATATCATGTTGGATCCATCCACCTATATCCATCTGGCTGTGCTGCTGCTGGCAGGGTTCTTTGTGGGGCACAGACGCGATCGTTTGATGGAGCGCACACGCAGCGCCCAGGCAGAGCAGCAGCAACTGCAACGGCAGTACGATGAGCTCATGAACATCCATGAGGCCAATGTGGAGATTAAAAACGCGCTGGAAAACCGCCTGATCAATTACGGGGACAGCTTCGCCTCCATCTATGCCATTCTCTCCCAGCTGGATGTACTGGAACCGCAAGCGATCATGCAGTCTGCGGTTGGCGTCATCCAGCGTGTGCTGCACGCCACCGATGTGGCGATTTATGCAATCAACAGCGGGCACCGCTTCCTGCGGTTGGAAACGGCTAGCTCTCCGGCGGCGCATACATTGGGCAAAACCATCACCCTGGAGCAGTACCCCGCGCTGAGAGACGTGGTGGAGGATGGCGCGGTTTACATGAACACCGCGCTGGAGGCGGGCTACCCGCAAATGATGGGCCTTGTGACGATTGATGACCAGCCTGCGTACGCGCTGATGCTTTGGGGCATCGCGTTTTCTTCCTTGAATGTGGCCAACCGTGACCTGCTGGCGGTCACAGGAAGGTTGATTGCCTCCTCCATGCGCAGGGCTAGACAGTATGTGAAAGAAACGGCAAACAATCGCTATGTTGAAGGCACATTCATCCTGCAACCCGCCGCGTTTCAGCGTGCGCTGTCTTTGCTTGGCGATCCGCAGGAACAGGAGGGCTCGGCTCATTGCTTGCTGCGGGTCAACCCCGCGTCGTATAAGGGCTGCACACCGGAGGAGATATCCGGCCGCTTGACCAACCTGGTGCGCGATGCCGATCTTCTGGGCTTGCTGGAGGACGGCACGCTGGTGATCCTGCTGAAGAATACCGCCATCGAGGAGGCCTCGGTGCCCATGGGCCGCATGAGAGAAAGCGGCATTGAAACCGAGGTGATGCTGGCATGACAGCGGAGACCCGGGCGGTTCTCATCCTGCTATGCAGCAATGCGGAAGTGGCGTTGGCATATATGCTGTGGGCATTGACCATGCGCCGCGGCGTGCAGGCGCTGTACAAGGCGCTGATCATCTTGCTGTGCCCGGTGGTGGCGCCAATTTTTTTTGCGGGCGCCGCTATCGGATTTCACCTGATCAAAAACCGCCGTGGCCCAATGGATCAGGACGAGGAAGAAGCCAAGCGCAAGTTTGTGTTCGCCCCCTCCAACGAGGAAGCCGATCTGGTCCCCATGGAGGAGTCGCTGCTGGTGTCGGATGTGAAGGACCGCCGAAAGGCGATCCTCAACTCCATTCGCGGGGGTGTGAGCCTGAGTGGCGCATTGTTTTCCAAGGCGCTGGCCAACGATGACCCGGAGACCAGCCACTACTCCGCAACCGTCATCATGGAGATGACCGCCGAGTATCAGACGGCGTTGCAAAAGCTGTCCATGGCCTTTGACCGTGACCACATGGACGCCGATATCAACATCGCCTATGCCCGCGCCACGCACGCATACTACGCCAGCGGCATCCTTTCCGAAATTGAACTGAAAAAATATGGCTATGTGGTGATCCACTTGCTGGAAAACCTGCGGCGGCAGCGCCAAGACCTGATAACGCCGGAACTCTATCAAATGGCGGTGGAAGTGATGCTGGACCAAGGAGAGCTACGCTCCGCGCTGCAATGGTCCAGGCATGGTTGCCTGCGCTTTGCGCGCAACGAAAGCATGCACCTGCTGCTGATGCGCACCTGCTATGAGATGGGCGATGCTCAGGGATTGGTTGAAGCGGTGCGGGTATTAAGCGATGCAAACATCCCCTTGTCACGTGAGGGCGCGGCCCTGGTGGGCTATTTTAGCGTTCCGGTCAGCCGGGCGGGAGGGAAAGCGCAATGAGAAACGCCTGGGAGATCTTGTTGATCGCGCTGGCAGGCTGGTTCTGGTTCGTTTTTCGTGCGCATTGGGTATTCCGTGTGCAGCAGGCCAAGCGCGGCCCAATGGATTCATTTTTCATGGCCCTTTGCCTGTCCGTGGGCCAGATGATTCTATCGGTTTATCTGTTGCTGTTCATCCGGCTGCTAAGCGTCTGGAGCCTGGCGTTGCTGCTGCTGGCTGAGGATCTGCTCTTCGCGCGGCTGCGGTACGGTTCCGCGCTGTGGGAAAGAGCTGGTGATGTGGGCCGCTTCTTTTCGCATTTGCGCAAGGGCTATGTTGCGCCGCTGATCCTGCGCAGGCGCTTTACCGCAAGCGTAGCCGGCCTGTGGCGGCGCAAGGCCGCATGGTTTGGGCGGAGGTGGCACCTGCTGCTGCTGGTGGCCATTGGGCTGAGCTATGGGCTGTACGTACGCGCCCAGCCAGTGCTCAGCAGCATGGTCTATGGCGTCACAGACCTTTATGTGTATACCGAATGGATCAAACAATCGCTGGCAAACAATATCTTTTTTCGGGGCGTGTATTTCTATGGCATGCACAACACCATCACTGGATTTTCGTTGCTGTTTGGCTTTGATGTGGTGACGCTCTTGCGGCTGACCGGCGTACTCAACGGTTTGTTGCTACTCACCGCTGCCTATTGGGTGTCTACCAGCTTGTTTGCTGGGCGGTTTGTGCCTGCGCTGTGCGTTGCGGTGACTTGCGTGCTGCAGGTGGTGGACCCCTCCGGGCGCATGCGTCAATCCTACCTGCTGGCGCAGGAGTTTTCACAGCTATTTATGCTGATTGCCGCAGGGTTCTTTCTGCGCTATCTCCACAAGCCATCCAAGATCATGCTGTTCTTTTTTGGGGTTGCGATGGCCAACACGGTTTTTTCGCACTACTACGGCGCGGTGATTTTAGCGCTGTTTTGCATACCGCTGGTTGTCACCCACGCCGATCTGCTGCTGAAAAATAAGGCGCGGATTTTTAAACAGCTGGCCATGGTGGTGAGCGGTGCATTGGGTGTGGGTTTGCTGCCGCTGGCCATCGGACTGATCATGGGCAAGCCGCTGGAGGCCTCCTTCGGCTGGGGCTTCCAGTCCATGTCCGGCGGCGCGGGCGTAGCCCAGAGTACGGCCCAGGGCGCGCAGACCTTCGCCGGTGTATTGGAACGCGTTGGCCTAGCAATCAGCTCCGTTTGGACCATGATGGTTGCCATCGCCGTGGCGCTGGTGGTGGCGGTGATCTTCTTTGCAGGGCGCAAGAACCGCCCCCTTCTGTGGCGGCGCCTGCTGGGTTTTACGATCTATCATCTGCTGCTGCTGGGGTTCATGTTCGCCAATGCGCTGCGCCTGCCCAGCCTGATGGACACCAATCGCCTGAATATGTTCTATGCCGTTACCGGTGCGATGCTGTATTTTTACCCGCTGGAACTTGCGTTGTCGCTGACGATCAAGCAGCTGCGCATTGTGGCGGCCTCTGCGGTGTGCGCAGGCATGGGTTTTTTGGCAATTCATGTGCCGCTGTGCGTGCCCATTGAAACCAACAGGGCCCAGTATGACGGCGCGATCCATGTGTACTATGACATTGCCAGCCGGTTCCCCCGGGGCCAGTGGACCATCGTCTCCCCGGTGGAGGAGATGTCCATGTGCTTGGGCCAAGGCTACCACTACGAGCTATACCAGTTCATCAGCGAGCAAGAGGCATTTACCTGGAAGACCAAGGTGCGTATCCCAACGCGCTACGTGTTTTTTTACGTGGAAAAGCTTCCGCTGAATTACGAGCGCATTGAAAACATCAACGCGGTATTGCCCTATCCCATCACCGAGGAAGAAGCCCAGGAGACGATCTATCAATCCACGTCGCCCCTGGCGCGGGGGGATACGGCATACATCCGCTATGCTTACCGCCGTGTGCTGGAGGCCAAGATGTTTTATTGGGCCGAGGCGTTTATGCGCGCCTATCCGGATGATATGGAGCTTTACTATGAAGATGACGTGATGCGCGTTTATCAGTTCACGCAGAATATGTACCAGTTAACCAATTTCGCCATCCCCTACGGCTACAATGGGGCGGCGGGACCGCTGTAGAAAGGAGAGCGACGATGCTGACACGCAAACCCTATTTCATTGCGTCACTCTGCTTTGCGGTGATGCTGGTCGCTTTTCAGTATTTCGCGATGAACGCCGGTTTTGAGGCCTATCAATACGGTAGTCCATACGATCAGACGCGCGCGGATCAGGTCGCGGCGGATGTGGCGCAAACCGCCCCCGGGAAAGCCGCCCTCATGGTGTGCCTGATCGGTGATGACAACGATGCAGCCGTACGAAGCGCAAGCTGGATGCTTGGGCAGCTAAAGCTGACATATGAGGCGTTTGAGCAGTTGAGCGCGGAAGTCTATGCGCAAGAACCCCAGACCTTGTTGATCGCAGCCGATGTTCCCGAGCTGGGCGATATCTCGCGTTTGGCGGCTTACCTGGAAGAGGGAGGACAAGCCATTTTTCTTCGCCTGCCGGGGGAGATTGGCCAATCTCAACCGCTGATGGATCTGTTGGGTGTGCTGGAAATCGGCGCAGCCGTGACCTGTGAGCGATTTGAGGCATACGAAGGGCTGCTGCTAGGCGGCATGGTGCGCTATGAAAAGACCGACGATCCCACTGTGCCGTACATCAGCTTGACAGCGCCGCGTATCCGTGTAAACAGCTTGTGCAAGGTGTGGGCCTGCATGTGGGCAGGGGAACCAAACGACCGCATGTTGGAAGTGCCGCTGATTTTTGAGAAACGGCAGGGCCAGGGGATCACGCAGGTGGTCAATGCCGCCTTCATGGAGGATGCCAGCGGCATCGGTATCCTGACCGCGCTATTGTCCATCCCCCGCGAGGCATTTGTATATCCGGTAGTCAACGCCATGACCATTGCGCTTCGCAACTACCCGCTGCTGTCTGCCGATGAGGCGCCGCTGCGGCTGGTCTATGCCCGCGATGCCTACCAAACCTGCCGGGACATCATCTGGCCCGAGCTGTCGGCGATGTTGGCCGACCAAGACCTGCGCGCCACCGCGTACTTGCCTGCCATCCCCATGGAGCAATACGAGAGCGAGCTGCCGTTTTTCATGCGCGTGCTAAGCCAGCGCCATAGCGAGTTGGGGCTGACCGCTCCGGCTACCGTGTCGCCCACGCTTGCCGCGGCGTATCCCCATTATCGCTTCTGCGCCGCCTGGGGGGAAACGGCGGGCGAGGATACCAAGGCCATCGTGCGCATGCTGAATATTGCCGATCCAGGCGTCGCTTTGCAGCAAAACCCGGCAGTGTACCCGGTGCTCACGGAGGGTTATCGGTTCGATCCGGCTACCGATTTTCGGCTGCGCGGATTTGCCACGGGCCTGTATATGGTGCACCACAGTGTGAATCTGGCGCTGCCGCTGCTGCTGCAATCACCGGAGCACGCATGGCAGCAGATGGCGCGGGAAATGGCCAGCACATTTCACGATTCCACGCTGCCCTTCCCTCAGATGCGGCGGGAATGCGCCTCTGCGGGATCCCTGGACATGCTTGCCTATCGCGCTCAGCAGTTGGCATTCACCGTTGATGAGCGGGGGCTTTTGATGAAGGGCGGACTCCCCCATACGCAGACATACTGCATCCTGCGCACGAAGCGGACCATCGCCTCCGCAGATGGGCTTTCCTTTGAACAGCTGGAAAAAGGCGTGTACCTGCTTGCCCTGGAGGGTGAAGAGGGAAGCATTGTATGGGAGGAAAAGCCGTCGCTATGAAAATAGGCTTTTTTGCGGAGGGGTGTTACCCGTATGTGGTGGGCGGCGTGTCCAGCTGGACACACCAGTTGATCCATCATTTTGCGAACGACACGTTTGCCCTGCATACCATCACTGCCACCGATCAGGAGTTTGGCCGCTTTGCGTACCAGTTGCCTCCCAACGTCGTCAAAGTGCGTGAGTGCGCGCTGGAGCCCAGCCGACCCGCGGGCCAGCGTGGCGGTGCGAAGCCCACCCGAGCGCAATGGATGGCGTTACGTCAGCTGGTTGTGGGAGAAGAGACGGACTGGGATCAAATCTTCAGGCTGTTTGACAGGCCCGGCATCTCGCCTGGCGGGCTGCTGATGAGTCTGGATTTTTATCAGATAGCGCTGGAACTGTACAACAAATCCTACCGTCAAACCGTGTTCATCGATTTTCTCTGGACGTTGCGGTCCATGTACGCGCCGCTGTTTCGCGTGCTGGCGGCACGGGTGGAAGAGGCCGACTTATACCACAGCGTAGCCACCGGGTATGCGGGGGTGTTGGCGGTCAAAGCGGCGCGCAAGTATGGCCGCGCGCTGATTATCACCGAGCATGGCATTTACACCCGGGAGCGGGAAGAGGAGATCATTAAGGCGGACTGGACCCATGGCGTATATAAGGATATGTGGATTGATTTCTTCTACATGCTGGCGCACTGTTGCTACCGCTACAGCACGCGGGTTATTTCCTTGTTTATGGGGGCGCGAGGGCTGCAAATCGAGATCGGCTGCCCCCGGGATAAGACATTGGTGATTCCCAACGGTATCCATGCGGAGCTCTACACGGACCTTACGCATACCCAGAGCGACAACATCCGCGTCGGTTCGGTGCTGCGCATCGCCCCCATCAAGGATGTGAAGACGATGCTGATCGCCTTTTCCTTTGCCAAAGAGAAGGTACCCAATCTGGAGCTATGGCTGCTGGGTCCCACGGAAGAAGACCCCGCGTACTTTGAAGAATGCAGGGAGATGGCCGGGGCGCTAGGCGTCGCGCAGGATGTGCGCTTTACAGGCCGGGTTAATGTCCGCGACTACCTGGGCAATCTGGATATCTTCCTGCTTACCAGCATTTCAGAAGGCCAACCCATTGCCATGTTGGAGGCGATGGCGGCGGGCATACCGGTTGTCTCCACCCGCGTGGGGAACTGCGAAGGCCTGGTGATGGGCGAAAAGGACGACCTGGGTGCGTGCGGGTTCATCGTGCCGGTGATGAATGCGTCGCAGGTGTCCGACGCGGTGGTAACGCTGGCACGGGACAAGGCGTTGCGCCAGCAGATGGGCCTGGTGGGTAAGAAACGCGTGTTTACGCATTACACCGAAGAGATCTTCCTGCAACAGTACCGTGAGCTGTATGCACATCTGGGCAAAGGAGGGTGAGCGCATGGCGGGCATCGGCTTTGAACTGAAGAAAATATTCAAGGGAGGCGGCCTGCTTTCCACCGTCTACGGCGCCGTATACGCTACCGCTGTGACCGTCGGCCCCATGGTCAGCATCATTGCCGTGCTGATGCTGCTGTATCGCATGCTGGATTTTCTGTCGTTGACCTACGCGCAGCGCGAGCTGCTCACGGGCGCGGTGATGTACGTGTTCATCTTTTCCATGATTATCACCTCGCCGATCAACGGAATACTGTCGCGCTATGTGGCCGATCGGCTGTACACCGGCGAAAGGGATGCGGTGCTGCCCTCCTTCTATGTGGGGTTGGCCCTTAACGTGGTCATTGGCGCGGCAATCGCGGTACCCTTTGGGGTGAACGCCCTGCGGCAAAACAGTGTGGAGCCGGTTTTCATGCTGTCAGCATACATGATGTTTATGTCCCTGCTGTGCACCTTTTTTTGCATGACGTATGTATCCGCGCTGAAGAACTATCGCAGTATCGGCAACGCCTTTTTGTGGGGGTTGCTGTCCGCGCTGGCTGTAGGGTACGGTTTATTCCGTCTGGGCAGGCTGGACACTTCGTTGTCCATCCTTATTGGTATGGCCTTTGGCTTTACGGTGATCACAATGTTGTTGCTTGTCCAGGTGCGCTCGGCCTTCCGTGGCACGCAGCGCAGCGCGTACAAAGAGACGCGCCAGTACTTTCGCAGATTCCAAGCACTCTTTTTCTGTAGCCTCTTTTATGCGTTGGGCCTGTACGCGCACAACTTTGTAGTGTGGTATTCGGATCTGGGCATCGTGGTGGGCGGCGTGTTCCGTGTGGCGCCGGTATACGACGCCGCCACCTGTTATGCGATGTTCACCAATGTATCGGCGCTTGTTTTGTTCGTGGTGCAGGTGGAAACGCGTTTTTACGAAAAATATCGTGGGTTTTGCGATGCGCTGAACGCCGGAGGGGGCGAGGATATCCTCCATGCCAAACGCGAGCTGTTCCGTTCTATGGCTCATGAAATCGGCTACATGCTGCAAATCCAGATGCTCATTACCGTCAGCCTGTACGTGCTCTTCTTGTTGCTTTTGCCCTTGATTGGCGTGACGGGCCTGACGATGGAAATCTATCCGATGCTGGCGGTGGCCTTCCTGGTGATCTACATGATGTACATGCTGTTGGTCTTTATGTTTTACCTCAACGACCATGCGGGCGCGCTGCTGACCACCGCCTCTTTTTTGTTGGCCACGCTCCTGGGCAGTGTGCTGGCGACGCGCTATTTGCCCCAAAGTCTCTATGGCGCAGGCGCGTTTGCTGGTGCGTTCATCGGCTGGACGGTGGGATTCTTCCGGCTGCGCTGGCTGGAGCGGAACTTTGAACAGCATGTATTCTGTGATATCAAGGTTGCGGGCATATAGGAAAGGCACGGTTATGCGGCAAGAAACGATCAGCCCGGAAAAACGGCTCATGAACGGCACCATCGTATACGCCATCGGCATGTTTGCCAACAATGCCCTGTCGGTGCTGCTCATCCCAGTCATTACGCGGCTCTTGACCCCGGGTGAGTATGGCTATTATGAGCTGGCGATCAGCACCATCACGCTTATCATCCCGGTGGTTACGCTGCAGAGCCTGGAGGCGCTGTTTCGCCTGCTGTTTTCCGCCCAGATGCAGCAAAAGAGAACATACATCACCATCATCTTTGGCATCTGCCTGTTTGGGCTGGCGGCGGGCTGCATCGTGTTCCTGCTTCTGGCGGCGGGAAATCCGCAGATCCAATACCCCATGCCGGTGGCGCTGTTTACAGTCACCCAGGTCCTGTACATGTTTTACCAGAAGGTGGCCCGGGCCGAGGGGCGAAACAAGCTGTTTGCCATGGTGGGCATCCTGCAGACTGCCGTGTTGCTGCTCACGCAGTTGGTGTTGCTGTTCCTGTTCCACATGAAGGCGGATGCGCTTCTGATCGCCGGTGCATTCTCCTTCGCGGTAGCCTGTGTGGTGTTTGAGAGTAAGCTGCGCGCCCTGCCCATGTTGTCCCCACGCTTGATGAACCGCGCCGATTTGGGCATGATCCTGCGCTTCTCCATCCCGCTGATCCCCAACACCATCAGCTGGTGGCTGATCGCGTCGCTGAACCGATATTTTTTGCTGGGCAAGCGCGGCATGGCGGCGGTGGGCATCTATAGCATGGCGCTGAAGTTCTCGTTTCTGGTCACCGCGATGGCGCAGGTATTCAATATGGCCTGGCAGGAGAGCGCCATTGCCGAGCATCAGATGCGCGGAACGGACGGCGACTTCAATAGCCGCACATTCCGCTTGTATATGCAGGCGCTGCTCTCGCTAATCATGGTGCTCATTCCGCTGACCAGGCTGATCATGCCCTATGTGGTAGGCGCGGAGTTCCAGCCAGCCAGCGCGTTGATCCCGCCGCTCTATCTGGTGGCGGTGTTTGAAGCGTTTATGACATTCTGGTCGGCGGGTTATTTTGTACACAAGCGCACCATGGGCGCGTTTGTCACCACGATGGCTGGCGCCGCGGTGAACATCGCGTTGGTGCTGTGCCTGATCGATGCCTGGGGCATGTTCGCTCCGGTGGCGGGCGCCCTGGTGGCTTTCATGCTGATTTGGGTTCTGCGCGCACATACCTTGCGGGATGTACTGAAGATCCACATCGACATCAAGCAGCTGTCGCTGCTGCTGGCCCTGGTGTGCGCTGCTGGCGCGGGATATTACCTGCTGCCCTACACCTACATGATTCCGCTGCTGCTGGCCACCACCGCTTGTGCGATATGTGTAAATCGCAGGTGGTTGGTTGCATTGTATCAGAAATGGTTCGAGCGCAAATCTGCGTAAAGGGGAAAAAGCCGATGATCGACACCATGATTGCCGTGCTGCGCAAGTGGATGCCACATAAGCTTTACGGGTTTCTCAGCCTGGCTGTAGCCCGTGCCATCGGTTGCCCGCTGACGTTAGGCGCGATTTGGCGCACTCGTGTCCGGCTGATGGGCAGCGGTCAAAAGCCGCGCATATTCCTATTGGATATGGCCACCCACTCCAATATCGGCGATGCCGCGTTGGGTGTGGCCCAGCAGCGCTTGATTGGGCAGTATTATCCCGAGTATGTACCAATCTATGCCGCGGAGATAAGGCTATCGCAGTCCGGCACATGGGGGCCAAGGCAGTGGGCCAAGCTCTACCGCAAGGGCGATGTGCTTTGGCTGCACGGCGGTGGCAACCTGGGCAACCGCTATGGTTATTGCGATGGGACGCGCCGGGCATTGATCGCCGCTTTTGGGGATGCGCCCAAAACCACTTTTCCCTTGTCGGTATCCATGCTGCCCGGCGACGCCGGTGCCTTTATACGCGATGCCGCGCCTGCCTATGGACAAGCGCGGTGCCTCACCCTCCTGCTGCGCGATCCCATCAGCTTGCGCAAGGTGCGGGAGTTTTTTCCGCAAGCGGATGCGCGGCTGTCGCCGGACATCGTGCTTTCCATGGCGCAGTGGTATGTTACGCCGCCCTGCAAGAGGGAAGGCATCTACCTGTGCATGCGCAACGATGCAGAGCGCTTCTACACCCAGGCCGACATTGATGGGATGATCGCGGAGCTCGTTTCCGCCGGTTACCAAGCCCAGCAGGGCGACATGACCTGTCAGCGAAAGATCACCCCGCGGATTCGGGATGGTATCGTCTTTGCTACCATAGGCAAGCATAGCCGGTTTCAAGCGGTCATCACCGACCGGCTGCATGGCATGGTGCTGAGCATCGTGGCGCGTACGCCATGTGTGGTGGTGCGTACCGGCGATCAAAAGTTGATCGGCGCCTATGAGACCGTCAAAGCGTGGCCATATGTGAAGTTTGCCGACAATCCCCGGGAAGCGGTGGCGCTGGCTATGCAGCTGGCAGCAACCGACCACGCCGCCATCGAGCCCTTTGCGCCGGACCTATCGGCGATTAGGGAAAAGGTGGCAATGTCCCGAAAAGACGCGGAAGGGGAGGGACTTTTATGACCGGTGGCGATAAGCGTGGCATCCTGTTTGTGGTCAATACCATGGGCTTGGCCGGCGCGGAGTGCGCGTTGATCGCGTTGCTCCAGGATATCGACAAGCAACGCTTTCAGGTGGATCTGTTTTCGTTGGTGCCCATCGGCGAAGTGTTCGCGTCCGTCCCAGAGGGGGTGCGGGTGCTGAACACGCATCCCAACGATGCATCGGTGCTGGCCAAAGCAGGCAGGCGGCGAATTGCCCTGCAGGTGCTGCGCAGCATGCTGAACCTACCTGCCCTGGCGCATTTTGTGTGGACGCTGCCCCGTAATTTTCGATGGCAGTGGCGTCATCGCAAGCAGACTTCCGGCATGCAGATGGACAAACTCTGCTGGGAACTGCTGGCCGACGCCGCGCCGCGCTTTGATCAAACCTATGACCTTGCGGTGGCGTATCTGGAGGGTGGCGCAACCTACTATGTTGCCAAGCATGTGAAGGCAAAAAAGAAGGCGGCATTTGTGCACGTGGACTACAAGCAGGCGGGATATTTGCCAAGCCAGGACGCCCCCTATTACCGAATCTATGACGCAGTGTTCGGCGTTTCCAGGGATGTGGTTGACACGGTGCTGGAAGCGCATCCTTTTCTGGCGCCCCGGGCGCACGTGTTTCACAACCGGGTGAATATAGCGCAAATCCGCAAACGGGTGCTGGAAGGGAAAGGGTTTGCCGATGGCTACACCGGCCTACGCCTGCTGACCATAGCGCGCCTGCACCCGCAAAAGGCGTTGAACATTGCGGTGGGCGCGATGGCGCTGCTGCATGGCATGGGGCTGGAAACGCGATGGTATGTGCTGGGAGAGGGACCCGAGAGAGCTTCCCTCCAAAAACTCATTGCACAAAACGGGCTGGAATCCTCCTTCGTGTTGCTGGGCAGTACCAACAATCCCTACCCTTTCATCGCGCAGTGCGATATTTACGTCCAGGCGTCGCATTATGAGGGCTGGGGCATTGCCATCACCGAAGCAATGGCGCTGGGTAAGCCGGTGCTTGCCACAGCCTGTGCAGGTCCCTGTGAGCAGATCACCTCGGGTGAGAACGGCGTGCTGATTTCGCTGCCAGTGCAGGCGCGGCAACTGGCTGAGGCCATCTACCAGCTGGCCCAGGATGAAAAACTCAGGGAAAAGATCACCCGCGCGCTGGAACAGACGGGTCCGCGCTGGGAGAAAGAATTAGAGGCGCTCTACACATTAACAAACGGCGGCGATCTGCCGCCGGATAGGAGGGAGCCAATTGGATAAAGAGATCCTGATTGTGATGCCAGCCTTCAACGAGGAGGACACGCTTCCCACCGTACTGCTTGAGATCATGGAGTCGCCGCTCTACCAGATCGCGGATATCTTGATCGTCAACGACGGATCATCCGATGCTACCGGCGCCATTGCGTGGAAGGCGGGCGTGTTTGTTACAACCCATGTGTACAACATGGGCTATGGCAGCGCCCTGCAAACCGGCTACAAATATGCCCTGCGCCATGGCTACCACTATGTGCTGCAATTGGACAGCGATGGCCAGCATGATGTGGCCAACCTGGAGATTATGCTGCGCCGTATGAAGGACCCCAAACACGAGGCAGTGGACATTTTGCTTGGATCCCGCTTCCTGGAGGGCAGCCAATCGTTCCCGGTATCCAAGGCGAAAATGTTTGCCATTCGATTCTTCCGCATGCTGATCAAAATGTCCACCGGCAAGATCATCACCGACCCGACCAGCGGCCTGCAGGCGCTGTCGGAGCGCGCCTTCGACTTCTATGCGCGTTATAACAACTTCCACTTTGAGTACCCGGACACCAATATGATTATCCAGATGCTGTTGAACGACTTCACTGTGGAGGAGTACCCGGCCATCATGCACCCCCGTGCGGCGGGCGAGAGCATGCACTCCGGCCTCAAGCCGATCCTCTACGCCCTCAAGATGATTCTAAGCACCAGCATTGTGGTGATCCGCGAAAAAGCGGCCCGCGCCAGCCGCATCAGGCGTGCGAAGCCTAAGGAAGAGGTTGTCGCATGAAGCCAAAGATCAGCATCGTGATCCCGGTTTACAACGTGGAGTCGTATCTCAAACAATGCCTGGATAGCGCCCTGGGGCAAACGCTGCGGGAAATTGAGATCATCTGCGTCAATGATGGCAGCCCGGATCATTCCCATGCCATTTTGGAGGAATACGCTGCTAAGGATCCGCGCATGATCGTGATCCAACAGCAAAACCAAGGGCTGTCCGGCGCGCGTAATACCGGCATGGCACACGTAAGCGGAGAGTATATTCTGTTTCTGGATGCGGATGACTGGCTGGAAGTGGATTGCTGCGAAAAAAGCTATGCCATCGCTAAACAACAGGATGTGGACGTGGTGATCTGGAATTTTATCCAGGAGTTTCCCGCGCTGCATGAGTACATGCACATCGTAGAGGGTGGCAAAGTGTATATGTCCCAGCAGGTGCATGACGTCGTGTTACGCCAGTGCTTTGGGCTGTACCGACAGGAGCTGGCGCACCCCGAGTGGTTTGATGCTCACGTCAACGTATGGGGACGGATCTACCGCACCCAGACCATCCAAGACCATGACCTGCAATATGTGGATACCAAGCGTATCGGAACAGAGGATGCGCTGTTTAACATGCACTTTTTTGCACATGCGCGCTCCCTGGCCACCATGGATGAGTACTTTAGCCACTACCGCATGAGCAACGCGTCCTCGCTTACTTCCGTATATCAACAGGCCCTGCCCCAAAGATGGGCGGAATTGTTTGCGCGGATGGATGGATTTCGCCAGGAGATGCAGCTGGGAGACGCATGCCGCGAGGCGTTGGACAACCGTGTGGCGATGAGCATCCTATGGCTTGGGCGGAACATCCAGCTTAGCGGTCATTCCTGGCGACAGAAGGCGCGTGAACTGAGGGACATTCTGTGCGGCGAACCCTATCAGCAGGTATTCCGCCGTGTGGATGCTTCCTATTACACGATCCAGTGGCGCATCATTTTGGCGCTGTGCAAGCGCAGAATGGCAGGTTTACTCCACGTTGCGTTTTGGCTGGGGTACAAAGCGGGTCGTCTTGTGGAGAAAAGGGCAAAGCCCAGTACCGAAAAAGCGCGCATCGTAGAGCACGTAGCCATGTAAACAACAGGAATGACGGAGGTGAGAGCATGCCGGTGATCAGCATTGTGGTGCCGGTTTACAACGCGGAACGATTTTTACCCCGGAGTCTTAACAGCCTGACGGCGCAGACGTTTTCCGACATCGAGATCCTCTGTGTCAACGACGGCAGCAAGGATCAAAGCCCTGCTATCATGGAGCGCTACGCACAAGCCGATCCGCGCGTAAAGGTCATCCATCAGCCCAATGGCGGCGCGGCGGCGGCACGCAACGCTGGCATGGCGCAGGCCGCAGGCGAGTACCTGCTGTTCATCGATGCGGATGACTGGGTGGAGCCCACGCTATGCGAGGCGGCCCTGGAGGCCATCACCCGAGCGCGCGCGGACGTCGCCTGCTGGGGGTATGTGCGGGAGAAGGCTGCATCGTCCGTGCCGGTGCGTTTGTATGAGGACGGGATGTTGGAGGGCGAGGCTTGCCGGGCGCTGTATCAGCAGATGTTTGGGCTGACGGATTCACAGCTGCGCCATCCAGAACGGATGGACCAGCATATCAACATCTGGAACAAACTGTACCGCGCGTCGCTTCTGCGCGAGAACGGGATCACTTTTCAGAGCATCCGCGACATCGGTGCGGAGGACTTGTTTTTCAACATCCAGCTGTTTTTCCATGTGCGCAAGGCCGCCACACTAGCTGCGATGTTAACCCACTACTGCAAGGGAAACCCTGATTCCATCACCGCGGCATACCAGGCCGACCGGCCAAGGCAATGGAAGAGCCTCTATGAGCGCTTGGGTGTCTTCATTCACGAGCATCAATTGGGCGCGACATTCCGGCAAGCGCTGGACAATAAGATCGCGCTCAGCGTGATCTGGCTGGGGCTGGATTTGGTGCGCAGCAAACAGAAGGCCGGCGAAAAAATCCGGCGATTGGGCGCGTTGTTGCGCGATAAGGTATATGGCAGGGCCATCCGTGCGCTCTCCCTGGGCGGGATGAAGCCCCCGTGGTTCGTGTTTTTTCTATGCGCCAAAGCGCGGCTTACATTTGCCTGCTACCTCCTGTTCTTGGCGATGGAGAGCATAAGCCGACACATGTAGCCGTCGTGACCACACAACAATCTGCGGCAGTCTCTTGAAACAAGGGATGATGGACAAATGCAACCAAAATGAATGCTCAAAGGCATTTGGCAACCGGTATTCATCAAACACATTTTTGGCTTATCGGTTTTGGTCCGCCGTGCTTGAACCCCTATCGTGGGGCGGGCAGCCAACGAAAGCTGCCTGGATGCCATCGCCTTCTTTACAATCCTTCACCATGACGCCCGGGATTTCCCCGATGTACATCTTATGGAGATCGTTCATAGCGTAATGGCTCTGGATCAATGCTTTGTCCACGAAGCCCTCTGCGAATGATACAACTTGCGGCAGAGAAAAGTCATGCTGGCTTTCGCGAAACGAGGAGCGCCATTCCCAAATACAGGCGTTAAGCCTGCCGCTACCTCCTTCCTTCCATCTCGGCCAGAGTGTGACCCCATATAAGCCAAGGCCTTCCTATGGGGATTCATTGAAGACGGACAGTGTGAAATGGTCTTCCCCATCCATGAAGATCGTTGCATTGGGAACATTTTTAGAGGCTTGAGAATGACAAGAAAAGCCCATTGGCCGTGCTGTCATTGGCTTTTTTGCCTATATGATAGATGGAACGATATCATCTCGCTTCGACTGTAATCGTTGTAACTCATCTATGGTTTTTGCGAAAACGAATTGATTTCCACATCTTCGCTCATGATACAACGCAAAATCATTCAGCCGTCGAACCTGTTCTTCATCATATACTGGGGCGATGAGTGGTTTTCTATCACGAAAGAATTGACTATCGTTTTGATTGGCAAGAACGATGGCTTTATAAGGTGAAATTGGCATGTAAAACCTGCCGCCGGGGCCTGGATAGAAACAGTTCATCAATGATATTAGGCCAACTTTGGTATGATTTGCAAGCATTGAAATGCTATACCCTTGACAATGCAAAAAATCATAAAAGAGATTGGGAACGTTGCCATCAAGGTGCATTTTAACTATTTCTGCGGTGCTTTTGGCTGGAAGGTTCGATGAACGATTGAATAGCTCTTTGAACAGGCTTCCCCTATGATGCATGTTATCAAAAAAACGAAAAATAGCTTGCTGCCTTTCAATCGTTAATTCGACTGGCCCCTTTTTATCAATATCATTAAGGAACTTTTTTACGTCTCCGAATTTAGCCTCAAAATCCTCGCTCAGCTGTGTTTCAATATCACTCGGGTAATATCCTGGTTCTGTTCCCAACTCGTTAATTTTTTCTTCGGTAATCATCCAATCTGATAGATTTAGGCAAAAAACCTTTCTTCCCTCCTCTGTGCAGTAACTAAAAGGTTTCATAATCTGTTCGGGCACCTGAATGTGAAGCTTTCTCTCTGTGTTTTCCAAAAGCTTTTTCTCCTTACATTATTGAATATTTGAATTACTGAGAACCGGCCTATTTGCATCGTAGTATTAGCAAGATTGTTACCTCCTGGTTTCTTATATGTTTCCTGCCCCTGGACAAAAGAAAAGAAGGATATTCAGCTCAATGGTTTCCCACTTGCCGCTCTGTCCTTCTGATATTGCGCCCTACCTATTCGATTGCCTAAAGTCATTGTAGCACATGTCGAATATGGATGTCAACCATCCAATTACTACATGTTGATACAAGTAGAATTACTTTTTGCAATCTGAAATAACCCCTTTACCACAAGCCTGACACAGATTTTGAAAGCCCATTTTCGCGTTTGTGCCCACTTTTGTGCCCTATGTACCCAGCACATTTTTTGCCTACTTTTTGGCAAAAAGAAAACCGTTGATTTACAACGGTTTTCCCTGTGTCTAGGCTCCTGAATTGATACAATGACGCAATTAAAGCTCGGGGTTGTTGCGCACATCAGTTTCTACTTGCGACAGCATCTTCGCCTCTGAACAGAAGCATGTCATAATGAGAATCACGCCCGGAATCAGCACGAGAAGGAAGCACAAGAGCACTGCAAAGTCAGCATTCCATTGTGCATACAATGTCACATTATTGTTTAGCACCATGGTGTCGCCCGGTGCATACGACTGTCCGCTGCCGTCCGGCGCGGTATTCCATTCGGCAAAAGAGTGGCAGGCTCGTGTAATTCCGGCTTCTTCCGGAGATAGTATCATAACTGTATGAGAAGGTGTGGTGTCCGACCCGACATAGTGCCCCTCTCCGCCGTTGTTTTCATAGGTCACATTGAACATGAGCACTTCGGTATCGGTGAAATTGATATCATAGTTGTTGACCGGATGATCTTCGATGCTGACAGATGCGAACCCGATATTGGGGTATAACTCCAATGCGTTTTCGGGTGGTTTATAAGCAACCGACGCCCTGTTCCCATAGAAGCGTGTCCCAATATCTGCGGATAGATTTGAATAGTCGCCGAGCTCTGTATAAATACCGCCGCCATAACCATTTGGCGCACTGTTGTTGGTAACAGCGCTTCCGGAAATCACAACACTTCCTTCACTTGCGAGATAGATGCCGCCGCCGTTTCCGCTTACTGTCCGGTTGCCGTCCGCGGGTCCGCCTGAAATTGTCGACTTGCCGCGGCTGTAAACACCGCCGCCGTCAAGATTGGCTATATTGGTGTTAATAGTGCCGCCGTTCATTTGAAGTTCCGTTTCAACATGCAGGAAAATTCCCGCACCGAATGTGGATTTATTGTCATATACGTTTACATTATTGGAAATTGTGAGCAATGATGGGCCGTTTTGCAGATAAATGCCCCCACCTCTGCCGTCGTCTGCCATTACCGAGTTCCCCAAAACAGCAGCGTTATCGGACAAATTAACCGTGGATTCGTTGGCAATAATCCCGCCGCCCACTCCCCGACTGGTTGTATTGCCGCTTACCTTTGCGTTGCCATTCATGATAAGGGTCGATCTGTTCAACGCAACACCGCCACCCATGGTTTCTGCAGTATTGCCAGAAATCGAGGCGTCAAAACTCATATTCAGTTCACTTTCATCCAAATAGAGGCCTCCGCCATAACGGGTTGTAGAGGTGTTGCCTGAAATACGCGGTGCGTCGCCCTCATGCAGACCCATATTGATGACACTGTTATCGCCGGCCAGCACGCCGGCACCGACTCTTGGAGTTGTATTGTCTGAGATGGTTGCGTTTCCGGTCATATTCAAGGTAGAACCAATCATGCCAATGGCATGTGCATTATTTTCCGAAATTAATGAACTACCGCTCATGTTGATTGTTCCGTAATAGCTTAAAACTGGGGAATCAATACTCACGCCTGTGATAAGCCCGCCATTCATATTAAACGTGCCGCCCATTCCGGGGTCGCTGGCATCTCCGATGAGAACAGCTTTGCCGGCGCTGCTGCCCAACACATTTTTTAGCACAGATCCATCATTTATTGTAAGTGTTGCGCCATAGACTTTTACAAGGATTACATACATCCCATTACCATCGAGTGTAATGTCCTCAAGTGTGAAATGGGAGTTGTTTTCCACTGTAAACATTGTTTTATATGCCGCGCCGCCCCAATCTAAGGTTGCGCCCGCCGTTGATTTGATTGTCAAGTCTCGCGTTATCGGATATTCTCTCGTCAAGGTGATATCATTTGCGACTATGATCTCTGTTTCAGTTGAGTAAATGGCATTGATAAAGCTCTGTTCGTCGTCAACAACGGTTTCTGCTTTTGCGACCGTAACGCCGCTCATTACGATGAATATAAATATAACCAATGAGAAGCGACATAAAGCGCGTCGGCTGGCTCTAAAATTTTTTAACATAATAGCCCTCCTGTATGCAAGGATTCTCTGCATATTATGTCAATTGAAATTAAAGTGTGTCCTGCCTGTATTGCGATATGTTTTGAAAAAACCACGCACCAATATCGGGACGCGGCATATGATTTGTTGTTTTCAAAGAGGTTTGATATTTGCGAAAAAGGATGCCGACCGAAGAAATATATTGGCAGCGCAAGTGCATTTACGCGAAAAAGTTTATTTTCGGCATACCTCCCTTGATGCTTTGTATCATCGCGCAAAGAGGGTGAACCTCCGAAATAAGCATACCTCGACAGCCACCTAATACATGGCAAAACACCGTTTGAGGGGCGATTTGACGTACGAAATGGCAGAAACAGAGGGTTTTTGTCCCTGAAACGCAAAAAAGCCGCACCGAAAGACGGCTTTTCTGTGTATCACGTTAGATGTGATACGGTGGTGGAGCAACTGCTCCCATGTGCGAACACACAACCTCGGTGTTATTGGCTTCGATCTCATCCAACAAGATGCCGTCAATCTCGATTGGCTTATCGCCGCCGTTGAGGATCAGCGTCATTTTGCTATCCCACAGATAGACTGCTTGCAGGAAAATGTTGATCATCGCTTTGCGCTTGGTTTCATCATTTAGATTACCCTTTGCCAGTGAATGCAAAAACGCACGGATTTGAGGAGCTGTGTAGGTGACTTCCTTGTTCATCTCGATAGCAATCTGCGTCTCCAAATCCTCCTTCTCCCGCTTTCGTTGCTCCAGGCGTTCGGTAATCATTTCAACCGATTGTCCCTGCTCCAACGCTTTCCAGAGGTTTTCAATGGCGGTCGTGGTTTCTTTCAAGGCGGCTTTGAGACGCTTGATCGCCGAGTTGTCATAGTCGGCCTCACAGGCTGCGGCAACCGATGCGGCCAATCGTTCAATATTGCTGGCGGTCAGCATATTGCGGCATTCCAGAACAACCCTGTCTTCAATGTATTTTTTGCGAACAACCTTCTTTTTGCAGTTGTGCTTCTTCACATTGTTGCAGCGATAATAGCGGTGCAGCAAGCCGGATTTTGATGTGCCGCCGTAACCGGTCATCATCTCTCTACAGTGGCCGCAAAAGAGTTTGGTGGTCAGTAGATATTCCTCTTTGCCTCGTGTCCGTGCGGGTGCTTTTTTGTTGCGGCTCAAGATCATCTGCGCGCGCTCGAACAACTCGTCCTCAATGATGCGAGGTATACCGCCAGGCGTTTCGATGTTTCCGTAGACGTATACGCCAATATATCGCTTATTGTGAAGCATGCGGTGCAAACTGTTTTTATTGAACGTGCCGCCCTTGGAGGTCGTAATTTTACGGCTATTGAGATCCGCAGTGATGTTGGCCACCGTTTCGCCGCTGGCATAGCGTTCAAAAATTTCGCGCACAATTTGCGCGGTTTGGGGATCGACATGGAAGCGGCGTTCCTCATCAACATAGTAACCAAGACCGGGATTACTGCCGTTGCTCAGGCACTTCTCTGCGTTGATGTTCATGCCGCGCCGTATTTTCTGCGAAAGCTCAGCGGAGTAGTACTCCGCCATACTCTCCAACACACCTTCGACCAAGATGCCGGAAGCATTCTCGCTAATATTCTCTCTGGCTGAAATCACGCGAACACCGTTCTTTTTCAGCTTTGCTTTGTTGATGGCGCTGTCGTAGCGGTTGCGGGCGAAGCGATCGAGCTGATAAACAAGCACAGCTTCAAAAGCTTGTTTATCGCTGTCGGCAATCATCCTTTGGAAATCTGTACGGCTATCTGTAGTACCGCTTTGGGTACGGTCAATATATGAGGCGATCACAACATGCCCGTTTGCTTTTGCGTAATCGGAGCATGCGGTGAGCTGGCCTTCAATGGATTGTTCGGTTTGAGAATGGCTGGAGTAGCGGGCATAGATCACGATGTTCACGTTTACCACATCCTTTTATTCATCAAGCATCAGTTGCTTTTTCTTCTTAAGTGCGTCCAGCTGCTCTCTTTCAATTTCAGAAATACTATTTTGAGGTGCGTGTAAATCGTTGCTGTTTAGTCTTGCGATACGGTTGTCATCGGTCAAAATCTGCATCTGACTAATCGCGACCGCATTGAGTTTCGCCATGCGATCAGCCTGTGGCATCCCATCATGAATAAAAACGGCATTTAGGCTTTCCAAATTCGAAAGGCAAACGAGCTGAGAAACGTCCGCATAATCTCGGATATTTCCTTTCAAATCTGGATTTGTGCCACGCCATTCTTTGGCGGTCATTCCAAACAGAGCGACGTTGAGTACATCAGCTTCATTTGCATATATCGCATTCTTCTGTTGCGTGGAAAGTTGCGGAGGAATCAAGTTTTCTCTGATTGCATCAGTGTGAACTCGGTAATTGATCTTTGCTAGATTGCGCTTGATGTCCCAACCGAGTCGCTCTTGTTCTTCTGCCTTTAACCGATCAAATTCTTTGATGAGATAGATTTTGAAATGCGGACTGATCCACATGCCAAATTCAAAAGCGATGTCCTTGTATGCGAATGTGCCGCCATAACGTCCGGCAGTCGCACGCAGGCCGATTGCGTTCGTTTTTTCTACCCATTCTTTGACGCTGATCTTGTAGCTATTTAGCCCAGCTTGACTTTTAATTATGGCGAATTCGCCATAATTAAAATCCGGGTTATGAACCTGTTCCCACACGCCG
>JAVBSI010000014.1:0-25588 GCA_031556815.1 Eubacteriales bacterium | reverse complement strand
CGGCTTTACAACCGGATGCTTACTCAAGCTGAGATCATTAAAAATGTGACCCTCGATCGTGCGCAATATGGGATCACAACATAACGCTGCTGCACCTGTGATGCAAGCTTTTAACGGTCACTTCATGCTGTTGTATTATTGTCAATCCTTCCATTTCAGGCTTGGATTTCCCTGAGACCTTCACCCGCGCGTTCATAACTCCGGCCACAGGCAGTACAGTGCATGCCGTCCAACTTTTGCCCACAGGTGCACACAAACCCTTTGCACTTGGCTGGCACACCCAGCATAAGCGCATGTGGGGGCACATCGGCATTGACCAGCGCGCCTGCACCGATAAAGGCGTTTTCACCGATGGTCAAGCCACATAAAATGGTGGCGTTGCCCCCAATGGTCACGCCATTTTGGACATAGGTATCCAGGAGGTTGGCCCTCCCTTTGGGGAATCGGGCGCGGGGGGTCAAATCGTTGGTAAAGGCCACGGAAGGGCCGATGAACACATCGTTGCCCAAGTTTACGCCTTCGCAAACATTGACGTTATTTTGCAGCTTACAGTGATCGCCCAGCACCACATCGCAGCCAATGGAGGCGTTTTGCCCAAGGCTGCAATTTTTTCCGATGCGAGCGCCCCTTTGCACGTGGCAGAAATACCATATTTTGGTGCCGTCGCCTATTTGGACATCCTCATCCAGGTAGGAACTTTCATGGATGTAAAAGCTCATTGGCCAAACCTCCCTAAAAAATCCGTAGTGGCGCAGTCCCTAAGCGGGAGCTTCACAGCCTTTCCCTCAGCTGCGGACTGGTAAATGGCCAGCACCAGTTCAAGCGCGTGCAATCCAGCCTCTCCATCTACATACGGAGGGCGGTTTTGCAGGATTGCCTGCGCCATATCCGCATACAGAGGCGTGTGCCCAAACCCATAGATATTGGGAGGGTCTTCGCCGAACTCCATCTTGATGGTGGCCGGATCGCCCCGGCCATCTCGAAAGTCCCATTCCTCAATCTTGTTCACACTTTTGCCGCCGGCCTTCACGGTGCCATCCTGGCCAAAAAGGTAGAGTGTTTCCTCCAAATTGTGGGGATAAACATTGGTAGTGCCCTGGATGAGACCATAAGCACCATGCGAAAATTGAATCAGCGCCAGGCCCAGATCCTCGGCCTGGATGTAGTCATGCTCCAGGTTGTCGGTATAGGCCACCACCTGGGAGACTTCATCGCCCATCATCCAGCGGAGCAGGTCAATGTTGTGGATACATTGGTTCATCAGCGCTCCGCCATCCTGCTGCCAAGTGCCGCGCCAAGGGGCTTGGTCATAATAGCTTTTGTCACGGTTCCACAGGATGTGCGCCGCGCCGTGAAGCATGCGGCCAAAGCGTTTCTCCTCCACCGCGCTACGGATCTTTTGGATGGATTTGTTGAAACGGTTTTGATGGCAAGCGCAGAGCTTCACACCTTTTTGCTGAGCCGCCTCAATCAAAGCTCGACCATCCTTCATGGACAGGGCCAAGGGTTTTTCGATGATGACGTTGCAACCTGCTTGAATGGCGTCCAGACCGATGGCGGCATGCTTGCCGCTTTCCGTGGCCACAGCCACCAGGTCGGGCTTGGCCTGGGCCAACATTTGCCTGTAGTCCGAAAAAAGGGCCAGGCTTGCGCGCTGGTCCTGCGGTACAGGCTGCAAAATATCCTCCATGCGCTGGGGGATCAAATCGCATACAGCCACGAAATCAAGAACATCCTGGTTTTTCAGCGTGGCGGCGATGTGGTTTGGCGCAATGCGGCCACATCCGATCAACGCATATCGAAGCTTTGGGTTCATGAAATAGCTCCTTTCGCGCTTATAGTAACCGGATGTTCTCGCGGTTTGAGACATTTTTCATCGCGTTCTTGGTGTCCAAAATCAGCGGTGCATGAGCTGCCACCAGGTCGTAATCTACCTGAGTGTGGGCGGTGGTTACCATGACCAGATCAACATTTTGCAGCGCCTGCGCCGTCAGCGCGGGAATGCCGTGATGGGTCTCGCCCGCCTCTTGGTATTCTGCCACATAAGGATCATAAAAAATAACCTGGGCTCCCATGGATTGCAGCGTGGTCATCACGCGCAGGGCAGGGCTTTCCCGACAATCATCGATGTCCTGCTTGTAGGCGATGCCCAATATCAATATTTTGGCGCCGTTCATGGCTTTGCGATGCTCGTTGAGGGCGCGGGAAGCGCGCTGGGCACAATATTCAGGCATCCGGTCATTGATCATCATGCTGTTTTCGATCATGGAGGTATGGAAGCCAAATTCCCTGGCTTTCCAGCTTAAATAGTAGGGATCCAGAGGGATGCAATGGCCGCCTAGGCCCGGGCCAGGATAGAAGGCTTGAAAGCCGTAAGGCTTGCTTTTGGCAGCTTCAATCACCTCCCAGATGTTGATGCCCATCCGGTCACAAAGGATGGCCATCTCGTTGATGAGGCCGATGTTCACATTGCGGTATGTATTTTCCAGAATCTTTTCCATCTCGGCTACGGCAGGGGAGGATACCCGCTGCACTGGGGCTTCTAGCACAGCCTCATAGAGCGTGGCAGCAATATCCGTGCACTGGGGCGTGATACCACCCACCACTTTGGGTGTGTTTTTGGTCTTGTATTTCGCATTGCCAGGGTCTACCCGCTCTGGAGAAAAAGCCAGAAAGAAATCACGCCCGCAGACAAGGCCGGACTTTTCCAGAATGGGCTTGATTAGCTCCTCAGTGGTGCCGGGGTAGGTGGTTGATTCCAGCACAATCAACATATCCTTGTGCAGATGTGGCAATATGCTTTCGGTGGAGGACTGAACATAGCTAATGTCCGGTTGCTGGTGCTCGTCCAGCGGGGTGGGAACGGCGATACAAACACAGTCGCAGGACGCCACGGAAGAAAAATCCGAAGTGGCTTTGAGGTGGCCGCTTTTGACCACCTCTTCCAAATCAGCATTCACCACGTCTCCGATATAATTACGCCCCTGGTTTACCATATCCACCTTTTGGGGCTGCACGTCAAAGCCAATCACATGAAAGCCCGCCTTGGCTTTTTCTACAGCCAGGGGCAGACCCACATACCCAAGGCCAACAACACCCAGCGTTACGGTACGGTCCTTGATCTTTTGTTTCAAAGCGGACATCAAACCGACTCCTTTGCGTTCGTTTCGGCTGGGAAAAGCGCCCAATGCAAGCCGAATCGCGGGATCTCCAACAAAAATATCATACTGCTTCACGCAGAAAATGTCAATTGAAGCGCTGGTAAAAGCCGAGATTTGACCCAAGAGGGAGAAAAAGCTATACTGATACCAATGCTTGCTGAATCACCGGAGAGGAGCCGCCTATGCCCATTCGACCAATCAATGTCAGGGATCGAGACCGCTATCTGGAACTGGCGACAGAGTTTTACGCTTCCCAGGCCGTATTACACACGGTCCCGCTTTCTTACTTGGAAAAGACCTTTGATGAAATGATCCGGTCCCGCGATGTTGTGGAGGGGATGGTTTTGGAGGATGACCAAGGCCGTATTGCGGGATATGCTGTGGTGTCCAAGATGTTTTCCCAGGAGGCTGGTGGGCTGGTGGCCTGGATGGAGGAACTATACCTTCGTCCAGCTTTTCAGGGTATGGGTCTTGGCACAGATTTTTTGGCCCAGTATGAGCAAATGCATCCGGAAATTGCCCGCTTTCGCCTGGAAGTGGAAAGGAACAATCACCGCGCCATTGCTCTGTATCAGCGGTTGGGCTATGTGGAGGTGCCTTACTATCAAATGATAAAGGACAGGCCGCTGGAAAGCGCGGACAGCGAGGTGAAACCATAAGGGAAAGCCTGCGTAGATTGGAATAGAAAGCCACCTTCCGGGCGACAATAGCCTTGGAGGTGATGATATGAGTCCCAAAGAACTCATCTATCTGGAGGATGCGCTCAACCACGAAAAATTCCTCAAGACCCAATGCGAGCAGGCAGCTCAAGCCCTGATGGATCCGGAGTTGAAAAGCTATGCGCAACAGCTTGCCAACACCCATAGTCAGTTGTTTCAACAATTCTACAAGGCTGTCTAAGGAGGCGGAGCCATGAACGATCAAAGCATTATGGAAAACCTACTGCAGACGACCAAGGGCGCGTGCAATCTCTACATGAATGGCACCATTGAGTCTGCGACGCAAAATGTGCAAGGCGCCTTTGACGCCGCATTGAAAGAAAGTTTGTGTATGCAGGGCACCATTTATCAAAAGATGTCGCAAAAAGGCTGGTATCCCATGCAACAGGCCGAGCAACAGAAGGTGAACGACCTCAAAAACAAGTTCTCGGCGGGGATGCAGTAAGGCAGAAAAAAGAGAAGGACGCGTCAAGTTAGGCGCGTCCTTTGCGTTTGGTCGCTTTTTTGGCAGGTTGATTCGGGTGCCTGGGCCAAACGGCGCTGTTTCTTCCCGGCCTGGGCCATCCATCTCTTGGTGGGATCAGGGCTTTTTTGCCATAGCCGATTAAATCCTCCCGCCCGCATAGCCGCAGGGCTTCCCGGATGAGGGCGTGGTTCTTGGGGTTTTTCCACTGCAACAATGCTCGTTGCATGGCTTTTTCATGCGCCGTTTTTGGTATATAGACCGGCTGCAATGTGCGCGGATCCAGCCCCGTGTAATACATACAGGTGCTCAGCGTGCCGGGCGTCGGGTAAAAATCCTGCACTTGTTCCGGTTGGTGACCGGTCTCTCGCAGATATTCGGTAAGCATCACCGCGTCTTCCAAGGTGCTGCCCGGGTGGCTGCTCATCAGATAAGGAACCAGAAATTGTTTCAGCCCTAGCCTGGAGTTTATCGTTTCATAACGCTGTACGAAGCGATCATACACGTCCCGCCCGGGCTTGCCCATCAGAGCCAACACCCGAGGGCTGATGTGCTCCGGGGCGACCTTCAATTGGCCGCTGATGTGATAGCGGCACAAGTCCGTAAAAAAGATGGGATCCGGATCCGCCATCAGGTAGTCATAGCGCAGGCCGGAACGGATGAACACCTTTTTGACCCGGGGCAGTTGCCGCATTTTGCGCAGCAACTCCGTCAGCTCCTTGTGGCTTACCTGAAGGTTTTTGCAGGGCTTCGGATGCAGACATTGCTTGTTTTTGCATGCGCCGGTTTTCAACTGCCGGTCACAGGCGGGGATGCGAAAATTGGCGGTGGGGCCACCCACATCATGAATATAGCCCTTGAAATCTGGAAAGCTGCTGATGAGTTTGGCTTCCTCCAGCAGGGACTGCTCGCTACGGGAGGACACGATGCGCCCCTGGTGGAAGGTGAGGGCACAAAAGCTGCACGCCCCAAAGCAACCGCGTACAGCGGAAAGGGAAAAACGAACCTCCTGCAAAGCGGGCACACCGCCCAGGGCGTCATAGCTTGGGTGGGCCAGGCGAGTGTATGGCAGGGCATAGACCGCGTCCAATTCCTCCCGGCTGAGGGGCGGTACGGGCGGGTTTTGCACCAAAAATCGCTGATCGTCCTGCTGTTGGCAGAGGAGCACGCCACGGATGGGATCCTGCTGCTCATATTCCATCATAAAAGCCTTGGCATAGGCCTCTTTGCGATCGCACACCTCCTGGTGGGATGGCAGCAATAAAACGTCACGCGGCGGTTCCTTGGCCATATAGCAGCAACCCCGCAGGCTGGGGAGATCCTGAGCCGGCATGCCGCGCTTGAGCCAACCCGCACAGGTTAAGATCGTGTTTTCGCCCATGCCATAAAGAAGCAATGTGGCGGCGCAGTCCACCAAGATGCTGCGACGCACCTTGTCATCCCAATAATCATAATGGGAAAACCGCCTCAGGGAAGCCTCGATACCGCCGATGAGAATCGGAATGCCGGGACAGGCCTGGTGGATGCGGTTGCAATAGACCGTGACGGCCCGATCCGGGCGAAGGCCGGCCTGACCGCCGGGAGCGTACGCATCCTCGCCGCGGCGTTTTTTAGCTGCCGTATAATGGTTTACCATGCTGTCAATGACGCCGGAGGTAACCAAAAACCCCAGCTTAGGCTTGCCAAAACGCGTGAAATCCACCGGGGTTTGAAAATCCGGCAGGCAAAGCATTGCCACATGATATCCGGCATGCTCCAACACGCGAGAGATGATGGCATGCCCAAAGGAGGGATGGTCCACATAGGCTTCGCCTACCACATAGACGAAATCAGGCGCATCCCAGCCCCGCTGCTGGCACTCCCGCTGGGTCGTGGGCAAAAAATCCATGGTCTCATCCTTTCGCGTACGATTGGATGCATTATACCATAGATGGTTGCCGGCCGGGTAGACAGCGGGGAAACAGCCTGCCTAGCTGAGTGTCTCCGCAAAGCGCATGGGGAAGGTGGCCTCGTGGATACGGCCGTCATCCACCAAGGTAAGCTTCCCTTCTTTCAGGGGTTGGCCGTCCGCTATGGGATAGGGACAATCCTTCACGGCGTGGAGGTGATAGGTGGCGCTGCCATATCGGTAGGTGAGGGTAAGCCCGTCCCAGCCTTCCGGCAAGCAGGGCCGCAAACGCAGGGAATCGCCGATTTTTTGAAAGCCAAAGAGCTGTTCGTAAATCGTATAGTACATCCAGGAAGCGCTGCCGGTATACCAGGTCCAGCCGCCTCGGCCACGCTGTTGTGGGTTGCTGTAGATATCCGCCGCCATCACATAGGGTTCTACCCGATAGCGGTTTGCCTGTTGCCGGGTGAGGGCATGATGGATGGGCAGCGTCGCCAGGAGCAACTCCCAGGCCAGTGTGTCATTGCCCAGCTGATGCAGCGCAGCGACGGCCCAGGGAACCACGTGGGTATACTGACCTCCGTTTTCGCGGATGCCGGGCAAATAACCGGCGATGTAGCCCGGCTGCTCCAGCCCATTGAAGGGCGGGGTAAAAAGTTTCAGCAGGCCGATGTCTCGATCATAGAGCAAGCGCCATATATGATCCATGGCGATGGCGCTGCGCTCCCGGGATACGCCGGAGAGCACGGCCCAACACTGGGGCAGCGCGTCGATGCGGCACTCACTGTTACGGGAACTACCCATGGGTTCGCCATCGTCATACCAGGCTCTCAAGTACCAGGAGCCATCCCAGGCGTGCTGGTCAATCATCTGCAATACGCTATGCCTCTTCGTCGCAAGCCCGCGAGCAGTCTGCTCGTCACAAAGGGGAAGCATGCGGCGCAAGACCTCGCAAAAGAACATCGCCAACCAAACACTTTCGCCGTTTTCACCCCCAGCCCGGTTCATGCCGTCGTTCCAATCCCCGCCGCCCATCAGGGGCAAGCCGTGAGCCCCTAGCTCAACATGCTCAATGGCCTTGAGGCAATGGGCCAGCAAGGGCTCGCTGACGTCGGAAATCTCCGGTTCGTTTAAACGTTCCATTTCGTTGTCTCGCAATGGCTCAGCATGGAGGTAGGGAACAGAGATCTGCAGGATGCCGTTGTCCCCTGTGGTTTGCACATAAAGGGCCGTCACAAAAGGAAGGAACAGCAGATCATCTGTGATGCGGGTGCGGATGCCATGGCGGGGCGGATGCCACCAGTGCTGCACATCTCCTTCCTCAAACAGATGGGCGGCGCACAGCAACAGATGCTCCCGCACCATGTCCGCATCGGTGTAGAGCAGGGAGATCATATCCTGCAATTGGTCCCGGAAACCGTAGGCGCCGCCTGCTTGATAGAAACCGGCCCTGGCAAAAAGCCTGGCCACCCGTGTTTGGTAAGGAAGCCAGCGGTTGAGCATCAACGAGAGGGCGGGGTCGGGCACATCAGCACGAAGGCCTCCCAGCTGATAGGCCCAGTATTGCTTCACCAGGTGCAAGCGTTGGCTGGCCCCTTCGGCAGCCAACGTGGAAAGCGCAATGTCCAGCATGTCCCGGGATTGATCAAACCCTATGGCCAAGGTGATGGATAGGCTTTCACCAGGCTGTAGAATAAAGGTGTGGCTGGTGAGGCCTACGTTGCCCATATCGCAGGGCAGAGCTCCTGGGCTACTCAAGGCCAGGGGGGCCATGCCAACCAACCCTTTAAATACGCCGGAGGACATGGTGGTAGTGAGAGTGGGAGACGGGTCCACCATGCTGATGCAGGCAACGCCGGGGATGGAGGGGTTTTGGGCATAGATCACGCCGTTTTCCCGATGGGTTGCGGTGAGCTGTTCCTGGGTTGGATGATGGCTCATGGCAAAAATGCAGCTGTGGACGAATTGAAGCGTGCGCTCCACAACGTCATCGTTTTTCAGCTGCAATGCACGCACCCCAATGGGGAACTCCACATCCGTGAAACAGGTGAGCTTTTGGCTAATGCCATAACCATGGCTTTCATAGGTGGTCACGCCGGGGCTATGGGTAATCTGGCAATGTTGGCTTTGCCCCAAGGGCCACCGGGTGACGGACCATAGCAAGCGGTTGGCTCGGTCTTTGAGAAAAAAGTTTTCTTCGCCGTAGGCTGAGATGCTGTCATTGGACCATCGGGTGAGGCGCGCCTTGTGGCTGTTGCCGGCATAGGTAAACACCACTCCGCTTTCCGCCGCTAGGCTGCCAAAGGTAGGGGAGGCCAACACATTACTCCAGGGGGCGGGGGTCGTCTTGCCCGGCGGGAGGGTGATTACATAATCTCCTTCCTCGGCGGTAAAGCCCCCATAGCTGTTATAATACAGTAGGTTTTCATGAGCAGGCGGAAATTGTTTCCAAGCTCCCGCAGGCTTGGGGTCGTCCAACGTTTGCGGCTTGACGCTAGTAAGCAGGGCCTTCAGCTGTTCAACCAGGCCGCCCTTGCTGGTGCGCAGTTCCAGACGGGCACTGTTTTGCAATAAGGAAAAAACCTCCGTGGACAAGCTTTGCCGCTCCAGCAGGTGCAGGCCACCGTCTTTACCGATAAGCTCCCGGCTGTGGGAGGATTGCATCAAATCGCTCAGTGAGTCTCGCAAGGGATGGACATAGCCGGCCTGCTGATCACTGACGATGATCATGTCCATCCAAAGCCCACTCATGCGGAAATAAGCGTGAGCCTTCAGCAAAAGCCGTACCAAGGACAAATCCTGAGCGTCATCACAGACAACCAACAAAATCGGCAGATCTCCGCTGACACTTAACCCCCAAAGCTCTTCCAAGGGCAGTGCGCACGGTTGCGTGCCGATGGACTGATGGGGTTGGCCGGTGTAACAAAGGCTACCAACGAGACGGGAAATGGCGTTTTGCATCGCCGCATCCAGCCCCAGGTACCGGGCGGTCACCAAACCTTGGGTGCGGGCCAGTTCATAGGTTTTCAAGGCGCTTTCCGGCAAGGCATAGCGTTCGGCCATGGCGGCGGGGGTATCCTGCGGGCCTGCCAGCAACGTGGCAAACACAAATTGCACCTTTCCTCCGGCAGGCAATACGAACTGCGCCCGTAGGCTTGCGCATGGCTCTATCACCGCGCCTACCACATCCGCCATGGCGCTGATGGGCATCTCCAGCGCCCTGGGGTAAAACACGGTATTGTCGCGGCCGATAAACAAATTGCGGTCGGTTTGCACCTGACAGAGGTTCAGCGAGGTATCGGTTCCTAAGGTGTGCATTAGCCGCAGGGATTCTTGGCCTTCCTTTCGGGGTCGGCGGACCGCCATCACCCCGTATTTACCGATACGGGAGGTTTCCACAAACAGGTTTTGAAAGGCGGGATGGGCGTTGTCCTCCCGCTGGGAGGCCAGGGACAGCTCCAGGTAGCTGCATATCTCCAGCATTCGCTCCGCGGTGGATTCATTTTTCAGGGTGATATGATGCAATACCGTGCCATCCAAAGGGTTGACGAAAATGCGCAGGGTGGACTCCACATGAAAACGGCTGCGGACAAAAAGGGCCTGGGCGGTCTGAAACTCAGTGACCCCGCTGATCAACGGATCGGTGGCAAACCAGTGGGTCCCAGACTGCGAATCCCGCAGATACAGGCGCATGCCGCTGGGGATGCGGCATTGTTCCCTAAAGCGGGTAAGCATGATTCCATCACGACTGATGTAGCCGCCGCCCTGGGCGTCGATGAGAACGGTGGAGCCACCCCCGTGGAGCAGATGGGCGTCCATAGGAAAATAGAGTGGGTAGGCTTGGCGTTGGCTATGGAGCGGGTCATAGGCAGGCTCCGGCTGGGCCCGTTTCAAAGGATGCAGGATCACGCCCTGGCTCCTTTGGGGTTTTTCTTCTAGCAGCAGGGCATACGCCTGAGCGCGGGGCAGGTCGTAGAAAAGTTTGGCGATGTACCCATCGCTGATGGCATTGCAGATCGCCCCAAGGATCATTCCCTGGTGATGTGTCATATGGCTGCGGACGATGCGGTAAGCATGTCCCTGGCCCACGCGTTGCTGGTGGAAGTCCGCCGCCTCAAACAGCCCTAAGGGCCCATCTAGGCCAAGGGCTTGCATCCTCTGCACGTTGCGGAAGGCCCTGCGGGTATCCAGCGCCATGGAGAGCAAGGATGCGTAAGGGGTAATCACATCCTGGCTTTTGATGGGATCCAGGGCCAAGGAGGGGATGCCGAAAGCCCGGTATTGGTAGTACAAATTTGGGTCAAAGGCATAATAACCGCTTTCGCTGACGCCAAAAGCACCGTGCAGACGTCTGCGCTGCTGCTCACGCAAGGCTTCCAGGCAGGCATGATACAGCAATGTGCCCTTCACTGGCGGCAAGAAAAGCAGGGGCATCATATATTCAAACATGGTACCGCTGTAGCTGACCAGGGTTTGGCTTTGGAAGGTGCGGGTCATACCACGGCCTAGCCGGTACCAGTGCTTCACCGGCACTTCTCCCAGGCAAATGGCCACGAAACTGAGCAAACGGGATTCGCTGGCTAACAGATCGTAGTGGGAGAGATGATCCGCGGATCTTTCCGGATGGATGCCAATGTAGAACAACTCCGCATCCGCGTCATAGAGCGTGTCAAAGGCCATGGCATACGCCAGCGCATCTAGCCGGGCGCTGATCTCATGATTTGAAGGGGCGAGGCGCGGGAACAGCGTGCGCACCCCTTGGGCGGCACAGAGCAGACAGACAGCGAGGTTACCGCTGTCCACCGAGGATACAAACAGTGGCCGCAAGGGTTGCAAGGTACGGGTATCGTACCAATTATAGAAGTGCCCCTCCCATTTGGAAAGTTGCTCCAAGGTGTCCAAGGTCAGGGCCATACGTGCGGCCATATCATCCGGCGGAAGAAACCCCAGTTTCTCTGCTACCAACAGCGAGATCAAGTACAAACCTACATTGGTTGGTGAGGTGCGGTGGGAAATGCCCTTGTTGGGCTCAATTTGCACATTGTCCGGCGGCAGGTGGTGATCCACTTCGGTGACCACTGTATCAAAGAATAGCCAGGTGGCGGAAGCCAACCGCTTGAGTTGTTCTCTCATGAAATCGGTCATGTACAGGGGCTGTCGATAGGGCTGTTCCCAAATCGGTAAAAAAATCAAAAACGCAGCCCAAATACCCCCCAGGATCATGCCGGGAAGAAAAGGCGGTCGAATTAACACGGAAAGCCCAATCAAGATAAAGCCCACGCTCATGTTCATGTATAAAAACTGCAAGTCCGGCTTGGCTGTGGGCTTGCTAAGCTGGGCGGCAGTGGTCCATTGCTGCAGGTTTTTGCGGGATACAAACAAGCGGTATAGAGTGCGGCCCAAGGCATCCGCTTGCATGACGGCCTCGCAGGGAAGCATCAGCAGCCGAGTGACCAGCGTGCCCAGCGAAGATAAGCGGATGGGGAATAAGGGAACCAGCTCTGTGCTGAGCAACGTCGCCAGCAGCAAAAGGGGCCGATGCGCGACCACTGCATACAGCACCAGCAGCAGCCGAACCGGAGCTACCAGGCTGCGCAGGAGGTTCTGCCAGATTTTATGCTTGGCAATGGAGTCTAGCCTGGCCTTGGGCGCACGAGACTGGGCGGGAAAGAACGGAAACACGTACGGAAGCAGCTGCCAATCTCCCCGGGTCCAGCGGTGGAGGCGCATCAAAAAACCCTTGAGGGTGGCGGGCTCGCCATCGTAAAGAGTAATGTCCGAAGCGATGGCGCAGCCGGTCAGTTCCCCTTCCAACAGGTCGTGGCTCAAAATAGCGTTAGGGATCAGCTTGCCTTCGGTGGCTTGCAAAAACCCTTTAGGATCGATGATGCCCTTGCCCACAAAGGAGCCCCGGCCATAACAGTCCTGCATCAAATCGGAAGAGAGCGCGTTGTAGGGATCGCTGCCCCCTTGGCCACCCAAGAACAAGGACAGGTAGCTGCCAACGGTATGGGTAGCCACTTCGATGCGTGGCTGTAAAATGCTGACGCCACGCATGCGCCCTTGATGTTCTTTGCGGTGTTGGAGGGGATGCAGCATGCCCCCAATCATTCGAAGCGCGCTGCCCGGCGGCAAAATGGTATCGCTGTCCAATGTGATGACGTAGCGGTAACGGCCTTGGAGCGCGGCCCTGGGGCAAGAACAGTAGGTGAAGGTGTCCTCGATGGGCCTGCCGTCCACGATGCGCAGCAAGGTCTCCAGGCCGCCCCGCTTGCGCTCCCGGCTCATGTACAAGCTATCCCGGGCGTTGAAGATTCGGGCGCGCTGCATGTAATAAAAGGTATGGCCTGTGTCCTCACAAAGCGCCTGTACCGCTACGGAAGCCGTGGATACGATGTCCTCATCCGAAACCACGGAGCCGGTGAGGCTGTCCTGGTAGTCCCCCAGCAACAAAAAATGCAGATGGGGGTCTGGATTGGCCTGGTGCAGCACGGACAAGTGCTTTACCATGGCCAGGGCATGCTCTTTATCGGTAATCAAAGTAGGGCAGACAACCAAGGTCTGCTGTTCTTGGGTCAGTTGTTCCACCAGTAACCGGGGCACCATCTTTGGGCTGACCCACTTTCGGCATAGGCGCACTACCAGCTGCTGAAAAGGATAAAGCAAAGTCAAGCCAACCAATGGAAACGTATACACAGGCAAGTTCATCAGCCAGGCTGCGCCCATGGCGAGAAAGAAAACCAGCCAACAGGCGGCGCGGTACAAAGGGGCCGCATGGGCGGTAAAAAACAGATACGCTTGAGCGGAGAAGCCTTTCGCATCCAGATGGACCAAAAGGGAGCGCCTACCTTGGTCCAGCAGGTAGTAACCTGCATGCGCTTCCACGTCTTCACCCTTGGCGCCGCCGCATAGGGACAGAATGGCGGAACAGACTGTGAGTTCCGGTTTGCCGGTGAGACGGCTGAGGCGAACCACGCGAGCCCGATAGTAGGAGCGGCTCTCTGCGTCCATCATGGGATATACGAGATCCTTTTGAAGTGCCTCATGCACCAGGCTCATGCTTTCACACAGCTTATGCCAAGGCAGATTGGACACAATACGAAGAGAGGTGATGGCATTGCCCACCCAAAGCCGGTTTTCGGTCTGTCGATCATGCTCCAGCTGGGCGATCTGTTCGGTTTGATGGTCCAACGTGGCGATGCGCTTGTCCAGCCAAGCTACGGCAGGAAGTTCCTCGCTGGCACGTAGCAGGGAGAGCAAATGCTCCAAAAAGGTACTGCTGTGCTTGTGTGCCTCAAAGCGGCGTATGGCGGCCGCCTCATGCTTCTGCTGTAGATCCTTGGTGAAGAGCGCGGCGGCATGGTATTCCAGCTGCTGGCGGGTACACAACTGGATCATTTCCAGCAAAACATCCAACAAAGCGGCTTTGAGCGCTAACGGTAGGCAGCTAATCTCATTAACGGTGAGCGGTTCCCGCTGCTGCCAAGCTGCCACGGCTTTTTGCAAAGGTTCCGCATGCAGATCAGCGTTGCAGTGGCCTACAAGCTCCCGGGCAAAGTGCAGAATCCGCACCTCGCCGGAGCCGTCCTTGGGCAAGAGAGGCGTACCCTTCAATTCCAGCGCCAAAGAGGCCGCCATTTCCTGCAAAAAGCGGCCATTGTCACTGAGCCATCCGGCAGCAGGCAACAGCTCTTCCTGGGGAAAGCGGTTGAGGGCGCCGATGGAGCGGAGGATGATTTGCTGTATTCCTCCGGGAAGCTGAATACGTCCCTTGCCCCGCTGCATTCCTCGGGTGGCCAAGGTGGAAAGATGGGGGATGAGTTCGTCTTCCAGCAGCACATCCCGATAGGAAACGATAGGGGAGCGCCTCGTACCCTTGGTTAGCAACAGGATGACAGCAAGGCCTAAAACTGAGATAATCCATTGCATTACGCAAACCTCCGCTATTATGTGCGGGTAGTGTGCGCAAAAGAGGGGCTTCGCATGCATTGGCAGCCAGGGCAAGAAAGGATAGATAATGAAAAAGACTGTCCACGTAGGAACAGCCTTTGCACAAACACACGGGTTTATTCAACAGAGGCAAAAAGCAACAGTTCAAAGCAAGGGTAGCTTGCCTTGGTTTCATCGTCTTCCTGGGGCAAGGACATGCCCACGCAGGTGCCATACATCCATACCTGAGATCCCACGGCCATGGTGGGCTCCTCTTTGCAAGTCACCAGGATGATGCTGATGTACTCCGCGCCCTTCTTGGAAAGGGCCATTCGGGCGATGTATTCATCCCCAGCCTTGGAAGAGCCCAAGAAGTAGCATTTATAGCCCATGGTACGGCCCTCATAGCCGGCGATTTTTTTGGTGAGCGTGGCATATCCGGGCTTAATGGAACGACTTTTCAGCTCCTGGATCATATCTGCCTCAGACCATTTGCGGGTAAAGGTATGCACAATGCGGCGGTCCGCCAATTCTTTTTTGGAGAACACCAGGACCAACTCATAAGGCCCTTCCTCTTTGGTTTCCACCTCAATTTTGAACCGGCCGGCGGCAGTCACCTTCTTTTGCAAAACGGGCTCATTGTTCAGAATGACCTGGATGCTGGACCCCGGCTCGGAATCGCCGGTCAAGATGAGCTCTGGGGTGGTAATCACATCCGGCAAGGGCGAGTCCAAAACGCAGGTGAGCAACGTATGCTGATAGGTGACAGGGTAAGCAAGCTCAATCACCGGTTCTCCCTGATAATCGCCAGTAATTGTAATCATAAACACGCCTTCTTTGGTCAAACTTACGGGCATTTTGAACTTGCCAGAAGCGCCCACCTCCGTTTCCACCAAAATAGGGGTGGGGGAACTGAGGCCCATGATGACGGCTGTAAGCTTCACATCCTGGGTGGCAGTGCCTTCAATGGTAAAGTCGGCTTTGTTGGTCTCGGTGGGAGGCGGCTCTGTGATGTTGATTTTAGCGCTGGCAGCAGGGGGAAGCTCCAACACCTCCACAAAATGGAACGTATCCCAAATCTTATTGAGGGCTGAGTTGTCCTTGTTGGTGAGAGAGCGGCCATAGACCTGCATGTCCAAGGTGATCTCGTATCCATTGCGGATGGTGCGACGCATCAGCCCACGGTGGAGAATCTCTCCGTTTTCCCGCATAATGTAACGCAAGATGAGGAAGCGGCCTTCCGGGGTGTTTTTCCAGTCGGCGCTGGAAAAATCATATCCTTGGGCTTGAAAGGTATTTTCCGGGTAATGGGACAGCCGATATCTCGCCCGGACAGTGTCTTCCTGTTCATTGACATCGAAGATGTTTTTGGATTGATCTGTCTGCACGGCGACTAGTTCGAAACAAGCGTCAGCATCCGCAGTCCAGCATTGGATGAGTACGCCCCGCTTGATGAAATCGTTGGAGACATCCTCCATGGAAAGCCCGCGGGATTCCAGCCAATCCGCGTTCTCCGTCAGATTATCACTTTTCAGCACGATATAGCTATCTGGAATGTCAATCGTCGCACGCAAATCATCGAAAATCTGGGTCTCCGCCCGTGCCCCGGCACATGCCAGAGCCAAGAGAAGAATCAATGTACATAACAGGAGCTTTCGCATGGGGGACACCATCCTTTTATCAATCGTAAGAGCCTTAGGGGATCATGGCCGTCAAGGAAAGGGAGGGGTATGTGCCGCTGGCCCAAGGGGATTCAAAAGATTGAAGAATGCCAGATAGCGTGCCGGCAAGCGTAAGCTCTTGGCCAAGCTGAATGGCAAGCAAATCCTTGCAAACGCAAACCAGGGACTGGCCTTCCGCCACAGTCAGCAGGAACATGGGCTGACCATTGATGCTGGCAAGGGCGGTCACTTGGCCTTGGTACTGCACGCTTTTCCCTTCGTACTGGGAAGGCTTCTTAGCCAGCTTAGCATAATCGATGGGCTTTGCTGCTTTGTTGTTGCCACTTTCAGCGTTCCCAACGCGGGTAATGGTAACTTCCAAATCCGAACGCTTATACCCGGTGGCAAGGGAACGGATGGTGAAGGTATTGTCTCCCTCTTTTTTGAGGGCCACTTGGAGGGAAAAATTGCCATCCTCTTGAACCTGCACTGGGGTAGTGGAGGTACGGCGGATCAGCTGCACCTTGGATCCAGGTAAGGTGATGCCCTCCAGGGGAAAGATATCCTCGGTGGTGGACCCGCTGGTTTGAGACAGCGTCATCGGTGTATGTTGCCAATTCACGGTCAGAATACAGCTTGCAGTGGAGATTTCCTCTCCGCTGTAGGCAGTTATGGTGACTTCATTGGGTTTCTCGGGATCAAGGTTCATCATGGTTACGGAAAACGCACCCGCATCATCCGCTTTGATCCGGGAGGACGTGACGCCATTGATCGCATACTTCAGGGAAACTCCGGGCCCTGTGGTGCCTTGTATGGGCAAGGAGGTGGAGCCCACAACGGCAGGCAGGGGACCAATTTCCAGGGGAATGGCGCCAGTTTTGTAGGTAAAAGCAGCCTGCTCTTCCGTCAGCGGAGGGAGGACAGGCAAGGTCAACGGTCCTTGGACGGCATCTCCTTCCAGCGTTGGCTGGCTGGAAGCGCCCAGCAACACCGCGCGTTTGGCGATGGAGAGCAGCAAGTGGTTGTCTTCTTCGGTGAGGCTTCGGCCCACCACATCGGTCTGGAAGGCATACACTTGGTTCAAGTACAGGGCGCACAAGGTCAACGTATGAAAGACGGGCAATGTTTCCTGCTGGCTTTGTTGCTTCGTTAGCAACGCAAAGCCGGGCATAGAATCGACCCAGGACGCGGAGAGTTGGTTGTCGGCTCTGGCCAGAAGGGTGAGCAGCTGCTCTTTGAGATCGGCATCCAACCCAAAGGAGTTTTGAACCGTTATGGCGGTAGGCTTCTCTGCAATACGGAAGGAAACCTGCTTGCCCTGCGAAGTAAGAACAATCAAGTACAGATCGTCGTTTTCCATAGCAGCCTTCACTGTGGCTTCATCCGCGCCAAGCATAGCCAAGGCTTCTTTGGGGAAGGAATCCCGGGTGATGCAATACTCGTCTTCCGCCGGGTAATACCGTAACCCAAAGGCATCCAACTCAACGACATCTTGTGCATACGCGGCAAGGGGGACAACCAACAGAATTGCCAATAGAAGAAGAAGCATGTTGCGCATGCTATGGCAATGGTTACAGTCCACGTCCAGGCTCCTCTCGGCGTTGTTTTACATGAAAAGCATGCCCGAATGCACTGCCTATTATTTTATCACAAGGAATGCGCAATGCGCAAGGTGAGGATGGAACAAAGGCTGTTTTTTGTTGTAAATCATTACGGGGAGAAAGGAGGGTTATGCGGCGTTCAGATCCTTTTTTTCAAAGCGGAGATAGGTAATGGCTAGGGATAAGGATGTCATCGCCACGCAAAGTATCGCAAACCAACCGTTAAGGTGGTAGCCAATCAGCTCCGTATTGAGAAAGTATTTGAAAGGAGACAACCAGCGCAGGAACGGCGCACCCTCCAACATGGCATAAACAATCCCCATACAATAGAGGATCAGCACCAGGTTGTTGCCGCGGCGCGCGCCTTTTTCACAGCTGTGGGCTGTGGCAGCGAAGAGTGCGCCCATGCCGAAAAAGAACAGCCCCACCAGCCAGCTTGCCAGGCTAAACAAGGCAAAGAGCCAGGTATAGTCTTGCGGCAGGGTCAGGGTGGAGGCGGCAGCACAGGACAGACAGAATTGCATCACGCAAAAGGCAGTCAGTGCCAACAGGCCGGCCAACAGTTTCATGGTGAGGATGTAGGAGCGGGAGCGGGGCTTGGTAAAGACAAACTCGTAGGTTTTGTCCACCGATTCCGCAGAGACGGCGTTGTTGCCAAGGTGCACGGCATAGATGGAAACCAAAATGATGGCAAAGTTAGCCATCACCGCGTAGAAACCATCGAATGTGGACATGTCCATGTCCGTTACTCCGATCACTGCCAGCACGATTTTGGGGAAGGAGGTAAGCAAGGACATAAGGTCCGCCTCATCCCCGGAAAAACCAGTGGATTTAATGATGCCGGCATAGATCAGCACAAACATGCCCAGACACCAGAAGAGGAATACTTTGACTTTAGCCTTCATTTCACGGGAAAAAATGTTCATACTTCACCCCTCCTACACGGCATGCACATCTGCATGGCAGTAATCCAGATAGGAGACCAGCAAAAACAGCAAGGTCAAGGCTGCCCCGGTAATGGCGTATGGGGTTTCAAAAGAGCCTGTGTCAAAAACAGCCATGGGGCTATAGTACCCTAGCGGCGCGGTATAGCGTAGGATATCCTCTTTCAGCAGGCTGTGCAACGCCAGCAGAACGAACCCGCCAAAGCCGATGGCCATGGCTGAGGCCGAAGCGGAGCGGATTTTTTTGAAAAGGGTTGCCACCAATACACCGACAGACCAGAATAGCAACTGGGTAAGGAACAGCGCAAAAACAGCCAAAATGACTTGGCCTGTAGTGGTGGTAACCTGAGCATAGGATTGGAACAGGCAGACCGTTAAGACAAGATAGGCAAGGTTAAACACCGCCAGAAAGGTCAAATCCGCCAGGGCTTTGCTGAAAAAAAGATCGCTTCGGCTGCGGGGTTTGCACAAGAGGAAATCCGTGCTTTTAGCGCGCTTTTCTCTTCCAAAGGTAGAGATCCCCAGAGAGGCTGCCATGATGGCGCCACACAATGAAATGTACAGATAGGAGAAGCAGTAAAAACCGCCAAAACTAAACACCCGAGCCAGATCCGACACCCCAAAGACCCGCGAGAATTCCATGGGAAACCCCCGCAAAATGGATTCCACCGCTCCCCGGCTGTCCATGTAAATCGGGTACACAAAGAACATCAACACAAAAAGCATCACCAGCAGAACCAGCGACCAAGACAGGGCGGATTTCCATTCGCGTTTCAACTCAAAGGCATACACATTCATGGAGTGACGCCCCCTTTGTTGGTGTAGTAATGCAGGAAAATTTCTTCTAGCTCCGGCTCTGTAATATTTACGTCCGTCAAGGAATGCTTGGCCAATTCCATTAGCAACACGTTGCAGTCCCCGTTGAAGATAAAACTCACGTGACCGTCGGCCTGCTCGATGTTTACCGCACCGGGTAACGCAAAGCCCTGGATGGGCTTCTGTGTGAAAAAACTCACTTTTTTGTAGGCGTTTTGTTGCAATTCCGCAATGCGCTGGGTAACGATCACGCGGCCCTCTTTGATGATGGCCACGCGGTCGCAGATGCGCTGCACTTCACTGAGGATATGCGAGGAGAACAGCACCGTAGCGCCCTGCCGGTTTTCCTGCTGGATCAGCTCAAAGAAGATGCGCTGCATCAATGGGTCTAGGCCGCTGGTGGGCTCATCCAGGATGATCAGCTTTGGGGAATGCAGCAGGCCTTGTACGATGCCCACTTTCTTTTTGTTGCCCAGGCTCATATCCTCAATTTTTTTGGTGAGATCAAGCTCCAGCACGTCAGCCAACTCCCGGATGCGGGCGTTGCAGTCCTGGGAGTAGAAGCTGGCGGAATAGCGGAGCAGGTCAATGGCCCGCATGTGATCATAGTAGAACACTTCACTGGGCAGGTATCCCACTTGGGCAAGAATTTTGACCTTTTCTTTTTCGGCGTCCATGCCAAAGATGCGCGCCTGACCGCTGGTCTTGTGGATGAGCCCTAACAGCGTGCGGATGGTTGTAGACTTTCCCGCACCATTGGGCCCAATGAATCCAAAGATTTCGCCTTCCTCCACCTTCATGTCCACGTCAATGATACCGCGGGCCTTGCCATAATACTTGGTTAATTGGACGGTTTCAATGGCTACGCTCATACAAGCTTCCTCCCTATTATGTTGACAGGTGTACTTCTTGAAAGCATGCTCATTATATTCTTTTGCGTACCAATTGTATAGTTTGAATTGTTTCTGTTGTAAAAAACACCGACTCAACTATCGTTTTGAGCTGCGTATTTTGCGTTTGTGTGCATTTTTCCTGGTCATGGATTCAAAATCCAATCTTTCCAGGAGTCGGAGAGTGTGATATAATTGAAGAACCGTCGTGCCGAATGGTCGGCGGAGAGGAGCGCAAGACGTGTACATGGAAAAGCGTTTTAGTAAGAGGCTGGAAAAAATCATGGAAGGCTTGAGCGCACCGATTCGGATTGCGGATGCTCAGGGGAAATGTTTGGTGCCCGAAGATGGGATGCCGGTGCTTTTGCCCAGCGCGGTCATGGCCCCTGGGATCAACCATCGTGTGGGCAACCAATTTTTTCGCGTATTGGACATGTACCCCGCGCTGGTGATTGCTTGCCCGGACACCTGCCCCGGCGCGGAGGATTTGTTGGCGATGACGGATGCTATGCTCATGAACCTGCTAAAAAGCAGCTTATCCATCAGCAGCCATGGTGATGTGTACCGTCGCGTGTTGTTTCAGGAGATCAGCGGGGCGGACTTGATCGCACAGGCCCATGAAAACCAGCTTGAAATGGTCATGGAGCGTTCTGTGATGCTGTTTCAAATCGAGCAGATCGACAAGACCAGCGCCTATGGTATTTTGGGCGAGCTAATCCCGTTGACGGATACGGATGCCCTGGTGGAAGTAGACAGGCATACCGTTGCCCTCCTCAAGGATATGGCCGGTATCGATGGCGCAGATGAGTTATACCAGTTTGCGCAAGCCGTGCAGGAGACCTTGATGGAAGAAGCGGTAAAAACCGTTCTGGTTGGCATTGGTGAAGTGAAGCATACTCTAGCGCAACTGGGGGAAAGCTACGGCGAGGCCAAGCGTGCCATCGAAGTGGGGCATCTCTTTTCCACGGGGGAGAGCATCCATGTGTTTCGCCGCTTGATGCTGGAACGCTTCCTCATGAATGTACCCAGGGAAGAAAGCTTACATTATCATGGGCTGCTTTTTAACCGAAAGACCGCCAAGCTTTTCAATGATGAAATGCTGCAAACCATTGAGATGTTCTTCCGAAAGGACCTCAACCTGTCCGATACCGCACGGCAGTTGTTCATTCACAGAAACACGCTGGTATATCGGTTGGACAAGGTACAGCGGCAGACAGGCTTGGATTTACGCCATTTTGACGATGCTGTCACCTTCAAGATCCTTTATGAGTTGAAGAAGTGCGGGTTGGAAAAGCCAAGGGAAATCTATTAAGTTGAGAAACGAGGCGAACCCCATGAAGCGATGGCATCAAACGTCGATGAAACTGATGCTTTTGATGATGATGGTTTCTTTGATGCTAACCAGCTGCTCTTTGTTGCCCACCACATTTGCGGACAGCCTAAGAAGCGCGCTGAAAAGCGACAAAAGCGAGACGGTGACCATCACCAGGGAAGAATATGAGCGGTACCAGCGCTATGCCGAGCTGGATGAGTTGCTTCAAGTGGCAGAAGCCTATTATTATCAGGAACCAAACGTGGATGCCATGATCGAAAACGCGGAGCGCGGATTGCTGCTTGGCCTGGAAGATCCATATACCTATTACTATAGCGCGGACGAATTTACCGCCCTTTGGGAAGAGGATGAAGGGGCTTACGCGGGGATTGGCATCCAGCTGTCAGGCTCCATCGAAACCTATCTTTGTACCATCATGCGCGTGTTTGAAGACAGCCCCGCCGAAAAAGCGGGTTTGCATAAAGGCGATATTTTGGCGCAGGTCAACGACCTGGAAGTAACCACCTATACCATGCAGGAAGCGGTAGACATCATGCGTGGCAATGTGGGCGAAACGGTGAAGCTTATTGTCAAACGGGGCAATGAGCTGCTGGATTTTGAGATCAGCCGGGCGCAGGTTCATGTCAATTGGGTCAGCAGTTGTATGCTGGAGGAACAAATTGGCTATATCGCGCTGTATGAGTTTAGCGGAGATTGCAGCAGCGCTTTCCATCAGCAGCTAGATACCTTGATGCAGCAGGGAGCCAAGGGTTTGATCATCGATCTGCGTGACAACCCCGGTGGATGGGTGGATGACGCCGTCAAGCTGGCTGATATTTTCTTGCCGGAGTGCAATGTAGCTTATATGGAAAAGCGGGACGGTACGCGGGAATACTATACGGCTTCCGCCGGCGAGCTGGAGATTCCCACTGTGGTATTGATTAACGAGAATTCCGCTTCCGCCTCCGAGATCCTGTCTGGCGCTTTGCAAGATTATCAAAAGGCCACTATCGTAGGCGTGACGAGCTTTGGCAAGGGCGTGGTGCAATATGTGTTGCCGGTGGGTACCAAGGGCGCGGGTATGCAGTTAACCATTGCCCAATATTTTACCCCCCATGGGAATGTGGTGCATAAAAAAGGCATCACCCCGGATGTAGAGGTGGAGATGCCAACAGAGGCGTTGAACAAAACTTTTGAGCTTGGGGACATGACCGACCCACAGCTGCATAAAGCGCTGGAAGTGGCGCAGGATATGGTGAACAACAAGACTCAAAACTAGAAAAGTCCTATCATTCGCGATTGCGCCAAAGAACTCCCTCCGGGGTTCTTTTTTATCAATTGACAGGTGGACAGGCTTTTCGTATACTGATAGGACAAATGAACAGCCAGTGCATTTGCATGGAAGCATGCAGCGCGATGATCGTCGTGTTTTGGGAACCGGATGTGATTTCCGGACTATCCCAGTAACCGTGAAGCGGACAAGGAAGCGGTGCGTACCAACGCCGGCCACTGCCATTTGGTGGGAAGGCGCTTGCCTTGGATGAGGCCAAGTCGGGAGACCTGAATGCACTGAAATACACCTGGGGATGGGAATTGCTGAATGCTATTGGTAGGGCCTTCTGTTGCAAGGTTCAAGCGGCAAGCCCACTGGGGTCTTGTTTGTTTGAATGAAATACGAGGGGGCTTTTTTGATGGAATGGAGAAAGAAGAATCGGTTCAACGGATATGGGCAGGGGATGCGGCCGTGTCAGGTCATGGTACTTTTGTTGGCGCTTTGCCTGCTGATGATCGCTGTGAGTGCCATGGCACAGGGGGAAACCCTCACCGTAATGGACATGAAAAACCGGGAAACCAGCATTCAACTGCCTGTTACGAAGTTGGTGGCCATGATGCCGGCAGATTGTGAGATCGTGTACGCGTTGGGTGCGCAGGAGATGCTGGTGGGTCGTGGCATGGATTGTAATTATCCCGAGGCAGTGGAAGCCATAACGGTGGTCAACTCCGGCATGACCACCAATGTGGAGCAAATTCTGGCTCTGGAGCCGCAAGTGGTGTTGATGAACACCATGGCGCAGTCTCTGGAGCAGGTGGAAGCCATTGAGGCGGCAGGAATCCCCATTGTAAGTACGGACACTACGGATATCAACGGGATATACCAGGCCATCGAGCTGATTGGTCAGGTGACGGGTAAACAGAGCGAGGCAGAGGCACTGGCAGCGCAGATGGAGGAGGCCTTTACGCAGATTGCCGACAAGGCGAAAACTCGCCAGGAACTGACAGTGTATTTTGAGGTATCTCCCTTGCAATATGGCCTGTGGACGGCTGGCAAGGGCACTTTCCTGGATGAATTGGCAAGCCTGTGCGGGGTGAGGAACATTTTTGCAGATGTGGAAGGCTGGGCGCAGATTTCTCAGGAACAGGTGCTGGAGCGCAACCCTGATTTGATTGTTTCCTTAACGCCTGAGACTCCCGGTCAGCTTAGCGTAGAGCAGGAAATCACAGACCGTCCCGGGTGGGATGCTGTCAAAGCAGTGCAAAACAAAACGGTGCTGGTGGCTTCCGGCGATGAATTCATGCGTCCCGGTCCGCGTCTGGTGGAAGCTGCGCAACAGTTGGACGCTTTTGCCCAGGCCAGCCTGACGACAGCGGTCCAATGAGCGCAGGCCTCAAAAACAAAAGCACTCAGGCCTTTGGTGCATGGTATGTGCTGGGGTTTGGAACGGTAGCAATGCTGACGCTGCTGGTTTGTCTTTGTGCTGGCAGCGTCAGCATTCCTCCGTCAGAGGCCCTGTCCGCGTTATGGAAAAATCTATGGGGCCAGCCTTTACCTCAGGGAAGGGCCGCCAGCATCATCGTATCCGTGCGGTTGCCACGGGTGCTGTGCGTAGGCCTCACAGGCGCGGCGCTGTCTCTTTGCGGCGCGGTCATGCAGGGGTTGATGCGAAACCCATTGGCGGATGGTTCTACCATGGGCGTCTCCTCCGGGGCATCGCTGGGGGCGGTATTGGCCATCTCACTGGGGATCTCGATACCAGGCCTGCCCTACGCGGGAACGATCGGCATGGCCATGCTGTTTGGCTTTGGCGCCCTCATGCTGGTACTGGCGCTTAGCTTTGCACTGGACCGATCCCTTGCCACCTACTCCATCATTTTGCTGGGCGTAGTTTTTACCATGTTCTTTTCCAGTATCATCAGTTTGGTTACGGTATTCGCAGGGGAAAAGGTAAAGTCCATTACGTTTTGGACAATGGGTTCCCTGGCGGGGAGTAGCGCCGGCAATGCCTGGATGCTGCTTTTTGTGGTAATCATTTGTGGGGGAGGCTTGCTTCGCTACGCCCGGGAACTGGATGTGTTTGCGCTGGGGGAGATGGAAGCGGGGCACATCGGGGTACCGGTGAAGCGGGTAAAGCTGATGATTTTGATATTGGTTTCAACGCTGATCGGGGTATGCGTATCCATCGGCGGAAATATTGGGTTTGTGGGCCTTGTGACCCCTCATATCATGCGCCGACTGATGGGCCCGGGCCATCGTCGGTTATTGCCCGCGTCCATGTTTTCCGGGGCCATCTTTTTGATGTTGGCTGATTTGGTGAGCCGAACGCTGCTCAGTCCCATTGAACTGCCGATCGGTGTGGTCACGTCTCTGGTCGGCTCCATTGTTTTTGTGGGAATTTTCTACCACTCCAGAAAAAGGAGGGAAGCTTGATGCTAAGCGTAAAGCAACTCTCGGTGGGGCCGCCAGAAAAACGCCTTCTGAATAGGGTTTCTTTCTCTTTGGCGGAAGGTCAATGGATGATGCTGGCCGGGCCCAATGGAGCAGGGAAAACCACATTGCTGCGGGCCATTACCAAGGATATCCCTTATGAGGGGCAGATATTGTGGCATGGAGCGGACTTGAACCAACTGTCCAGCAAAGAACGCGCAAAACAAATTGGCGTATTGGCGCAGAACCGCCAGATGAGCGAGGCTTTCACCGTGGAAGAAGTGGTGGCCTTGGGCCGGTATGCCTATCGAAACGGTTTGTTTGCGCAGGGCGATACACAGGGCGCGTCCAAGGTGGACGCCGCCTTGGAAAGCACCGGACTGTTATCCTTGCGCAGACAAAGTGTGCTGACACTGTCCGGTGGGGAGCAGCAACGGGTTGCCTTGGCCAGGGTGATGGCGCAGGACCCGTCTTTGCTGCTGCTGGATGAACCGGCCAATC
>JAVBSI010000082.1:0-7948 GCA_031556815.1 Eubacteriales bacterium | reverse complement strand
TTATGCGCTGCAAGTAAGTAATTGCAGCGTTTTTTTGTTTATCCACCCATTGTAGAAGAACATGTATTCGCACAACTTCATTTTGTTGATTGCAAAATTAGCATATATCCCATTGATTTGTAACTAATCATATGATTGACTTTTCAGTTCTTGTGGGTAATAATGGAGCCACTTCCCATTTTGGGGTGATATGTGGAGGTAGAGTCCAAATTGAGGAGATGAGGCAATGGATGATTTTGGCCCCCAGAATCCAACGTCCCTGGCCTCGTCCGCACCTCAAACCTATGCATTCTTTGGCTCTTATTCTCACGCCCTAGACGCCAAGAGCCGTCTGATCATCCCCTCTCCATACCGCCCACCCTTGGGAGAAACCTTCACCATTGGCCCAACCCGTGACTTTCAGGGGATTGCCCTGTACCCCAATGCGGTATTTGCCCAGCTTCTTGCGGAGATCCACGCCATGAATCCTCGCAAGCCCATCGTGCAACGGTATGCAGAGCAGGTATCCAAGCTCAGTTTTCCCGGGTCACAGGCAGATACGCAAGGGCGGCTGTTATTGCCCGCCACGCTGCGGCAACGGATGTTAGGGGAGGCCAAGGACCTGGAGATCAGCGGCGCGTTCGACTATGTTCGGATCATGGATAGCGCCAAGGCAGCTGCGGAGGATACCTACTTCACCGACAACTTGGAAAGCATTATGGAACAACTTGGTAACTTAGACGACTAACAGCCCTTGGTTCTAGGAATCAAGAGGAAAGGATAGGATAACCATGGCACAGCAGTACATGACCTATGGGAATTACGAAAATGAATATGGCCGGGAGTATATTTATCCCACAGATCGGATGTACGTACGCGCCAGCGTATACCTTCCCAACAGCGAGGTGGATCCCAGAACGGGTTTGCTGAAGCCGGACACCCCTCGCCGTGGCCGCACCCAGGCTAAGCGCTTGGAATACGAACATCTGGACAAGGAATACAAGCAACTGGACGCAGCCATCAAGGCCCGTGCTGAGCATCCTGGCATACGTGTATCCATGCGTTCAGGTGTGCTGGTGGTTGCCATCGTGGCGTTCTTCATGGGACTGTTGCTGCTGAGCCAGCAGGGTACATTGGTGGAGCGACAAAAGGCTCTGAACCGGATGAACAAGTCCATCGAGGAATGTGCCAAGGTCAACGACGGTATCGCATCCCAGATCGCCGAGGCATCGGATTCCACTGTGATCTGTTATGCCGCCGCTAAGGATCTGAACATGATCCCCGGTGAGGCCGCCGAGGCCATCCATTTGGTGGCTGCGGACACCCGTCCCATGGAAAGCGAGCAGTATCGGGCGCAACAACGCAGCCAGCAGGCACAAAATAAACAGCCATTACCGGATGAATTGGGAACCCCTGCCACGCCCATCCCCGCCGTTGCAAACCTACGATGAGTACGGCCATGGAAACCCGTGTTCTCGCCGGATGGGAAGCTTAGCCTATGAACTTGTGACAATGGACTTTCTCCCCCCAACCCAAAGGAAAACAGCTTGCACAAAAGACAAAGCAAGCTGTTTTCCTGGCTTTAAGGCCATCTGTGAAAGGGAGGAAACGCCATGCCCACCGAGCTGCGCATTCGAAAACGAGTGCTGGTCCTGCTCATCACCTTGGTTTTCTTATTTGGGATCCTGGCGGTGCGATTGGGAACGCTAGCCACGGTGGAATCCGTGTCTCTAACCCAGCGGGGGATCAGGCAATGGACTCGCGAAGGCCTTGTTTATGCTCGCCGGGGTGACATTCAGGACAGCCACGGCCAGGTGCTGGTGATGAGCGCCACCGCTTATATCGTCAGCGTGAATCCCCGCAAGGTAAAGGATGCTGCGCTGTTTGCCCAAGCCATCTGTCCTGTGCTAGGCTTGTCGGACAAATCAGTTCAGGCAAAGCTGGCGGACAAGAGCAAGGCCTCCATCATGCTCAAGCGCCAGGTACCCCGGGAACAGGTGGACACGCTGCGTTCCATGAAGGCCGATGATACCCAAGGGGATATCGCTTCCTTGACCGCGTTGATCTTTGACGAGGATGTGCGCAGATCATACCCCAAAGGTGAATTTCTGGTGCAAACCCTTGGGCTGACGAACATCGACAGCGTTGGCCAGTCTGGATTAGAGCAGCAGTATGAGGCGCTGCTGCGTGGAACTGCCGGGCGAAGCCTCACCAGCATTGATGGCAAAGCTCAGGCTCTTTACGATAGCGAAAACCTCTACGTGGAACCTCAAGAGGGCAGCACATTGCGGCTCACCATCGATGCCAATATCCAAGAGATATGCGAGAAGGCCATGCGTGAGTGCTTCCAGGTAAACAAAGCGCGGGCTGTGCATGTCATCGCCATGGATCCTTATACCGGCGCCATCCTGGCCATGTGCTCCAAGCCGGATTACGACCCCAACAACCCGCCTCGAGACGATGTGGAAACGCTGCAAGACCTGATGCGCATCAAGCTGATCTCCGATGCCTATGAGCCGGGCTCCACCTTCAAGGTGCTAACGGCGGCGGCGGCCCTTGACAGCGGCGTCACCACCCCTTCCGATACCTTCTACTGCAGCGCCAAAATCAATGTGGACGGCGATACCATCCGCTGCTGGGGAAGCCCGCACAAGGCGGAGACCATGGCGCAAGGCCTGCAAAACTCCTGCAACCCGGTCTTTGTGGAACTGGCCCTTCGCCTGGGACAGGAGCGCATGTACAAGTATCTAAAATCCTTTGGGCTGGGCACTCGCACACAAGTTGACTTGCAGGGGGAGGGAAGTGGTATACTAATCCCGTTACAGTCCGTCAAGAATGTGGATCTGGCGCGCATCGGTTTTGGGCAAAGCGTGGCTGTCACCCCCTTGCAACTGATTACCGCTGCTTGCTCGGTGATCAACGGCGGTCGGCTGATGCGGCCTTACCTGCTAAAGGAAGCCATTTCGGCGGACGCACAGGTGATCTACCGCACCCAGCCCAAGGTAGTATCGATCCCTATTTCTCAGCAAACCTCCCAAACCATGCGGGAGTTGCTGGAAAACGTGGTCGTGAATGGCGGGGCTAAAAACGCGGCCATCTCCGGCTACCGCATTGGGGGCAAGACCGGCACAGCCCAAGTTTACAAAAATGGCCGAATCGTACGCGACGTGCACATTGGTTCCTTCTTTGGCTTTGCCCCAGCCAATGACCCCAAAATTGCCTTGCTGGTGATTGTGGATGAAGCCGATATGCCGGTGGATTATGGCGGCACCACAGCTGCTCCTTTCGCTAGACAAATCTTAGCGGATGTGTTACCTTATATTGGTTGTCAACCTTCCGACGGAGCCCCACAGGTAGAGGTGACCGTGCCCGATATGCTAGACCAGCCCCTTTGGCAGGCCCGCAAAACTTTGGGGAGCATGGGCTTTACCGTGCTAGCCGACGGGGAGGGAGACACCGTTACTGCGCAAATGCCCTCCGCCGGAGCAAAATTGGTTTCTAATGGGCAGGTTATGCTCTATACCTACCCGCAAGATACCGCACAGGTGGAAGAACTGGTTTGCGTCCCGGACTTGGGCGGGCTTCCCATCGTGCAGGCCGCCCGGCTGCTTCGGCAAAGGGGTCTGGAAATGATCATTGAGGGAAGCGGGTTCTCGGTATTACAGCAGCCCGCGGCGGGTGAATTTGTACCGCCTGGGCAAGTGGTAACGGTCCATTTTCAGATGGCAAACGACTGGTGATGGAGGTATGACGGATGCTGCTGAAAGAACTGCTGGTCTCTGTTCCTGGAATCATGGAGACAAAAGGAAGCCTGGAAATCGCCATTGACGAGTTGGTGATCGACAGCAGGGATCAGATCCAAAACGGACTTTTCTTCTGCATTTCCGGTGCGCGCTTTGATGCCCATGATTTTGTGCCCCAGGCCCAAACAAACGGTTGCGTTGCGCTGGTCGTATCGCGGATCATCGACAACTGTGCCCTGCCTCAAGTCCTTGTGGATAACGTTCGTTCCGCCATGGCGTTTATTGCCTCGGCATTCTTTGGCCATCCTGCCAAACAAATGAGACTGGTAGGTGTCAGCGGCACCAAGGGAAAAACCACCACCAGCTTCTTACTTAAGTCCGTATTGGAAAAAGCCGGCTTCAAAACCGGTCTCATCGGTACCACCGGCAACATGATCGGCAACCAAAACATCAAAAGCAACCTGACCACGCCTGATCCCATTGACCTACACCGTTGTTTTCGGCAGATGCTGGACGCCGGTGTACAGGCCGTGAGCATGGAGGTCAGCGCCCATGCAATTGACATGCACCGCTTGGACGGCTTGGTGTTTGAAGCCGCCTGCTATACCAACTTGTCGCAGGATCACCTGGACTATTTTCACACCATGGAAAACTACTTTGCCACCAAAAAAAGTTTTTTTACCCAAGGTGCCGTGCGCAACGCCGCGCTGAATGTGGATGAGGAGACTACTGCCGGTATTATGGAGGATATTAAAATCCCCTTCCTCACCTATGGCATCAGCGCCAATGCCGATGTGTTCGCTCGAGATATTGAGATCACGGAGGAAGGCGTGTCTTTTGACATTTTTCTGCGGGGGCTGGAAAGCATGACCGTACATATGCAGATGACCGGCATGTTCAACGTGTACAACGCTTTAGCGGCAGCTTCCCTGGCGATGATTTTAGGAATCGATGGGAAGGCTATCAAGGATGGGCTGGAAAGCGTAAAAGCGGTGCCAGGTCGCATCGAAATGTTGGATACCCAAACCCCTTATCGGGTCATCCTGGACTATTCTCACTCGCCGGACGCGCTGGAGAATATCCTGACCACCGTTCGTGCTTTTACCCGAAATCGCGTCATCGCGTTGTTTGGCTGTGGGGGAGACCGAGACAAAGGCAAGCGGCCCTTGATGGGCGAAATCGGCGGCAAATGGGCGGATTTCTCCATCCTTACCAGCGATAACCCCCGCACCGAGGATCCTCATCTTATTCTGCGGTCCATTGAAAAGGGCATGCAGCGGACAAAAGGGCAGTACGTGATGATTGAAAACCGGCGGGAGGCCATCCGGCACGCGCTGACCATGGGCCAGGAGGGGGATGTGATTGTGCTGGCTGGCAAGGGCCACGAAACCTATCAGGATGTGATGGGCGTGAAGCGTCCTTTTGACGAAAAAGTGGTGGTACGGGAGTTGCTGGCGGAAATCCGGGGAGAAACGCCACAAGATGCCTCAAAGTTACCATCCTCCAAGGAGTGATAAGGCATGCTGCGTTTAATTGCTGCCCTGGCGCTGGCAGCGGTGGCCATGCTGCTCATCGGGCCGCGCGTGTTGCCTGTGCTGCGCAAGCTGAAGTTTGGACAAACCATCTACGAGCTTGGGCCGGAAAGCCATAAAACCAAGCAGGGCACACCCACCATGGGTGGCATCATGTTTGTGGTAGTCACCTGCCTGGTAGCGTTGGTTCTTCATGGCCCATGGTATGGCGTGAACGACTTTTTGCTGGCGCTGGTGCTGCTCTCCTTGCTGGCCATGCTGATCGGTTTGATCGACGACTACATCAAAGTGGTCAAAAAACGCAGTCTAGGCTTGATTTGGTGGCAAAAGGTGATGGGCCAAGTGCTCATCGGCGTGGCGTTTTCCACCTATTGCTATCTTCACCCCATGGTGGGCAGCAAAATCTTGATTCCCTTTTGGGGAACAGAGTGGAACCTGGGCTTCTTTTACATTCCGCTGATGACCTTGGTCATCATGTTCATCATCAACAGCGCCAACCTCCAGGACGGCCTGGACGGGCTGCTGTCCAGCGTAACGGCGGTAGGGAGCATTGCCTGGGCCCTCATGGCGGTATTTGTATCCATGGGAGCAGTGGGTTCGCTGAGCCCAGCTTTTACTGGCAACCATCAAAACATTGCCATTTTTGCCATGGCACTGGCCGGTGGTTGCATCGGTTTTTTGCGGTTCAACCGCTATCCAGCCCTGGTATTCATGGGGGACACCGGCAGCATGTTTATCGGCGGCGCCACGGTGGGTATGGCTATGCTGCTGCGTATGCCGCTGTACTTGTTGCTGATCGCCTTTACCATGGTGATGTCCTCGGTTTCAGTGCTGTTGCAGGTGGGGTATTTCAAGCTGACCCACGGCAAACGCATCTTCAAAATGTCGCCCATCCATCATCATTTTGAGCTTTCCGGCATGAAGGAGCCACAAATCGTACTGATGTACTCCGTTGTCACCACGATTTTATCGGTGATTGCGCTTCTTTCCGTTCAACTGCTTCCGTAAACTAGGATGAAATGGAGGTGGGTCCTTTGAAAGTTGAAAAAAAGCGGGTTTTGGTTGTAGGTATGGCCCGTAGCGGTATAGCTGCGGCACAATTGTTGCTGCATCACGGCGGCCTTCCGGTTTTGTCGGATACGAAAAAGTTGGATGGTTTTAACGGCGAGTTGGACGAGTTGCTCCACACCCCCTGCGAATTTCGTCTGGGGGAAGATCCTGTGAAGTTGCTGGAGGGCATTGATCTGGTGGTCATCAGCCCGGGCGTGCCCATCGACGCGCCCATCGTGCTGGCGGTCAAGGACAAGGGCATACCTCTCGTTGGGGAGTTGGAATTGGCGTTCTCGCTGCTCCAAGGGGATGTCATCGCCATCACGGGCACCAATGGCAAAACCACCACCACCACGCTGGTGGGTAAAATTTTTGAAAACGCCGGCCGCATGACCTATGTGGCGGGCAACATCGGATATCCGCTTTCAGCTGTGGCCATGAATAGCAAAAAGGACGACATCTTGGTTACCGAGGTTTCCAGCTTTCAGCTGGAAACCATCAAGACCTTTCGGCCCAAGGTTGGCGCATTGCTGAACATCTCCGAGGATCATCTGAACCGTCACGGAACCATGGCCCAATACACAAAACTCAAACAGCGCTTGTTTGAAAACCAGCAGGAAAATGATGTGGCTGTGTTGAACCTGGACGACCCCGCGGTTTCCAAAATGGCGGGAAAGATCAAAAGCAAAATCTTGTTTTTCAGCCGAACCCAAACCGTAGAAAACGGCGCTTACGTGGATGGGAACAAAATCGTCTATACCTGCGATGGAGAATCACACTCCATCTGCGATGCGGATATGATCCTCATTCCAGGGTCACATAATTTGGAAAATGCGCTGGCGGCTAGCGCCATTGCATCCTGGATGGGTGTGCCACCCCAGGTCATACGCCATACCTTGCAGTCCTTTACCGGGGTGGAACACCGCATCGAAAGGGTGCGGGTCTTTCAGGGGGTAACATACATCAATGATAGCAAAGGCACCAACGTGGACAGTACCATCAAGGCTGTGCAAAGCATGAAAGTGCCTACCGTGATGATTCTGGGCGGCTATGATAAGCATACGGATTTTGAGCCCTTATGCCAGGAAATCATGAAAAGCGGAAACATTGAACATGTAGTATTGATTGGGCAAACTTCTAAACAGATACTGGACATCTTGGCGCAGGTTGGCTTCCATGCTGTGACCCGGTCCTACAGCATGGAGGACGCCATTCAAAAGTCCCGTGATCTGGCGATATCCGGCGGCAATGTGTTGCTATCTCCCGCCTGTGCCAGCTTTGACATGTTCCGGGATTACGAGCACCGAGGTATGGTATTCAAAGAGCTGGTGAACCAACTGTCCTAAATACAAAAGCCCTTGCCCCCAAGGGAAAGACCGCATACGAAAGATCATGCATCTTTGACGAGGGGGTGGGGCTTTTGCATACCCAGGAAGCATGGGCGCAGACGAGCCAACATAGGCCCAAAAAACGGCTAGGCTTTGCCCGGCCGCCGGTGGACAAGACGCTGCTCACCGTTGTGGTACTGCTGCTGCTCTGTGGCCTAGTGGCGCTGTTTAGCGCTACGTACTACCAAGCGGTGGATCAGGGAGACGCGCTGCTGGAGGTGAAGCGGCAGCTTGTTGGCATTACGCTGGGGTTGGC
>JAVBSI010000044.1:0-16268 GCA_031556815.1 Eubacteriales bacterium | reverse complement strand
GAAAGGCGTGAATGAGACCGGCAACTGCCGCATATGCGAGGAGGATAGCGGCGCTCGTTCTATGCAGCCGGCCTGTGTGCTTCCTGTGGCCCACAACATGGAGGTCAAGACCAACACACCCGAGGTCAGTGAAGCCCTCCGGGTCAACCTAGAGCTCATTTTAAGCAACCATGACAAAAAATGCCTCTCCTGCGTGCGCAGCCAAAACTGCGAGCTGCAAAAGCTCTGTTTGGATCTGGGCGTGGAAAATGGAGACCGTTTTGCAGGGGAGATGAACGTTTATAGCGTGGATGATGTATCTCCCTCCATCGTGCGGGACAACAACAAGTGTGTGCTGTGCCGCCGCTGTGTCGGCGCCTGCGGCAATGTGCAAAAAGTGGGGGTCATTGGCCCTGTCAATCGTGGTTTCCATACCGCGATTGAATCCCCCTGGGAGCTAAAACTGGCGGACATGGCCTGTATCAACTGCGGCCAATGCATTACGGCATGCCCCGTAGGCGCATTGCGTGAAAAAGAAGAGACGGACATGGTTTGGGCTGCCCTGAACGACGAGACCAAGCATGTGGTGGTGCAGCCCGCCCCGGCGGTGCGTGCCGCTTTGGGAGAGGAGTTCGGCATGCCCATGGGCACCAGCGTCACCGGTAAAATGGTTTCTGCAATGCGTCGCCTCGGTTTTGACAAGGTGTTTGATACGGACTTCGCCGCCGACCTTACCATCATGGAGGAAGCTAACGAGCTGGTGGACCGCATCATCAATCAAGAAGACCTGCCCATGATTACCAGCTGCTCTCCAGGTTGGGTAAAATTCTGCGAGCACTATTACCCCGAATTCCTGCCCAACCTAAGCACCTGCAAATCTCCCCATGAGATGGAAGGCGCCATGGTCAAGAGCTATTACGCTGATAAAGCCAAGCTGAATCCCAAAAACATTGTGGTGGTATCTGTGATGCCTTGCACCGCCAAGAAATTTGAAGCCAAGCGCCCCGAGCTGTCCGGCAACGGCTATCCGGACGTGGACGTGGTGATCACCACCCGGGAATTAGCCAAGATGATTAAGGAAGCGGGCATCGACTTCGTGAACCTGCCTGATGAGAACTTTGACGACATGCTGGGCGAAAGCTCTGGCGCGGGCGTGATTTTCGGCGCCACCGGCGGCGTAATGGAGGCGGCGTTGCGCACCGCTTACGAGGTTATCACCCACCAAGAGCTAAAGGATGTGAACTTCACCGCTGTGCGCGGCGTGGATGGCATCAAAGAAGCCACGGTTAAGATTGGCAAAATGGATGTGAATGTGGCAGTGGCTCACAGCACCAGCCAAGCTGCCAAGCTGCTGGACGATATAAAGGCCGGCAAGAAACAATATCATTTTATTGAGGTGATGGGTTGCCCCGGCGGCTGTGTCAACGGCGGCGGCCAACCCATCGTGCCCTCGTCCATCCGTTCCTTTACGGACATCCGGGTAGAACGCGCCAAAGCCCTCTACAACGAGGACGCGGCCAAGGCAATCCGTAAGAGCCACGAAAACCCACAGATCCAAAAGATCTATGCGGACTTCCTGGATAAGCCCAACAGCCATAAAGCGCACAAGCTGCTCCATACCACTTACACAAAGCGGCCCAAGTACAGCCGCTAAGGCCAAAAGCAGCGGGGGAAACCCTGCTGCTTTTTTGTTACCTCAAAACCACTGGCTAAACCAGTGGTTTTGAAAAAGGCTTGTGCCTTTGAACAGGATCGAAAAGTTCCTTTTGCAAGCATTTTAATGATCTATGAGCAGTTTCCGGCATTGCAATTCAAGTATCAATATAGAGCATTTTGGCGCAGGGCATACTACGTGGATGTGGCAGAAAAAAATGAAAGGAGCTTTGAGGAGTGCATTGAAAATCAGCTTCAAGAGGATCAAGCGGGAGAACGGATGACAATGATAACCCGTTAACGGGATGCAGGCACCCCCTTTGATGTAGTCAGGCCGCTTTACGCCACGTAAGGTGCGGCTGATAGCCTAGAGCTATGCCCGCATATGAAAAACCACCGGCTTGGTTTTAGCGGCACGAGGCCTAGTATGTACACACATAGGCGGTGTCACCCTGGATCACCACCTGCTCCGGGGCATAGGCATCCCAGTTTTGACCTTCAAAATACGCCTGATAGACCTTCGGGTCCATGTCCGTGATTGTGAAGCGGTGGCTGGCATAATAATTCAGTGCGTAAGAAATGCACCAATCCAGAGATTTGGCGCTCTTGTTGGTATCATGGGTGTAAAAGCGGATATAGTCAGAATAGTAGGTGGTGGGTTCGGCATCGCACACTGCGGCGATGTTGGCGACGGTGATACCCTGCTCCTCCTCATAGGTCTGGATGGCGCGATTGACATGTAAGGCGTACTCTTTATCCAATGCCATGGTGATGAATTGATCCATAGCGATGTTTTGCACGGCCCAGATGTTGAGCGCCAGATAACACACGATGAGGACGGCAACGATTTTGTGGATGACGACCCGCTTGCTGAGCGTCACCACCGCAACTGCCAGCAGCGTAAATAAGGAAAAGAAAACAAGGAAGGTTCTTTCGGGCATCCACAGGCCACCGGCCACGATATGCGGGGCAAACAGCACGCCATAGCACAGGCAAAAGGCCAGCAGCGTCAGCAGTACACGGGACAGGTTTTGCTTGTTTTCCTTCAGCCCCGTATATCCCAGGCAACCCACCAGCGCTAGAAAAACCCCCAAGGTACTGAACCTGGGCAGCAGGCCATAGGAATCGATCCAGAGGGTGGGTTGATAGTGATAAATCGCCTTCAGGTTTTCCATGATTTTTTTGGCCGAAGAAGTGGCGTGCCGGGAATCCATGGCATCCACAAAGTTTTCAAGGATTTTGGTGATCACAAGGGTGACGGCGATGGCGGCTAGCGCCAACAGCAAGACGCGCAGGCATTGGAAAAACGCCTGGCGGGTGAGGGTAAAGCGATGGCGAACCAGCACCAGCAGCAGTGCGAAAACCACATAAAGTTCAAAGTAGACCTGGTACACGTTGGTGGCCAGAATTAAAAACAGGAAGGAACATACCGTTGCCCAGATTTGGTTTTTCAGCAAAAGGCAGCGGACGGCGCACAGGGTCAGCAGGACGGCGACGGCCATTAGATTGGAGCATTCGGCATACATGAACCAATCCATAAAATAGACATTCACCAGGGACAGCAGCATCGCAGCCTGCACCACCAAAATTTGAAGCGGGCTGGGCTGCCCAAGTTCCTTGAGAATCATGAGGGACAGCCGCCAAACAAACAACACCACGGCTCCCATCAGACACAGGGTATACAGAGGCTGGCTGAATACACCGTGAATGTGTAGCAAATTTTCCAAAAAGGCGATGATGGCGGCAGAAACCGGCCGACCGGCTGCCGTGTAAACATACTGGTGGATGGATGGGTCATAAATGTTGCGGTAAGAATCCACCGAAAAATGCATGCGCAGGAACAAGCCGTAGCTGAGCAGAACCAACAGGATATCAGCTAACAACAAATGATAGGGCCGGATGGCGGTATCGCCTATGGGGTTGGTGAGGGAGGCAGCAAGCCGCTGTGGGAAGCTCCGTTTTGAAATGGGTGTTCGCATTGTTTTTTCCTTTCCAATCAAGATGCGCAATTGGGAACGAATAGGGCCACAGGGAAAAGGTATTCTCCACAAAGCAGGGCTCCTCCTCCAGGGGAAAGGCATCCCAGTTCCAACGGTAATAGCGTTTCGTGAAAAGATCAGGCCCCATATCCGCCCATTTCACGGTGAAAGCAGTCTCCCAGGAGGCATAACCCAACAGCGCCAAAAGCAGCTGGCGACATATACGGCGGTGACACATCCATAGGGCCATCCCAAATACGGCTGACAGTGGACGGCTTATTTGATGTACGTCCAGAAGTTTTAAAAAGAAAAGGCAAAGCGCCGTATGGGGTTTTTCTTTTGAAGAACCGGACGCATCAAAATTCTTACCATTTTGGTGGTGCTAGTAAATGCAAAGATAGGCGGTATCTTCTTGGAAGTAAATGGCTGATGGGTCGAAGGCATCCCAGTTTTTCCCCTCAAAGGCTTGGGCATATATGTCAGGATCCATCGGGACGCTGGTATAGCGATTCCCTCCATAATAATTGAGCAGATGGATGCAAGCCCACCAATTGTAGTGCGTGCTCAGATTGGTGTCAAACATATAGTATTGAATATAATCATCGTAGAACGCCGTGGGGTCGGCGTCAAATTCTCTGGCAATTTTGGTGATGGTGACGCCGGTTTCTTTTTCGTGATCGTCAATGGTTTGCAGTACGTTGAGGGCATACTCTTTGTCCAGCGCGTTGGTGATGAACTGATCCATGGCGATGTTTTGCGCGCAGTAGATGTTGAGCACTAAGTAACAAACGCTGACAAGGGCAAGGATTCGATGGAGATGCTTGCTTTGGCTAAGAACCAAAGCGGAAAAGCTTAGCAATGAAAATAGGGCAAAGAGAACAAACAGGGTCCGCTCAGTGGGGCCCCAACGGGAGGTTAATAAATGTGGAGCATAAATGAGCAGAACAGACCCCGCAAAAACGGTGATAACCAGCAGGACGCTTAGCAAGCCACGTTTGCCTTTGCGAATGCCGGCATAGAGAAGGCAACCAAAAACGATGGCATAGGCCAAGGGCGTGGTATACTTGGGCATGAGTTCCTGGGTGTTCAAAACAAACCACCGTAAGTATTGATATGTCTTTTGGATGTTTTGCCATATGATATCCAAAGAATAAACCGGCAAACGGTCATCGCGCATGCTAGTCAGCTGAAAAACGATTTTGATCAAGAGCATATTGAGCAACAAGGCAGCTAAAGCAACCAGCAGGACGCGCAGGATTTGCCAAACGGTTTGGCGGCTCATCTCGAAGCGTTGGCGCAGGAGCACCAAGATCAGGCCAAAAACAACAAAATATTGAGCATACACTTGATAGATTTCAGTGGCAATGATGAGGCACAAAAAAGAAAGCAAGGTCCCTTTCAGCTGTTTATCAATGAGCAGCAGGCGAACGGCTATGACGGCTGCGCAAATGCCCACCGCCATGTAGGCGGAGCACTCCGCAAACATAAACCAGCTGACAAAAAAAACATTGACAAGGGACAACAGCACGCCCGCCTGAACTGTGATGACATGGGTCAAGGTGGGTGAGTGAAACTCTCGCAAAAGGATGATTGAAAGCCACCAGACGCAAAAAGCCACCGCTGCCATCAGCAGGCAAACGGACAGGGGTTGGCTGTTGTCGCCAGACAAACCGATGGAATTGGTAAGCCATAAGATGAAAGCGGAGACAGGACGACCGGCTCCCAGTGGAAATGGCACGAGCTGGTCAGGACTAATGGCATACATATACGTATCTGCCTGATGATGGGTACGGATGAACAAACCGTAGCAAAGAAAAACCAATAAAAAATCCGCAATCAGCAAAAATGTAGGTCGAATGGCGGTGCCACCGATGGGAGCTGTATGGGAAAGTCGATTCCAAAGGCGCGGCGTGGAGGTTGGCGGTCGCTTCATGCACGATCCCCTTGCTTACATGTGGCTCTGGGGTTAATAGGTACAAAGATAGAGGGTGTTTCCCTGGAAATAGCTTTGCTCAGCGGAGAAAACATCCCAGTTCTTGCCCTCATATTGGGACTTGTAGGTATCCGGGTCCATGGCAACTAAGGCATCGTTTCTTCCAGCATCATCGTTCAAACCGGGAAAATGCATACACGCCAGCATGCTGTGGCTGACGAGCACCGGGCACGCATCCAGGATCAAGCAGATGGAGGGGTGTGTTGGAAGCGGAGCCCAACGGTTTGCAAGGTTGGCGAGCCAGCGTTTGCCAAAGGTCTGTTGAGGCGATGAATGATCCATTTTGGAACATCTCCAAATGCTAATCCAACAACAAACCTCCAAACGGTAATCTAACAACAAAACAGGTATTTGTCAATATCTCCCCTTTTTCCTGGTCACAGCCTGCACGCGCCCCATCACCCGGAGCCAAGCGCCTGCCCGGCTGATCCATGCCACGATGACCCGGGCGGTGTTGTCCACCAGGGCATAAGCGGGCACATCCTTGGGTTACCACGCTACCAGCGCCAAAGGAGGCTCCCGGACCAACGTGGGGTTCACCTGTTTTCCTCGGCTGGGCCAAGTTCCATACCTTGCTGCCATCGCCCGGGAAGACCCGATCGGTGGCACCGGCGGCGGGATGGATACAAACGGCTCTTACGCTTCGCCTTTAACACACGCGCGGACGGCGGCGATGACTTCGTCCACCTCGGCATCGGTCAGCTCGGGAAAAATAGGCAGGCACACGGTTTGGTTGGCAATCTTCTCAGCCACGGGCAAAGAGCCCTTCTGGTAGCCCAGGCTTTCAAAAGCTTTTTGCAGGTGTAAGGGTACCGGATAGAACGCTCCGGACCCAATACCCTTCTGGGACAGGTATTCGCCCATCTGCTCCTTCTTGGGGGTACGGATGGCGTACTGGTGATAGCAGGTCTTCACCTGGGCGTCGTGGGTGGGAATCACCACCAGATCCTTGAGCTGCTGGTCGTATTTTTGCGCCACTTTGGCCCGAACCGCGTTGAACTCGTCCAAATATTTCAGCTTCACGCTTAGCAGAGCTGCCTGCAGCGCGTCCAGCCGGGAATTGTAGCCGATGATGTAGTTGAAATATTTATAGGGATTGTATAGCGCGTCGGCGGAGGCGGTCATCTCGGCCGCATGGGCATCCTGAATGCCGTAGAGCAGTTCCCGGGATCTGGCGCCGTTTTTGGCGGCGCCATGTTCCCGCAGGGCCAACAAGATGGTGGCCAGATCGTCATCGTTGGTCGTTACCATGCCGCCGTCGCCGAAGCAGCCCAGGTTTTTGGTAGGATAGAAGGAAAAGCAGCCGATGTCGGCGGTGGTGCCGATCTTGCGTCCTTTGTACTCGCTGCCAATGGCTTGGGCCGCGTCCTCGATCACGCGCAGGCCGTGTTTTTGGGCGATGCCGTTGATGGCGTCCATATCGCAAGGAGTGCCAAAGATGTGCACGGGTACCAGAGCCTTCGTGCGTGAGGTGATTTTCTTTTCGATCTCAATGGGATTGATGTTGAAATCCGAGTCGTTCACATCCACAAAAACCGGGATGGCGCCGATGGAGGCAATGGCCTCGGCAGTGGCAAAGAAGGTGAAAGGAGAGGTGATCACCTCATCGCCGGGTTGTAGGTTGCACGCGCGCAAGGCCAATACCAGCGCGTCGGTGCCGTTGGCGCAGGCGATGACGTGCTTGGCGCCCAAATACGCCTTCATGTTATCTTCAAAATCAGCCACATATTTGCCGCCCACATACACCCCGGAGCCCAGGGCCTCGATGGCGATGGGATTCAGCTCATCCTTCAGTTTCTCATACTGTCTTTTCAGGTCTAGGAATGCTACGCCCACGGTTTCATCGCTCCTTTTGAATGATGCCAGGAGAAAGCCCGCCCACGGGCAGACGATCACTGGGTCGCCTTGGCCCGGATCAGCAAGCGGTGGGGAAGGGTATCGTTATTGCGGATCTGGCCTTGCGCGGTTTTGCCGACGGACATAGTGGCAATTACGCCGGAATTGCAACTGGAAACAAAAGCGAAATGCAGGGAGGAAGGCGGAGCCAACGCCACCGCATCCACCTGATCCATCAACAACAGCTATTATCCCATAGATTAACGGTGTGGTCAAGCTGCGCGCCGGGGCTTCTATGGGCCCAGAATCAAGGTGTTGGCAGGCTTTCCTTGGCGCAAACAGCCCGGCAGCCCATCCACACCATCCACACATAGGCACAGGTTTTGGGGATCATCAGCATGCCCAGCAGGGGGATGGTATCGACAAAAAGCACCACGGGGAGATAGAACGCAAAGCTGAGCGCGATGGCGAGCCACATGTGGCAAAAAGGCTTATCCTCGCGGCGGCGGTAGTACAAAACGATGATGAGGAGCCCGAGCAGCACAAAGGGAATGTTGCGATAGATCCCCCAGCTCAGCGGCGCGTCCAGATCCATCCACCGGTTTTGGGGCATCAGGCACAGCACGACGCGGGCGATGGCCAGCCCGTAGACGCAGACCGTTAGCGCCTTTGCGCGGGGCGCGGGGTAGCGGGCAAGCCACACATGGTACAGCATCACATAAAAGGCCGTCATGGTGATGGAGGTGATCAGTTTGCCAACGCCCAGGTAGGGGGCGAAGGCAGGCAGGGAAGCGCTGCCCACGGCCAGCAGCGCCGCGATGCGGGGTATCAGGTGGAAGGCATCGCCGCAGCCCAGCACAATGGCCATGGCGCCAAAGAGGAGATATTGCTTGCGACCGGCGGCTTTTTTGAGGATGAACACGCCCAGGGTGATGACGCCAATCAGATAGGCAATGTCAAAAATGGATTCCATGATGGTTTGCATGGGAAAGCTCCTTTCATCAGTGGCGGGCTAGGGCTGCGCGGCCAAGGCCGCCATCACCTGATCCCGGTGCTCAAAGAGTGTGCAACCGCCCCGGTGGCTGACGGCCTCCGCCGCGCTGATCTGGCGGATGCTGGAAAAGAAGGGAGACTGGATAACCTCCAGCAAGGGATGATCCCGTACGTTAAGCACGGAGAAGGGAGAGAAGGGGCAGGGCTCCGCGCCACCGGCTGCGTTAATATGGAAGAAACCCCTACCGGCAGCGAGGCATCCGCCCATGTTGTCCTCATCTCCGGGGAAGGAAAGGAAGTTGATGCCCGCGTTTTGCTTGTCTTGACGCAGAGCCTCCACCTTGGCTTTCAGGATGGCGAGGCTTTGGGGAGAGAGGACCAGATGGTCGGTGCTTTCCTGGGCGGGTACGTATTCAATGAAGAAAACGACGCCGCAGCCCTGCTCCCGCAGGCCGGTGGTGTAGGCGGGCTCCGTTACGGCCTCCATGTTTTCTGCGGTGACGGTGATGGACACCCCGAAGAGAATGCCCAGAGCGCTGAGCCTGGCCATGGTCTGCTCCACCTGGAGGGCCACCCCCCTCCCCCGGCGGGCGTCGGTCTGGGCTGCGTCTCCTTCAATGCTCAGCACGGGAATCAGGTGGCGGTTCCTGTGGAAAAACGTCAGATAGGTTTCATCCAGCAGCGTGCCATTGGTGAAAATGGGGAAAACGAGAGCCGGCACCGCCGCCGCTTCTTCCAGTACATCCCGCCGCATCAGGGGTTCGCCTCCGGCCAGTAGCACAAAGGACATGCCCAGGGTTTCCGCCTGGCGGAAGACCTGCCCCCACTGGGCGGCGGTCAAATCGCCGGGGGCTGCGCATGGGGAAGGTTCCGCCGCGTTACTTGCGCAGGTCTGGCCCGTTTCGCCACAGCTTCCGTTGGCGCGGGCATAGCATCCGGGGCAGCGCAGGTTGCACTGGGAGGCAATGCTGGCAATCAGGAAAGGCGGGATATGAACCCCCTTCTTTTCATACCGGGCGCGCGCCTTGGCACTGGCGCGGGCGTTGTGGGCCAGTTGCAGCACGAAGGAACGGCTTTGGGAATCTTGTAGGTAAAAATGTCCGATGGTAGCGGCAATCCCCCGGATACCATCGCTGAGAAAAACACTCAAATTCATGCGGGACGATTGTCCTTTCCGCAGTCTGCCTATAGGCAACGCTATGATCTATTATAGTCCAACGCGGGTATTATGCAAGACGCATTCTTTTCCCCAAACAGCCTTGGCCAGGGCGTGTCTGATGGAAAATTTTGGGTGGACATCCTCCACAGGGGAGCATATACTGGTTGTAGAGATGCGGAAAAAGACGACCCCAATCCTAGTTTGTTTGTAGAAGGGAGAGATGGACCATATGGAAAAACCACTTTTCACGCGAGCGATGCTACTTTTGCTGGTCTGCCTGTGCGTCATGGGTATGGGCGGCATGGCGGCGGCTGAGGATAGCCTGTCTGCGGCGACGCCATCCTTCGGACAAAATGGCGCTGAAGGGGGCTTTATCGAAGCCCTGACCATAGACAACCTGCCCACCCGAAGCGGGCCGGGCACCAAGTATAGAGAAACGGGCACTTATAAGGTCAAGGACGAGTATGTGCGTGTGATTTCGCAGGCCTATGACCACGGAGGGGTTTGTTGGATCCAGTGCGAGGTTCTCTACGGAAACAAGCTGCGACGTGTTTATACGGGGCTCAAGCGCTTTGATAGCGCGACGGTGGATCTGGCCAGCCTGCCTGGAGAGGAGCCCCTTGCGGAAAGGGTCAAGGTGATCGCCACCTCCAAGGCCATGTATGGCCCAGGGGCAGGGTATGACACGTATGGCAGCCTGACAGTGGACAAAGGCCAGACCGTAACGGTTATGGCCATGGAGAACGATTATGCGCAAGTGGAGTGGACGACCACCAAGCAGAGCTACCGGGCTTGGGTTCCGGCACATACCCTGAAGTACCAAGTCAACGGGCGCATACCGGCCATGCCCCCAGATAGGGCAAAGGGCCTGTGATGTTTGTGCCCCCGGCCATTGATGCGGGGACGCCGCATCATGTGTGACACAGGCGGGGAAGGTGAGTCCAGCAAACGCTATAGCTCCACGGGAACTGGCGCGTCGATCACCATGCCGCCCTCCGTCACGATACAATCCATGGCGGTGATGCGCACCCCGGCCTTTGCCGCCGCCAAGGCCGCGTCGGCAAAGGCCGGATCTGTGCGGCGGTTGGGCCGGAATACGGCGCAGCCCTTCATTTGAATCACGAACACCGCATGGGCCTCATAGCCCTCTAAAACGGCGTTGCCCAACTCCCGCAGGTGCTTGGCGCCCCGTAGCGTGGGGGCGTCGGGAAACAGGGCTACGCCGTTCTCCTCCAGCGTACAGCCCTTGACTTCGATGAAGAGCCTTTTGTCCTTTCCCTGGGCGAAAAAATCAAAGCGGGAATCCCCATACTTGGCTTCGGGCTTCACCAAGGTGAGGCCCTTTGCAAAGCCGCCGCTTAGCAGATACTCATGCATGGCTTTGTTGGGGGCGGCGCTGTCCATATTGATGAGGGTATCACCCTTGTACACGGCCACCACGTCATACGGGGTAGCGCGCAGGGGATTTTCCGCCCTGTCCAGGATGAGCCGAGCACCGGGAAGCAGCAGCTCCTTGCAGCGGCCGGTGTTCTTGACATGGCAACGCAAAGCCTGGCCCCCCACCTCCACCATGGCGATGAAGCGGTTGGGCCGGGAAAGGAACAGGCCGGGGGCAGGGTGTGCGTAGGTCAACGGCTTACTCCCCGGTGTAGCTCAGCTGCCAGATGATGCCGTACTTGTCCTGCACCATGGCGAACAGCTTGCTAAAGAAGGTGGGGGCCAGATCCATGTACACCTCGCCGCCCTCTTTCAGCGCGGCAAATAGCCGAGTGATCTCCTCCTTGTCCGGGGAGCCCAAAGTGGGGCAGACGTTGTTGCCCTGCACATAGGGGGAGCCGCTGGGGGTATCGGAGAACATCACATTGCAGCCAAAGATGGGCACATTGGCATACATGACGCGGTTTTTATCCGCCTCGGACACTTCAAACCCCTCGCTGGGAGGGGTGTCGCCATAGGTCATGGCATCCTGCACCTCGCTGCGAAATACCCGGGCATAGAATTCCATGGCTTCCTTACAGTTCCCGTCAAAGTTGAAGAATACATCGAAAGACTGCTTGCTCATGAGGGGTCACTCCTTTTTTGTTGTTTGGCTAAATCTTTAAGGAAAAACACTTCCTTGGGCTCGTTGTGCCAGAATCCGTCCTGCCATTGGACTGTGGGTAGACCATGGAAGGCGGCCAGCTTCTGGGCGGCAGCCTCCATGGCTGCCTGAAAGGCTGCGGTGACGGGAAAGCCTTTTTCAGGCCAAAACCGCTTCATCACCAACACGCCGGCTTTGCGGTCGGCAATGGGCTCCACCCGCCCGGCGAAGCGCTGCCCGTAGACCACGGGCAGCACATAATAGCTGTAACGACGCTGAGCCTCCGGGTTGTAGATCTCCCATTTGTAGGCAAAGCCAAACAGCGCGTCAATCAACTTCCGGTCCCACATCAGGCAGTCCAGCGGCGCGATGAAATGCGCCTGCTTCTTTCCGGTAAAGGGCTTTGCGCAGGCTTGAAGCAGAGCCTGATCTTCGGCGCGCAGATAGAGGGGTGGCAGGGGCCGACCGGAGGCGTCGGGGTCATCCACCTGCACGGTCACAATGGCTCCTTTCTTTTCCAAAGCGCTGAAGGCCGTGTTTCGCGCCGCGCCCGCGAAGGCCGGGATGCAAAGCCAGGCATCTGAGGGCCGGTTCCACAGCAGGCCCACAGCCCCAATGCGCCGCAGAGCCATCCAGTTTTGCTGCTCCGCCACATCCTGAAAGGGGTTTGGCGCGGCCAGCAGCTCCGACGGCAGATGATCCTCCGCCAGGGCATAGCTGCGTACCGTATGCCGCTTGTGGTGGATAATCAAATCCCCGCGAAAATACAGGCTCTCCAGGGCGGCCCTGGCCAGGGACGTACGGGTCCAGTACCAGTCGGCGCTACCCTGGGTGGGCAATTGCTGGGAGGCGGTGGGACCGTGCGTCTGGATATGGGCGCGCACCTCCGCCGCCACACCGTCGATGGCTTCCTTGCTGAGAGGGTCGTTGCGGTAGCGCTGCCGCGTCGGCTCAAAATACGGCCAGTCCTCCGTGAGCACCAGGCTCATATTCTTGTCCCAATAGTCCAGCAGCTTACGATCCTCATAGAGAAGCTGGCGCAGCATCTCCCGGTGAAAGCCCTTGATGCGGCATAGAAAAGCCAGCTCGTGGCTTTTGCCGCACACGTCCACCGGGTCGTACTGCACGCAGCCAGTCTGGCGCACATAGGCCAGCATCCCTTCCTTGCCCTGGAAGGGAGTGGGGCCCAGGAGGCCGTGTTTTTTGAGCAAAAACCGCTGTGCCTGCTCCAGGCAAATAAGCTGAGACATGTTTTTTCTCCTTGCGGGCTGAACATGGGTTCGCTTATTATAGCATGAAGGGAGACAATCGTAAAGACACACGGCATTGCATTCCAGAGCCTCCTGCGATATACTAAAGATTAGAGACTTTTCTTCTTTGCTTACGACCCGGGGAGGCTTGATGATGCGCTATCATATGATTTGCATTGGATCCACAGGCGATGTGCGCCCCTATGTGCTGCTGGGCCGGGAGCTGACAAAGCGCGGCCATGACGTGGGGATCTGCGCCTTTGAGGATTTCCAGGAGATGATCGAGGGCGAAGGCATGCGCTTTATCCCCTTGACCGGCGACGTGAAAAAACTGATGAGCAATATGATGAAGCCGGGCACCAGCGGCATAGGCTATCTCAAGCAGGTCAAGATTACCCTGCAGGAGATATTGGAGCCGTTTTTGGCGGATCTGCAACGGGCCAGCCGGGATTGTGATGTGCTGATATCCACCTACCTGGGTATGGTGATCCAGTCCATGGCGGAGGTGCGCCGTATCCCCTTCATCCAGACCCATTATTTCCCTATGGATCAAAACAACATGGTGCCCATCTCCTCCGCGCCGGGGCAGCGAGCGGGGAAGGGCTGGTATTTGATGAGCTATCAAATGGCCTACCTGCTCATCAGCATGCTGGAAAAGGTGTACTTGAAGGAGTGGCGGCAGCAGCACGGCATGTCGCCCCGGCGGCTCCTTTCGGAGCCGGACTATAGGATGAACGGCCACACGATCCCGGTGCTGTACGCCATCAGCCCGCTGCTGATGCCGCGGCCCCGTTCCTGGGGAGAAAACATCCACATGACCGGCTTCTGGCTGGACGACCACCAGGAGGAATATACGCCCGAGCCGGAGCTTGCCGCTTTCCTCAAGGCAAGCCCCAAGCCCGTGTATATCGGCTTTGGCTCCATGACCAGCGGCGACATGGGCGAGACCTTAGGCATTGTATTGGAAGCCATTGAAAAAAGCGGTGTGCGGGCCGTGATTGCCACCGGTTGGGGGGATGTGGAGATCCCCAAGCGGAAAAACATTTTTGTGGTGGACTATGTGCCCCATTCCTGGTTGTTTCAACATGTGGCCGCCGTGGTCCATCATGGCGGGGCGGGTACCACCGCCTCGGGCATTCTCGCTGGCAAGCCTTCGCTGATCGTCCCCTTTGGCGGGGATCAGCCCTTTTGGGCCATGCGGGTGCGCATGCTGGGCCTAGGCCCCAAGCCCATCCGCAGGGAAAAGTTGACCGCGACCAAGCTGGCCAAGGGGCTGCATAACCTGGTAACCGTGAAAACCTACCGGGTGGCCGCCCGGGAGGTGGGCGAGCGCCTGCGCAGCGAAAACGGAACAGCCATTGCCGCCAACATTATTGAGCATGAGGTGCGCAAGTGGCTGCGGGAGGACGATACTTGGATCCCGCCCATCAAGTACTGACGGCAGAAAGGACGGTTTATGAGCCAGCCAAACCAAGCGAAGAAACGAACCGCCCAGACCTTGGCCGATTTGAAGCCCGGTGAAAGCGGAGTGGTGAAATGCATAGGCGGCCAAGGCGCGCTGCACAGGCATTTACTGGATATGGGCATTACCCCGGGGGTGACGATTTTGCTGCAAAAGACCGCGCCCATGGGTGATCCGCTGGAGCTGCACCTGCGGGGCTATGCGCTTACCTTGCGGATAGAGGACGCGAAAACTGTGATTTTGGAAGAAAACCGTGAAAATTGACGCCGCCGGGAGGCCGAACGATGCACTTTACCTTTGCCTTGGCCGGAAACCAGAATAGCGGGAAAACTACGCTGTTCAACCAACTGACCGGAAGCAACCAGCATGTGGGTAACTGGCCTGGGGTGACCGTGGAGCAAAAGACCGGTACCATGCTGCACCACCACCACGGCAAACAGACCCACCTAGGCCTGCCGGCTTTACGCGGCGGGATGGGCACGGGACGGTGGGAGCAGGGCGGCCCAGCGGGCGGGGCCAAGCCCCCCAAACGCCTGCCGGAAAAATATAGCGACGTGACCATCGTGGACCTGCCGGGCATCTATTCTTTGAGCCCATACTCCATGGAGGAGGTCATCAGCCGCAACTACATCGTCCAAGAAAAGCCCGATGTTGTCATCAATATTGTAGACGCCACCAACCTGGAGCGGAATTTGTACCTGACGCTCCAGCTTTTGCAACTGGGCCGCCCCGTGGTGGTGGCCTTAAATATGATGGATGAGGTACGCAGCCACGGGGATGTGATCGACCTTGCCGCCATGGAGAAGGCCTTGAATGTTCCCGTGGTGGCCATCTGCGCGCGCAATGCCGAGGGCATTGACGAGCTGGTGCGCCGCGCCATGGAGACGGCGGAAGGGCGCGTGCTGCCCGCCAAGCTGGACATTTGCCAGGGGGCAGCCCACAAAGCTCTGCATGCCCTGCAGCATTTGGTGGAACAGCCCGCCCAGCAAAAGGGCATCACGCCGCTGTATGCGGCCACCAAGCTCTTTGAGGGCGATGAGCCCATGAGCCAGGAACTGGAGCTGAGCGATGAGATCCGGCACATCATCGATGAGATCCTGACCGCCATGGAGAAGGAGGCGGGTATGGAGCGGGCCGCCGTCATGGCGGATACCCGCTACCGCTTTATCGAGCGGATGCTGGCCACCTGCCTGACCCGCAACCCGGAAGGCCCCAGCCGTACCAGCGACAAAATCGACAGCGTGTTGACCCACCGGGTGCTGGCCATCCCGGTCTTTTTGGTGATGATGTTGCTGGTGTTTGCCATCACCTTTGGTCCCTTTGGCGCCTGGGTGGCGGACGGGTTTTCCGGCCTGGTGGACAGCGGCATCGATCTGCTTTCCGGCGCGCTGGTGAACTGGCGCGTGGCTCCCTGGATGCAGGATTTGTTGGTGAAGGGTGTGCTGACGGGCGTGGGCAGCGTGCTGAGCTTCATGCCCACCATCTTGATTTTGTTTCTGCTGCTTTCCATCCTGGAGGACAGCGGCTACATGGCCCGGGCCGCCTTCCTGATGGATAAACCCCTGCGCAAGCTGGGCCTGAACGGGCGCAGCTTCATCCCCATGATGATGGGCTTTGGCTGCACCGTGCCCGCGGTGATGAGCGCGCGCAGCATGAACACCCAGCGGGATCGCCGCTTTACCATCATGCTAACCCCCTACATGAGCTGTGGGGCCAAGGTGCCCATTTACGCGCTGTTTACCGCTGCCTTCTTCCCCGGCCACCAGGTGGCGGTGATGAGCGGACTGTACCTGTTTGGCGTCTTGATGTCCATTATCAGCGGATTGCTGCTCAAGCGTTTCGTGTTTCACGGGGATGCCTCGCCCTTCATTATGGAGTTGCCCA
>JAVBSI010000078.1:0-21280 GCA_031556815.1 Eubacteriales bacterium | reverse complement strand
AACCTCTCTTGGACAAACAAAAGAACCGGACAAAAGAAACCACCAAGTTTGGTTCAAACCCGAACCCCGCAAAGCCCTGAAAACAAAGGATTTACCCATTCCATGGTGCTGCTGACCCTACCAGATTTTGAGGCCGTCACGTCTGCCATACCGCCAATTCGGCGCGCCAGCGAAAAATAGTATACCATAGCGATGTGTATGTTGCAAGCGTTTAGGTTGGGATTGTTTGCATGGGCGCAGCATAACCACACATCATTGCCCTCAAGATATAAGCATGAAGGATGAAGGCGCATTAAGTCAGGTTCCGTCGCTGCCGGCAACATCAAGCCGAGAAAACGCGTCTCATCCTTCATGCAGTGTACATATGTCAACAAACATCGAGCATTCCTAATAGGGTGCACGGTGAGTCTCTTCGTGACCAGGGAGATGATGGCCCCAACGAAGCACGCGATATCACAAAGCGGATCAACAGTGGCAAAAACGGCTTGCCTCTCGTCCCACGCTTTACTCCCTTTTGCACTCATCCTTATGCTTGTCTTTAGGCCCTCGCTTTTGGGGAAAACCCCCGCTCTCTCTGCCTAAGCAACGCAACCCACCTGCCGGTATCAACAAAAGCCCTCCATTTCCTGAGGGCTTTTGTTGGGCACTTACCGGCCTTTGCGGTCAAACCGCTTGTGCAATGCATACAGCTGCTTGGTGAGTTTGTCCATATCCTTGGAGCTACGACCCTGCATGCGGCGAATCAGGTCGGTGATTTTCTGGCCCGCCTGCACCAGTTGATCGTGGGCGTTGCCACCGCCCGGCTTTGGCTGGGCCCTTTTTGCGGGCTGCACACCGATGTTCGGCAGATGGGCGGGAGGCGGCACGCTGCGGGCGGGGGCGCTGTCCAAAGCAGCCATTGCTGTCGTGGGCTTCTCCAGCTTCTTCTTGTTGCCCGCCTGTACCATTATCCCCGCTGTCAGATCCCAGCTTTCCCCGTTATACGGGGCGTGGGCTGCTACGTGCAGCTCATCAGCTACACGGCTGGCAAACAGCTGCGCCACTTCGTCCTCCCCATGCACCACAAACACATGCTTGGGCGGAGTTTCAAAGCTGCCGATCCACTTCATCAAACCATTGTTATCCGCATGACCGCTGATTCCTGCCATCTGCTGGATATCCGCCCGTACGTCAATTTCTTCACCAAAGATCTTCACATCCTTGGCCCCGTCGATGAGGCTGCGGCCCAAAGTCCCCACGCTTTGATACCCCACAAACAGCACTGTGCACTCCTTGCGCCACAGGTTGTGCTTCAGATGGTGGCGGATGCGGCCCGCATCGCACATCCCACTTGCGGATATGATGACCTTTGGTGTGGTATCTTCGTTAATCAGCTTACTTTCATCCGCGCTTACGGCCACCTTCAGGCCCTCAAACGAAATGGGGTTGATTCCCTGCTTCAGCAGGGCAAGGGTCTCTTCATCACAGCATTCAATGGTATTTTGGGTAAAAATGTGGGTGGCCTCAATCGCCAAAGGACTATCCACATACACCGTAAAACCGTCGTGCCCTTTCACCAGCCCCGTCTGCTTGATATGCCGGATAAAATACAACATCTCCTGGGTGCGGCCCACAGCAAAGCTGGGAATTACCACGTTGCCTCCCCGGTCAAAGGTCCCCTGAAGTACGGCGGTCAGCTCGCCAATATAATCCGCCTCCGGGCCATGGCTACGATCGCCGTAGGTAGATTCCATAATCACATAATCGCCTTGAGTACAGTACGTTGGATCCTTGAGCAAAGGCTGCTTTAGGTTGCCAATGTCTCCGGAAAACACCAGCGTTTCCGTCCTTCCATCCTCTGTCACCGTCATCTGGATGGAGGCGGAGCCCAACAAATGCCCCACGTCCACAAAGCGGATGGAGATCCCATCGAACACCTGGATGTCCTCTTTGTACTTGCAGGGAACAAACAACTCACACACACCCATGGCGTGCTCTTGGGTATAAAGGGGCTCCTCCAAAGGTTTGCCGCTGCGCTGCGCCTTCTTGTTCTTCCACTCTGCGTCCATCTCCTGGATGTGTGCAGAGTCCAGCAACATGATCCTGCACAAGTCGTAGGTAGCATCCGTGCCATAAACAGCGCCCTTGAAACCCTGTTTGTAGAGCAGCGGCAGATATCCGCTATGGTCGATATGCGCATGGGTAAGACATATCGCGTCAATCATCCCTGTGGGTACAGGCAAAGGAGCGTTCTCATACACATCGGCGCCCTGTTCCATGCCATAATCAATCATGATTTTCTTGCCGCAAACCTCCAACAAAAAACGGCTGCCTGTCACCTCGCGGGCAGCGCCTAAAAATGTCAACTTCATTGCTGTTCCTCCGTGTTTTGTGGTGTATCCCATTGGTTTATTATAACACGTAATCCAGTGCTATGCAATCATGGCCCATTCCCATGCCTCAACCATTTGACGCGGCTTTTCCAAATGCTGTATAATGCATGGGTTATCCGGGATGAATGGATGAAGGAGAGCCCACGATGAAAAAACCGTTGTTTACCCTGGCGGGGAAAGCCATCCACGGCAAGCATCTGGGCACAAAACTGGGCTTTCCCACCGCCAACATCGCCTATGAGGCCGCCCCCATGCCCCAGGACGGTGTGTATATCGCCACCGCGCACATTCCAGGAGAGGACAGGACCTATTTGGCCATCCTCAACCAGGGCGTGCACCCCACAGCGCCGGAGGGACGGCCCACCGTCGAAGCTCATTTGCTTGACTACCAGGGTGGTGAGCTATATGGCCAGGCGATGACTTTTCATTATCAGCAATTCCTGCGTCCGGAGCAAAAATTCCCCAGCCTGGAAGCCCTCCAGGCGCAGCTGACCAAAGATGGGGCAGCGGCGAGAACCTGGGCTCAACAAAATGCCCTACCACACGACTTTGAAGGAGAAGCCATGAGCCAATCAATCCAATGCCCTGTGGAAGTTAAGGATACCAGCTATCAATATGACGGGGATAGCCCTCAGGCGGTGGATCATTTGTCCATGTGCCTTGATAAGGGCTCCTTTGTGGCGGTACTGGGGCACAACGGCTCCGGAAAGAGCACGCTGGCGAAGCTCATGAACGCGCTGTACTTGCCCACAGAGGGCCAGGTGCTCATTTGCGGCATGGACACCGCCGACGATGACCGGCTGTGGGACGTGCGAAGGCATGCGGGCATGGTATTCCAAAACCCGGACAACCAGATCGTGGCTACCGTGGTGCGGGAGGATGTGGCCTTTGGACTGGAAAATCTGGGTATACCCCAGCCGGAAATGATCCCTCGCATTGATGCGGCGCTGAATGCCGTGCACATGACAGATTTTGCCTATGCCGCGCCTCATATGCTCAGCGGCGGGCAAAAGCAGCGGGTGGCCGTGGCTGGTGTGCTAGCCATGGAGCAGGATGTGATGATCCTGGACGAGGCCACCGCCATGTTGGATCCCTCTGGCCGGGCGGAGGTGCTGCAAACTGCCCGTAAACTGAACCGGGACAAGGGCATCACGGTGGTATGGATTACCCATTTTATGGAAGAAGCCGCGCAAGCGGACCGGGTGATCGTGCTGAGTCAAGGCGCCATCGCCATGGATGGGACCCCCGGGGAAGTTTTCTCCCGGGTGAAAGAAATTCAGGCTTTGGGCCTGGACGTGCCCCCCATGGCGGAGCTGGCCCGGGAGCTTCGAGAGGCTGGCATGGATTTGCCCCAAGGGATCTTGACAGTGCAGGATATGGTGAAGGAGTTGAAAGCAACGCTATGCCAATCCAAGTAGATCATCTTTCTCACACCTATCTGCCCGGCAGCCCGTTCTCCGCCGTCGCGGTGCTGGATATCTCTTTAACCATTGAGGATGGAGAGTTCATTGGCGTGCTGGGTCATACCGGTTCTGGCAAAACCACGTTGGTGCAGCATCTCAACGCGCTGCTGCGGCCCTCCTCCGGGCGGGTGTTGGTGGACGGGGTGGATATTGCTGAAAAAGGCGTTGCCTTGCGAGATGTACGCAAAAAAGTGGGCATGGTTTTTCAATACCCGGAGCACCAGCTTTTTGAGGAAACGGTGGCCAAGGACATCGCGTTTGGCCCCAAGAACCTGGGCCTGGACAAGGAGGAAATCGACGCGCGAGTACGGGAGGCCTGCCAGCAGGTAGGCCTCGATTACGCCGCCGTGGGCGAGCGTTCCCCCTTTGAGCTAAGCGGCGGGCAGATGCGCCGGGTCGCTATTGCCGGGGTGCTGGCCATGCATCCCAAGGTGCTGATTTTGGACGAACCCACCGCCGGGCTGGACCCTGCCGGACGGAACAGCATTTTGGATATGATCCGCGCGCTGCATGAAAAGGGTGGCCTCACGGTAATCATGGTAAGCCACAACATGGATGACATCGCCACACTGGCCACGCGGCTCATTGTGATGAGCGATGGCAAGCTGGTGATGACCGGTACGCCCCGGGAGGTCTTTGCGCAGCAGGCATTGCTCCAATCCATCGGCCTGGGGGTACCCCAGGCGGCGGAGTTGACTCATGCGCTGATTGCGGAAGGGTTCAGCCTGCCCGACGATCTGTACACCTTGGAAGAGGCTCGGGTCCATTTGCTGCGCCTGCGGGAGAAGCAGCGGCCCGGTGGCGATGTCGGGGCCGCCGCCCCTGCCTCCGGCCATCAAGGGGGTGACGCGCCATGCTAAAGGATGTCACCTTAGGGCAATACCTCCCCGGCAACAGTGTGGTGCACCGCCTGGATCCCCGCATGAAAATCATTCTCACCATGCTGTATATCGCCATGATTTTTTGCGTTCAAAGCCCGTTTTGGTATGTGTTTCCCCTGCTGTACATCGTGCTGAGCGCCCGTTTGGCAGGCCTCAGCCTAAAGCAGCTGCTCAAGTCCATCAAGCCCCTTCGCTTTTTGCTGATTCTGACCTTTTTGCTCAATCTGTTCTTCTCCGCGGGCAGTACAATGTGGGTGGAATGGGGGATCCTACGCATCACCCGGGAAGGTTTCCTGACGGCGCTGCACTTTAGCATGCGGCTTGTATTCCTGGTGGTGGGCACTTCGGTGCTGACGCTGACCACCTCGCCGGTATCCCTCAGCGACGGCATCGAAATGCTGCTGAAGCCCTTGAAAGTCATTCGTTTCCCCGCCCACGAACTGGCCATGATGATGACCATCGCCCTGCGGTTCATCCCCACCCTGATCGAGGAGACCGACAAGATCATGAAAGCGCAAATGGCGCGCGGCGCGGATTTTGAAAGCGGCAATCTGCTGCGTCGTGCCAAGGCCATGGTGCCGTTGCTGGTACCGTTGTTTGTAAGCGCCTTTCGCCATGCGGGGGATTTGGCGATGGCCATGGAAGCCCGCTGTTATCATGGGGGCGAGGGCCGCACACGCCTGCGGGTGCTGCACCTCACCAGGGACGACGGCATGGCGTTGCTGGTTACACTGGCGGCGTTGCTGCTGGTCATCTTCGGAAGGATTTTGCTGCCATGACTGGCTTTGCTTTACCGCCCCTGGAAAAAGAAGCGCCCCCTCCTGGCACGCGGCGCATCTTGCTGACCCTCAGCTATGACGGTACGGCCTACGGTGGCTGGCAGGCCCAACTGAACGCCATTTCCGTGCAGCAACGGGTAGAGGAAGCCTTGCAAAAACTCAGCGGAGAGGTTCCGCGGGTGATCGGCGCCAGCCGCACCGATGCCGGGGTCCATGCCCTGGGGCAGCGGGCTCACTTCGATACCGCCAGCCGCATCCCTGCGGATAAATACCCCTTTGCTCTGAACACCTGTCTGCCTCCGGATATCCGGGTGCTGGACGGGCAGGAAGTGGATGGCGATTTCCACGCCCGCTTTGATGCCAAGGCCAAGACCTACACCTACCGCATCCGCAACGCTCCCCACGCCAGCGCGCTGTATCGTAACCTGTGCGCCCATGTGCCCCGCAGCCTGGACATCGTTGCCATGCGGCAAAGCCTTCCCGTTTTGCTGGGCGCGCATGATTTTGCCGCCTTTCAGGCTGCCGGGGGCACAGCCAAAACCACGGTGCGCACTTTATCGCAGGCAGCGCTGACCCAAGAGGGAAGCGAGCTTACCTTGCTCCTTCGCGGCGACGCCTTTCTATACAACATGGTGCGTATCATTGCCGGTACGCTGATAGATATCGGTCAAGGCCGATTGCCTGCAACCGCCTTTGCTGAGGCCTTCCAAACCAACAGTCGACTCTCCCTGGGTATGACCGCCCCCGCCTGCGGCCTGGAGCTCACGGAGGTTTCCTACGAATAGACCTTTCTCCCCCAGGCCTATCCTCCCCCATGCTGGCATATCCTTTCCAAAACGGTTGGAGGGATATCCATGCATGACCACATTGCCGAAAGGTGCATCCACATCGGCCAATACATTGTGGAGACCGGCGCAACGGTGCGCACTGCAGCGGCGAAATTTGGGGTGAGCAAATCGTCAGTGCATAAGGATATGGGCGAACGGCTACCCTTGGTACAGAGCGCTTTGGCCATAGAGGTTCAGAGAGTATTGCTGTATAACAAATCCGTGCGCCATCTGCGAGGTGGCGAGGCCACCCGCCACAAATACAAGGAACGGCGGCACAACATGGCCTGAAAAGAGGATTTCCAAGCCGGGCGGCGAATACAGCTTCACAACACCCGCTTTTTAGCGGGTTTACCAAACCGTCTTGCCTGATCGGGTAACGGAATGCAAAAGGGGTCGATCAAGGAGCATGGCAGCCGCAAACGATATTGGTATTGATCTGGGTACCTCCAACATCCTGATCTACATGAAGGGCAAAGGCATCATTCTTCGGGAGCCGACCGTCGTCGCTATTGACCGGGATACGCGCGACATTTTGGCTTTCGGCGATGAAGCGCGCCGCATGATAGGCCGTACACCCAGCAATATTTTGGCCATTCGGCCTCTGCGTGAGGGCGTCATCTCCGATTATGAGCTGGTAAGCTTTATGTTGAAGGGTTTTGTATTAAAGGCCGTTGGCAAGCATATGTTTGCCAGACCCCGGGCCATCTTGGCATTGCCTACCTCCGTCAATGAGATGGAGAAGCGTTCCGTCATCTCCACCATGTTTGACGCGGGCATGCGCCGTACCCAGCTGCTGGACCGCACCTTGGCAGCCGCCTTAGGCGCGGGGCTGCCCATTGACGAAGCTTATGGCACCATGATCGTGGATATCAGCGCCGGCGTCAGCGACATCGCGGTGCTTTCCTTCGGCAAGGTGGTGGTCAGCGATTGTGCCAAAACGGGTGGAGATCGCTTTGACGATGCCATCATCCGCCACTTGCGCCGCAAGCACAACCTGCTCATTGGCGAACGCACCGCGGAGGAGTTAAAGATCAACATCGGCTCGGCCATCCCCCGCTCGGATCAGCTGTACATGGAGGTCACGGGCCGCAACCTGATTACTGGGCTGCCTAAAACCATGCGTATCACCAGCGATGACATCACCGAGGCCATCGACGAGCCTTTGCAGCAGCTCATCGAGAGCATTCATGGCGTGCTGGAACATACCCCTGCCGAGCTGGCCGCGGATATCTTTGAATACGGCATCCTGATGACAGGCGGTGGCGCGGAGATGTTCGGCCTGTGTGAGGCCATCGCAGACGCGCTAAAGGTGCCCTGCTCCTGCGCGGAGGATCCGCAAAACAACGTGGTGATGGGCTGTGGCCGGGCGCTGGAAAACATGCAGGATCTGGGCCAGTTCCTGGATGACGGCCGCAAGCGCCTGCTGGGAGCCCGATAGACGATTTGACCCATAAGTAGAAAAATGTAGGCGGTGGCCATGGGCCACCGCCTTTGCTTGTCCCAAAAGCGGCTGTCCCACTTTTGAGGGTGTGCGACCTCCCAATGAAGGGGCAGCGGCCTCTCCATACCTTTACCTTTACAGCGGTCCCGCGCTTACTCTTTCATATCGAAAAGCGCCAGCATGTCCAGCGCCATTTTGTCCGTCATCTCTTCCGTCATCAACTCCCGAAACCGATAGGTTTTGGCTTTGTTTTCTGCCCGCAACGCTTCTAACTCAGCGGGGATCTGCTTTTGACGGTTTAACAGATGCTCCCAAAAATCTTCAAAACGCTTCAGCCGCAGCGCGGCCTCCCCGCTTTGCAGCGCCTGCGGGTCGATGGCAGCCTTTCCGTCTGTGTCAACAAATGCCATGCGCTTCATCATCTTGCCCTTTCCGCCTATAGCTTGCTCAGCTCGTCCAACGACAGTGAGAAGCTGGGGACAAACTCCCGCATAAACTCATGTACCTCAGGCAGCACCATTTGGTTGATGCTGTCGGTGATGGTCAGCCTGGCCTGGTCAAACTCCCGGTTGCCCAGCTTCTGCTCCTCCACGCATTTCAAATACGCGCTGATGCGATCCGCCGCCTTCACCAGCCGCCACTCATAACTGGTTTCATCCGGGAGCAGGTAGGGCTTGTATTGGGCTTGCATGTCCTGGGGCAGCATGCCCAGCAGCTGCTTGCTGGCCAGCCCCTCCAACTCCCGGTAAGAATCCTGGATGCTGGGGTTTTTGTACTTCACCGGCGTGGGCAGATCTCCTGTGATCACCTCCCCCGCATCATGGTACAAGGCCAGGGCCAATACACGCTGCGGATCAATGTCCCGCTGGTGTCGGGTCTTTCCCAGCACCGCAAGCCCATGGGCAATAACCGCCACCTGCATGCTATGTTCCATGTCGTTTTCAGGCATGGTGTTATGCATCAGCCCCCAGCGACGGATGAGTTTGAGACGGTTTATGTATGCGAAAAAATGGTTCATGCTGTCACACTCCTTGACAAATGAGCTGACTGTTGCTACAATCATACACGAAAATCCATTCCACCGCTAGGGGGGTAGCGAAGGCCGTTGGGCCCAAGCTACTGAGAGGGGCTTCGGCCTGACCCTTGGAACCTGTGTAGGTCATCCTACCGTAGGGAAGCGGACGAAAGCTTGGCTTTCGGCGGCATATGTCGCATCGCCTTCCTGCAACGTGGTGGTTGCAGGTTTTTTTCATCCTCATTTTGAAAGGAGTGCCCTCCATGTTTTCCAAGCTTTTCCAACTTAGTCTTCCCATGTGGATTGCCCTGATTGCCCTGATCGCCCTGGCCGCTTTGCTGATGATGATCGGCAAGCGCAAATCCAAATGGAACGCCACGACCCTCGCCTATGCCGCCTTGGCCATTGCCCTGAGCTTCTTGCTGAGCAACATTCGCCTGTACCGCATGCCCCAGGGGGGCAGCATCACCCCTGCCAGCATGCTGCCGCTGATGTTGTTCGCACATGCCTTTGGCATCGTGCCTGGGCTACTGACGGGCTTAGCCTATGGCGTGCTGCAATTTCTTCAGACTCCCGCCCTGCTTCCCATCTCGCCATTTTTTGCGATATGCCAAGTGGTGCTGGACTACCTGCTGGCCTTTGGTCTGATTGGCTTGGCTGGGATCGGCAGCAAGCATCCTGACCGGGAAAAACAATACCTTGTCGTGGGCATCGCGCTGGCCTGCGCGCTGCGCTTTGTCTGCGCGGTGGCCAGCGGCATGCTGTTCTTTGCAGAATATGCCGGCGACCAAAACCCGCTATGGTACAGCGTAGTTTACAATGGCTCCTACATGCTGCCGGAAATGCTCATATGCATCATCCTGGGCTTTCTGATCGGTCAACGTCTGTGCCGGATCATGCGGCAAAGCGCAGGAATCCGGTAAGTGCTTTGAATTGCAGACAGGAACCCAATGATATCACTTCCTGTCTTAGCGCGCGGGGCAAGGTCATGCCCATCCGTCCTGAGACTAGCCCCGCCGCGCTGACTTTTTTCATGCCTGTTCGCCATCGGGTCCGTTTGGGTGCTCCTTGAACTCCTTCAGTACCCCCACCGTAATGGGTGCCGCCAGCGCAAAGGACAGCAAGTCAGCGATGGGCTGGCTGGCCTGTACCCCCAGCAGGCCCATCAGCCTGGGCAACACCAACACAAATGGGATCAAAAACAGCCCTTGCCTCGCCGCCGCCAGCAGCGAGGCTTTTCCCGCCATGCCGATGGTCTGGAGCATCATGTTGCTCATGATCACAAAGGAGAACAACGGCAACAAGATGCACTGCAACCGCAATGCTGTGGCGCCGATACGGGTCACGTCGGGATTGTCCTTGAGGAACAGCCAGATGATTTGCGGTGCAAAAACCATGGCAAGGATGCTCACTGCCAGCAAAAACCCAAAGGAAATTTTTACGCAAAACCAGAAGGCCTCCCGCACTCGGTCATAACGCTTGGCGCCGTAATTAAAGCCGCAGATGGGTTGGAACCCCTGCCCAAAGCCAATGATGGCGGAGTTCATAAACATCATCACCCGGGTCACGATACTCATGGCTGCGATGGCCGCGTCTCCAAAGGTCGCACAGGCCGTGTTCAGGCAAACGATGGAAATGCTGGCCAGTCCTTGGCGCAGCAAAGAGGGGATGCCGCCCCGCAAAATTTCCTTGAACATGGCAAGAGTAGGGGTAAAGCATTTGGGCCGGATGCGGATGTTGCCTCCCCGGCGGGTGCCGACGAGCAGCAGCGCAAAGCTCACAAACTGGCTGATGCTGGTGGCCAAGGCCGCGCCAGCCACCCCCATCTGGAAGCCGAAGATAAACAACGGGTCCAGCGCCACATTCAGCACCGCACCCACGCAGATGCCCACCATGCTATAAAAAGCACTGCCTTGGAAGCGCAGCTGGTTGTTGAGTACCAGGCTGCTTACCAGCCAAGGCGCGCCCAGCAGAATATAGAAGCCATAGTCCATGGCATAGGGCAAAATGGTGGGAGTGGACCCCAACACGCGAACCAGGGGCTCCAAAAAGCCCAGTCCCAATAGCATGAGCACCGTTCCGGCAATCAGCGCGCTGAAGAATCCAGTGGCCGCCATCCGCTCGGCATCCTCGGTGCCCTTTGCCCCCAGCGCCCGGGAGATATGGTTGCCGGAACCATGGCCAAACATGAAACCCACGGCTTGCAATATGGCCATCATCGGCAAAATCACCCCCACTGCCCCAGTGGCGCTGGCCGAACCCAGCATGCCAACAAAATAAGTGTCGGCCATGTTGTACAGCGATGTGATCAGCATGCTGACGATGGTGGGCACAGCCAAGCTGAACACCAGCTTGGGGATGCGGGTCTCCATCATTTTCTGGTGCTTTTCTTCCCCTGTGATGGGCTTTGACATGGAACCGTCTCCTTTTGCGTGGAAACTTGCGCAGGAACGCGCCACCTGCTGTCCAACTGTATACATCTATGTTGTAGCACACCGCCTTTCAAAAATCAAGTTGGCCCATCCCATGGAATACGCCTTGCCCTCCCTGGGCAGTTGATGTATAATTACGCTGTATGAGTGGGCGCATCTGCGGCCCACCTGACGTCAATCCCCTGTGAGAAAGGACGATCCTACCATGAGGATTTCTAAGACCGGTGTGGTTTTTGTTTCTCTGCTGGTGATACTGATGCTCGTTGCCCTTCCCTTTTTGCTTCCCTCCGCGGCCATTACCAGCCAGGCCAACCGGGCCTACCTGGATGCCATTGATACCGAGGATGAAGACTTGGTGGACGGCGATTTGGGCGCAAGGCGCCCTAATGCGGACTGGTCGCAGTTGCATCCCTTGGCGGTGTTGGCCAGTGCCGGCATAAGCGATATTCTCCCCGCCAGCAACATCAGCGCACTGCCCTTTGACAACAGTCCAGGCAGCACACCCATCCAATCCAATTTTACCGAAACTGGCTACAAGGATGATACCATTATTGTGGAGATGGAGCAGCAGCGCATGTTTGACAGCGATGTGTTTGTGGCCCATGTGAAGATCGCCACCGCATCCCAACTGCGCACCGCCTATGCGGGCTCCAAGATCGACTCCGACCGCACCAACCATCCCAGCCGCCTGATGGCAAACTACAACGGCATCGTGGCAATCAATGGCGATTATTATCCCAAGACCAAGGCGGGCTACATCGTCCGGCAAAAAGAAGTCTACCGGGAAAAGACCAGCAAAAACATGGATCTGCTCCTCATTGACGAGATGGGCGACTTTCATATCATTCGCTACGGCCATGACATCCAGGAGGAGGGTGTGAAGGCCTTCCAGACTGAGCATGAGATCATCAACGGGTTTTTCTTCGGCCCGGCGTTGGTGAAGGACAGCCAGGTGCTGGAGATCCCCGACCATTATCAGTTTGATCCCTTTGCCGACAATCCACGTGCGGCCATTGGACAGACTGGCCCGCTCACCTATGTGATGGTGGCTGTCAACGGTCGCACCGACACCTCCAGCGGGGTTACCTGCAAGGAGCTGGCGGAGATCATGGGCGAGCTTGGCTGTACTCAGGCCTATAACCTGGACGGCGGCAACAGCGCCACTTTGGCCTTCCATAATGCGGTCTATAATGACAAACCCCAGGCCGAGCGGGCCGTGACGGATATCATCTACTTTGCTTCCGCCACGCAGGGCAAGTAATGGAAAGGATTTTCCCGATGCAAGAAACCTTTTCCCTCTGGGGGCTGACCGGGTATGGGTATGGCTTGTGGATCGCCGGTGGCGCGGCCTTGATGCTGGCGATGATGGGCGTGATCGGCTATCGATACCGGATGCCCATTGGTACGGTGCGGGTGTTTGGCGCGCTGGCCATTCCGCTGGGCTTGGTGTGCGCCCGGTTGGTCTTTTGTCTGCTGAACCTGGAAAAATTCACGGAGACCTATGAAAATCCGCTGCTGATCTTGCGATTCTTCGATGGCGGGCTGTCTATGACAGGGCTTCTCATCGGTCTGTTGTTGACGGCGTTGATCACGGCCCGGATCATGAAGGTCCGCGCCGGCAAAATGATGGACGTGCTGGCGGTGCCACTTGGCTTATTCATTGCCGCTTGTCGCATCGCCGAGCGCTTTACCACCTTGGGTGTGGGGAAAGTGGTGGAAGAGAATGCCGTCACCAAAGCTCTTCCCTGGCTCTTCCTCACCGAGACCGCCGGCGTGGCCACGGAGTACCGTATGGCGGTCTATCGCTATGAGGCCATAGTGGCGTTGTTGATTTTTCTGTTTATTTTTTGCTTATTCCTTGCCTTCCGCAAGCAAAAAAACGTGATGCCCGGGGATCTGGCGCTGCTCTTTTTCAGCCTGTACGGCGCCAGCCAGGTCTTGTTGGAAAGCCTGCGGGACGATGGGCATCTGCTGATCACCTTCCTGCGTATCGCCCAGGTGGCCGCGGCGCTGATGCCCGTCATCGCTACCGCCATCTTTACCAGGCGATACCTGCGCATCCGGGGCAAGGCGGACAGCCGCATTGTGCTGTCCTGGTTGGTTTTGCTGCTGTGCATCGGCGTGGCCATTTTGCTGGAGTTTTCGCTGGATGGGCGTTTTTCCTGGGGAAATCCCTCCATGCTTCGGGATTATTTGATCCTGTCCGTGGTGGCCATCCTACTCTTTGCCATTCCCTATGGATTGTTTCAAAGCTTGCACCGCAAGATCTACGCCCAAGGACATATCTTGGTGCACGTCAGCGCGGACAATACTCCGCGGAGGTAACCGTACGGCCACATGGATTGTCTCTTCCCCCATAGGCGACATCCCTCTCACCGCTAACGATCAAGCCCTTACCCGTAACACCTTGAGTTTTCCAACGAAATACGCCTCCAGCTGCTTTGCGGCCTCTTTCAGCTCAGGGGTCTCCTGGGGCGTCTGCGCTGCCTTTGCGCCAAAGTCCGCTGACCGTGCCGTAGGCATGGCCAACAATCGCAAACCCCTGTCTATCTTCATTCCCTGCCATCGAGTGATCGGGAAAAACGGCAGCCTGGTGGGCTATGGGGGTGGGTTGCCTGTCAAAGAATATCTGCTTGCCATGGGGCAAAGCAACGCATAAAGGAAGGAAATCCTCGTGAATCAGGTATACCGGAAAACCAAGATCGTATGTACTCTGGGTCCCAGCACCGCTGATGACGATATTTTGCGCCAGCTTATGCTTTCGGGCATGAACGTGGCGCGGCTTAATTTTTCACATGGTACCCATGAGGCTCACGCACAGACCATTGCAAGGGTGAGCCGTCTGCGGGAGGAGTTGGGTCTACCCATCGCCATCATGTTGGACACCAAGGGCCCCGAGATCCGGCTTAAAAATTTCAAAAACGGCAGCGTCTTCCTGCAAAAAGGGCAGGTTTTTACCCTGTGTACCCAGGAGGTGGAAGGCGATGAGACCCATGTGTCCATCACCTATGACCAGCTTCCCCATGACGTTTGGGCAGGTTCCTCTATCCTCATCGACGACGGCCTCGTAAGCCTCACCGTGAAGGAGACCTCCGACTCACAGGTCGTCTGCACCGTGAACAACGATGGCGTCATTTCGGATCACAAAGGTGTCAATGTACCCAACGCCCATTTGAGCATGCCTTTTATTAGCCAGAAGGATTATAACGATATCCTCTTTGGCATCCAGCATGGGGTGGACTTTGTGGCCGCTTCCTTCACTCGCAGTGGAGAGGACATCCTCAAGATCCGCCAAATTTTCAGCCAGGAGGGTTGCTCCACCATCAACATCATCGCCAAGATTGAGAACATGCAGGGTGTGCGCAACATTGACGAGATCCTGCGGGTCAGCGATGGCATCATGGTAGCCCGGGGAGACCTGGGTGTGGAGATCCCGCTGGAAGATGTACCGGTAATCCAAAAAATGCTGATTCACAAGGCCTATTCCTCCGGAAAGCAAGTGATAACCGCCACCCAAATGCTGGATAGCATGATCAAAAACCCTCGCCCTACCCGGGCGGAGGCCACCGATGTGGCCAATGCCATTTATGACGGCACCAGCGCCACCATGCTCTCCGGTGAAACCGCCGCCGGCCTGTATCCGGTGGAGGCTCTGCAGACCATGGCCCGCATTGCCCTCAGAGCCGAGGAGGACATCAACTACATCAAACGCTTTAAGGAGCGCAACCCCGACACCTTGCCCGATGTGACCAATGCCATCTCCCATGCCACCTGTACCTCCGCCCACGATTTGGGCGCCACAGCCATCCTCACCGTCACCAAAGGCGGCCGCACCGCCCGGATGATTTCCAAATACCGCCCCAACTGCCCCATCCTCTGCTGCACCACGGAAAACAACGTCTGCCGCCAGCTGAACCTAAGCTGGGGCGTGATTCCGCTGGTCATTCAAGAGGCTCACGATACGGATGAGCTGTTTGAACGCGCCGTGAACGCAGGCGAAAAAGCGGGCTATTTGCGCAATGGAGATCTGGTGGTGATGACCGCGGGCGTGCCGCTGGGGATCAGCGGTACCACCAACCTGATGAAAGTACACGTGGTAGGCCACATTTTGGTCAGTGGCTGGGGCGTCACCCAGAAAGCCTATTGCGGGCGTCTTTGCGTGTGCGCCAACCAAGAGGAAGCCCTGCGGAATTTCCAGGATGAAGACATTTTGGTGATCCATCAGACCAATAACGCCTTGCTTCCCCTGATCCGCAAGGCAGGCGGGTTGATCTTGGAGGACGGCGACCCCAACGGCCATGGGGCTGTTGCCGGCATGAGCCTGGATCTGCCCGTGCTGATCGGTGCGGAAAGCGCCACCAAAATCCTCAAAAGCGGCGCAACGGTGATGCTGGATGCCGAGCGGGGCGTGGTCAGCAGTGAATGAATCCACCGGTTGGCCAGGGGCGATGTCCCCGCATGAAAGAACGATTGGAGGGTTTGCCATGAAGCCGCGCATTGAGAATAAAGACGCGTTCACTGTGATGGGCATGGGCCAGGATTTTTCTATGGGCACTTGTTTTGCGGAAATCCCCAAATTCTGGAGCGAGTTCTTTGAAAAAGGCTATGGACAGACCGTCAAGGGCATGTATGGCATCAGCGTTGGCAAGGACAACGATGACAGCAACATCCGCTACTACATCGCCGACCCCTGTGCCCCTGATGCGGCTGCGCCCAAAGGCTTTGAAAAGATCAACATCCCTGCCCTTACCTGGGCGGTGTTTGAAGGGAAAGGTAAAATGCCGGAGGCTTTGCAACAGCTAAACCAGCAAATCTATGGGGACTGGCTTCCCACCAATGGTTTGTATGCCTTTAGTGAGCCCTACAATATAGAAATGTACCCCTGTGGCGATATGGACAGCGCGGACTACGCCTTTGAGATCTGGCAGGCCGTCAGAAGGGTCTGATTCCAGCCCCTGTCCTCATTTGCAGGTTTTTACAGCGTGTTCCCGTTGGTCTCCATCACCTGCTGATACCAGAACGCACTGTCCTTAGGAATTCGCTTCTGCGTCTCATAATCCACATAGACCAGGCCAAAACGGTCGTCATAGCCTTTGGCCCACTCAAAGTTGTCCATGAAGCTCCATTGAAAATAGCCGATGATATCCGCGCCTTCCTCCGCCGCCTTGCGAAGGTTGCGGATGTAACGATGCAAAAAGTCAATGCGATTGGGGTCGTGCACCTTCCCATCCAGCGACACCACATCATGGCAGGACAGCCCATTCTCGGTAATGATGAAAGGCGTTTTGTACCGCTCGTACAAAAACTTTGGGGCCCAATACAGGCTCTCTGGGGTCACCGGCCAGCCAATGGCCGTTTTGGGGTGCCCCACAGGGCGCTTGGCTTCCTTGAAACCTTGCTTGCCATCGGCCTGTACCGGGGCGGATTGGTAAATGTTTTGGCCATGGAAATCCAGTGGTTGATGGATTTGCTTCATATCACCGCCACCGATGGCGGGCAGGATATCCTCCAGATTCCGCAAGCCTTCCTCGGGATAATGCCCCAGCAAAGCCGGGTCGCACCACCACGCGATGTTAAATCCCCAGTTTTCTTTATTCACTGCAAAGGTGGCGGCTCTGGCAGCTTCAATATCCTCCTTGGAATGGGTGGCGGGATCATATGTGGCGCCGGTTGGGGCAAAGCCCACCTTGCTGCCCGCTACGTCCGCCCGCAAGGTTTGCACCGCTTTTCCGTGGGCCAGCAGAACATGATGCGTCATCGCCAGGTTGTCTTTCAGCGAGTGACCAATGCCCGGCGCGTGCACCGTGTCCAAATAGGAAATCCCGATGAAGCACTGGGGTTCGTTCAGCGTGATATAGTTTTTCAAGCTGCCGCCCAGGGCCTGCGCCACCTGATGGGTATACTCCGCAAACCAATCGGAACTGTCCGGGTTGAGCCAGCCGCCCCGATGCAGCAATGCGAGCGGATAATCCCAATGGAACAAGGTTGCGTAGGGCGTGATCCCATGGGACAAAAGAGAGTCCACCAGCTTCTTGTAAAAATCCAACCCCTTGGGGTTCACCTTGCCAGTTCCCTCCGGCAGGATACGCGGCCAGCTGATGGAAAACCGATAGTTTTTCACGCCCAATGACGCCATCAGCGCGATATCCTCCTGGTATCGATGGTAATGATCACAGGCCACGTCGCCGGTGTGTCCCTCAAAGATGCGCCCGCGCTGGCGACAAAAATCATCCCAAACGGATAACCCTTTCCCGTCCTCATACGCTGCGCCTTCAATCTGATACGACGCGGTGGCCACGCCCCAGATAAAATCCTCTCGAAAACCCATCCGATTTCCTCCATTCTATTGCTGGATGCCGCACCCAATTCCCCCACCATGGGGCAGGCACTCCCGCTTGGTTATAACGCATATCGATGGTTTGATTGCCCTCCATGGTCTGCCAGATTCCTTTGCTACTCATTATACCCATTTTGCCTCTTTTTGGAAATGGTAATCTTTTTTCCCTCCATTCTTCCACCGCAAAGATCCGGCCATGCTGCGCATTGACAACGATGACCGCCGTTTATATAATAGGATAGACGCCTATGTGATTGTCCTGGACAAACCAAAAAAACCAAATGAGGGCACGGCTATGCAAGACTCCTTGGATCAAGTGGCGACCACCGGGGGATCACCACTGGGAACCGCCGTTGTCGGTTGCGGGATGATCAGTGAAATCTACTTAGCCAATATGGTGCGAAAATTTTCCATATTGAATGTCATCGGTTGTTGCGATTTGGATATATCCAAGGCAACACAGCGTGCAAAACAGTTTGGCATCAAAGCGATGACCCTGGAGGAAATCACCCGCGACCCCAGCGTGGAGCTGGTGGTCAATTTGACTACGCCCAAGGCCCATGCCCCCATCATCCGCCGATTGCTGGAGGCAGGCAAACATGTTTATACAGAAAAAACCATGACGGTAGAGCTTGCGGACGCGGCGGCGCTGGTAGCGCTAGCCAATCAAAAGCATCAGTATTTGGGTGTCGCGCCTGACACTTTTCTTGGCTCAGCCATCCAAACGGCGCGCCAAGCCATAGACCAAGGCATGATCGGGGCCATCACATCCTGCACGGCACAGGTGCTTCGGGATCGGCGATTGCTCGGCGAGTGCTTCGCCTTTACCAATGAGCGGGGGGGCGGCATCGCATTTGACGTGGGCATCTACTACATCACGGCGCTGGCGTACCTGATGGGCCCGGTGAAGCGCGTTACAGGCTTTACTCGCCAAGCTCTGACGGAGGATGTATACCGTTTTCCCCGGGACCCCCGCTTTGGCGAAACATACCCGGTGGCATCTGAAACGCTGATGGCCGGTGCGCTTGAGTTTTGCTCTGGGGCCCTGGGCACCGTTCAATTTAGCTCCGAGAGCGTCTTCCCAGAGCATCCCCTCCTCATGATTTGTGGAACGGAGGGTGTGTTGACGGTGGAAGATCCAAACTGTTTTGGCGGCGCGGTTCATCTCTATGCAAAAGGCGCGCAGGAACCCTTCACCCTTCCCTGTGTATTTGGCTTTACCGAAGATACCCGCGGACTGGGCGTGGCTGAAATGGCTTGGGCCATTCGTGCAAACCGTCCTTGTAGAGCCAATCCAGAGATGGCCTATCATAACCTGGAAGTTCTCCATGGCCTGACCACAAGTGGACATAACGGAGAAGCCACGCCCATCTTGTCCGGTTTTCCTCCCGTTGCGCCGCTGCCCGCCGGGTACTTGGGGGAGGCCTACTTTGGCTCCGACCCGGAAACTGCGCTGGTCTAGCCCGGGCAAAGGAAAGGACGATCATCATGCAATACGGCGTGCAGCTGTTTGGGCTGCGAAAGAAAGCCCATGAGGATCCGGAGGCCCTTTTCGCCGCGCTGGCACAAATGGGCTATCAGCTGGTGGAACCTTGTGTGGTCTTTGGGGAATCCCCTGACCCTTTCTTTTGGACGGCCGCCGATTATGACCGGAATTTGCCGCTATGGCGCAAGCACGGGCTAAACGTCCTTTCCTGCCACGCATTGACGGAGTCGTTGCCCATCCAGACCCTGGCTGCCTTTGCCAACCACGCCGGCCTTGTGCAACTGGTGCTCAACTGTCCGTCCTTTGCAGACAAGGAAGCGGCTGCTGCCTATGCCCGCAGATGTATCTTGTTAGCTGATGCGCTCCGGGAGACGGGTACGGATTTGCTGCTGCACAACAGCCGGGAAGCCAGCCAAGGGCACTTGGAAGGGAAAAGCGTATATGAATGGGTGCTGGATGCTTGCGGAGCGAACATACTCGCCCAGCCTGATATTGGCTGGCTGGCCTGCGGAAATATCAGGCCCTCACGGTTTTTGTGGCAACGCAAAGAGCAGATTCGCTCCCTGCACTACCAGCCGCTGGAAGAAGCCGAGGCTGTTGCTTGTTTCCAGTTTGCCCGCGCCATGGGGATCCCGCAAATGGTAGACCAAGATCAGGACAACGGTTCCATTCTGCAGGATATGCAGGCTGCCCTTGCGCGCTTGAAGGGTTTTGCTGACCGGAGGGATCATACCCGCAGCATCCTGTGCGTGTATGATGTTGGCCGCGGCCAAACCCAGGTATTGAAGGAGTACGAGGGCATCATCGAAGCGCCCAACTGGCTACAGGGAGAAGAAAGCCTGGTGTATAACAGCGCTGGGCAGCTATACCGCTATGATATGAAAACCGGTATGGAAACGCGAATTGATACCGGAAACTGCGACAATTGTAACAATGACCATGTCCTTTCACCCGATCAAAAAACCATCGCTCTTAGCCATGCCCCTGCGGGCACTTGGCAATCACGCATCTATACTGTCCCTCTGTCCGGTGGGCAGCCCGTCCCCATCACCCAGGAAAGCCCTAGTTTTCTCCATGGCTGGTCTCCGGATGGCAAGGAACTGGCTTATTGCGGATTTCGGGGGCCTGAGGGAGAGATGAGCGTGGACATCTATACCACCTCCGCCATGGGGGATGGCCATGAGCGGAGGCTTACCTTTGGCGAAGGTTTTAACGATGGGCCGGAGTATGCACCTAATGGCAGTTCGATTTGGTTTAACAGCACCCGCTCGGGTCTGATGCAAATCTGGCGCATGGAGCGTGACGGTTCAAGCCCCATCCAAATGACTACGGAGGACCGCAACTGCTGGTTTGCCCACCTTTCCCCCGATGGGGAGAAGCTGGTGTACCTAGCCTACCGCGCGGGCGATCTGGACCCGGAGGAGCATCTGCCCAATATGAATGTGGAGCTTTGGCTGATGAGCGTCCGGGGTGGGGAAAAACGCAAGCTGTTCTCCTTCTTTGGCGGCCAGGGTTCTCTCAATGTAAACTCCTGGGCTTGTGACAGCAGACGATTTGCTTTCGTTGGGTATGAACTTTTGGATCAGCAAGAAGCTTTCACCCGCCCCGGCTGAGGCGAATCTCGCCAAGGTAAATGGACCTCGTTGGGATGCGGAGCCCGTCGCGCATGGCATCCAGGCAAGCGACCCACCCCCCTGCCACAACGCGAAAACACCAAAAAGTTAACCAGTGTACAAGACGGTTGCCCCAAGGGCTGATATGCTTTGGAGAAAGATCAGGGTAGCGGAGGTCGGTGTGGATGAAGGATCTGGTTCAACAGGCCCTGGATTTTGGCTTTTCGCATGCTGCCATGCTGGATTGCGCTACCCTTCAGTTGCGGCAGGAAGTGCGAGATATGTGCTCCGCAGACCGGTGCCGTAACTATGGACGAAGCTGGATGTGTCCTCCCGCCTGTGGTTCGCTGGAAGAGAACGCAGAGAGGATGAAGAACTACCGTTTTGGGCTGCTGGTGCAGACCACGGGCCAGCTGGAAGACGATTTTGATTATGAGAGTATGGAAGCCACCGGAGATGAGGAAAAAAGAAATTTTGCAAAATTTAGAGCGGTGCTCATGACAGAATATCCAGGTCTGCTGGCTCTATCCAGTGGCGTTTGCAAAATCTGTGATCGCTGCGCCTACCCGGATGCCCCATGCGCACACCCGGAGGAGGCCACCCCATCGATGGAAGCTTTTGGGCTGGTGGT
>JAVBSI010000030.1:0-47574 GCA_031556815.1 Eubacteriales bacterium | reverse complement strand
GTCCAGGGCGTGGTTGTTTTCAAAAGACACAGCGTCCACACCGCCCCAGGGCAGCATGCTCGCATATTCCGGAGGAGCTCGAAACAAAAAATCGTTGTCCAGCTTCTCCTTGTTCTTGCCAGCCGTGGTCAGCGTGCCTTCCAAGATCCCCACAGTCAGGTCGTCGGCCTCCAGCAGGCTTTTCACATTACGGAAGGGGAAGTTGATATCCGCCTTCTGCTTGTCCAACTCTTTTTCAAAGATGGATTTCCCACTGGATTGCAGGTTCTCGCCAATGGTCACGTCCCCTGTAAAGGTGAGGGTCAACACGGTGGAGCCGTCCAGCTCATATACCGGCTGGGCCCGGTCCGTGGGGGCCGGCGTTTCCTCCGCCGTTGCATCGCTAGGGTTGGCCTCCCCGGATTGCTGGGCAAAATAATCCGCCAAGGAGACATCCTCTTCTTCCTCTGCAACGGATATCACCAGGCAAGTTATGCACATGGCCAGCACCACCATCAATGAAATCCATTTTTTCGCCATTCTTGTACCTCCAATCGCCACTTCTGCGCCTCCATAAGGCCGGTGGATATACCGGGTTAACCCAAGGCTACCCATACATCAAACGAAAGTCCCAAGAAAAAAGTTCCAAAAATCCATTTGTTTACAACCCTACAGCCCGCTTACAAAATCCCTGATGCGGGATAGCGCTTCGGCGAGCTTGTCCAGCGCGGTGGCGTAACAGCAGCGGATGTGCCCTTCACCGCTGGCCCCAAAGGCCGTACCCGGCACACACACCACTTCCTTCTCCTGTAGCAGGCGCTGGCAGAACGCCTCGCTGGACAGCCCCGTCTTGCCGATGCCGGGAAACGCATAGAACGCGCCGGTGGGCTCAAAGCAAGTCAAACCCATATCCCGAAAGGCTTTCACCATCAGCCTCCGCCGCTGGTCATAGCTCTGGCACATGGCGATCACATCCGCATAGCCATCCTCTCGGCCCTGGCGCAGCGCTTCCTCCGCCGCCACTTGGCTCTGGGTGGGGGCACAAAGAATGGTGTACTGGTGAATCTTCACCATGATATCCACCAGCGCCGCCGGGGCGCACACATACCCCATGCGCCATCCGGTCATGGCAAAGGCCTTGCTGAACCCGCTGAGCAAGATCGTTCGCTCCGCCATGCCGGGCATGCTGGCCACGCAGGCATGACCCTCGCCGGTATAGGTCAGCTCGCCGTAGACCTCATCGCTGACCACCAACAGATCATGCTTGCAGATCACCTCGCAGAGCCTTTGCAGGGCCTGGCGGTTGAGGGTGGCGCCAGTGGGGTTATTGGGATAGGGCAGAAGGACGGCCTTCGTCTTGGGGGTGATGGCGGCCTCCAACGCTTCCGGCGTGAGGACGAACCCGTTGTGCTGTGTTGTGGCGACGGGCCTTGGCGTGCCGCCTGCAAAAATCACGTTGGGGGCATAGCTCACGTAGCTGGGCTCCGGGATGAGGACCTCGTCCCCCGGTTCCAATAGGATGCGCATGGCCAGGTCGATGCCTTCGCTAGCCCCGACGGTGATCAGCACTTCCGTAGCCGGGTCGTAGGCCCTGCACCCAAAGCGGTGCTGCATATAGTAGGACACCTCTTTGCGCAACGACAGCGTTCCCCAATTGCTGGTATAGGCGGTTTGCCCGTCCAAAATGCTATCGATGGCGGCATTTCGGATGTGATAGGGGGTCACAAAGTCCGGCTCGCCCACACCCAAGGAGATGGCGGTAGGCATGGTGGCAGCCACCTCAAAAAACTTGCGTATGCCTGATTTGGGCACCGCGGCAATGGTGGAATTGACATACCTCTCATACTCCATGCTACGCCATCACCACCAAACGCTTGTCATCCCGGTCCCCTTCAAAGATCACGCCATCGCTCTTGTAACGCTTGAGTACAAAATGGGTGGCAGTGCCGGTAACGGTTTCCAAAGTGGAGAGCTTGGTGCTGACAAAAAAGGCCAAATCCTTCAGACTGTGGGCTTCCACCAGCAGCAGCAGGTCATAGGCCCCACTCATCAGGTACACGCTTTTTACCTCGTCAAAGCGGTAAATCCGCTTGGCGATAGCGTCAAAGCCCTGGTCTCGCTGGGGCGTGACCCGCACTTCAATCATGGCCTCCACCCGTTCCTTTTCGGTTTTATCCCAGTTAATCACAGGGGAATAGCGCAAAATAATCCCCTGCTTTTCCATTGTTTCGATGGCCTGCGCCACTTCCTGGATATTTTTGCCCGTCATGGCCGCAAGCTTTTCCATGGACAAACGGCAATCCTGCTCCAGCAAGGATAAAAGCTCCATTTCAAATGAATTGGGGTTTCCTAGCATCGGAGAGTACCTCCTCCTCTTGCACTTTGTAAAAGCGCTTAAAATAACCCTTCGATCTCACCTTTTTGGTTTACGTCGATTGACAACGCTGCCGGGGCCTTGGGCAAGCCCGGCATGGCGATGATCTCGCCTGCGAAAGCCACCACAAACCCTGCCCCCGCGCTCAACCGTACGGAACGGATGGTCAAGGCATATCCTTGCGGCGCACCCAGCAGCTTGGGGTTGTCACTGATGCTGTACTGGGTCTTGGCGATGCATACCGGGCATTGCCCATAACCCTCTTGTTGCAGCTGGGCCAAGGTCTTCTTCGCGTCGGCGGAGAAATCCACGCTGTTTGCATGGTAGATGCGCTTGGCAATGGCCTCAATCTTGTCCGTCAAGCTGGCGCTGTCCTCATAGGTATAGCTGGGTGTTGGGGCGCCGTTTTGATCTGCGGTGCGGCAGACGATGTCTGCCAGCTCCACGACCCCCTTTCCCCCCTCAGCCCAACCGTTGCACAGGGCCACAGGCACGTTGTCTTTCCCCAGCTTTTCTGTAAGCAGCTTCACTTCCGCCTGGCTGTCGCTGGCGAAATGGTTAATGGCCACCACCACCGGAGTCTTCCACACCCCCTGGATGTTGCCGATATGGGCAAGCAGGTTGCCCATGCCTGCCTCCAGCGCGCGCAGGTTCTCCTTGGACAAATCGGCCTTTTCCACACCGCCGTGGTGCTTTAAGGCCCGAATGGTGGCCACCAGCACGATGGCGCTGGGCCATAGGCCATTCATGCGGCATTTGATATCCAAAAACTTCTCCGCGCCCAAATCCGCGCCAAAGCCAGCCTCGGTGACCACATAATCCGCCATGCGCAAGGCCAGCTTGGTTGCCACCACGCTGTTGCAGCCGTGGGCGATGTTGGCAAAGGGTCCGCCGTGCATCAGGCAGGGCGTGCCGTCGATGGTTTGGATGAGGTTGGGAGAGAAAGCGTCCCGCAGCAAAGCGGTCATGGCTCCGGCGGCGCCCACCTGCTCGCAGGTGACAGGCTGGCCTGCATGGTTCCGGGCAACCACGATGCGACCCAGGCGAGCCTTGAGATCCTGTAGATCTCCGGCCAGACAGAAGGTGGCCATCACTTCGCTGGCGGCGGTGATGTCAAAGCCATCCTCCCGCACAATGCCGTTCTTCGCCCCGCCGATACCGGTAACGATCTGCCGCAACTGGCGGTCATTCATGTCCATGCAATGGCGAAAACAGATCAACCTGGGGTCGATGTTCAGGCTGTTGCCCTGCTGGATATGATTGTCAATCATGGCGCATAGCAGGTTGTTAGCCGTGGTGATGGCGTGCAGATCCCCCGTAAAATGAAGGTTGATGCTCTCCATGGGCAGCACCTGAGCGTACCCGCCGCCGGTAGCCCCGCCCTTCATGCCAAACACGGGCCCCAAGGAAGGCTCCCGCAGGGCCAGCATGGCTTTTTTTCCGCTAACGGTCATGCCGTCGGCCAGGCCCACGGAAACCGTGGTCTTGCCCTCGCCCGCCGGGGTGGGACTCATGGCGGTGACCAGCACCAGCTTGGCTTTGACAGGCTTGGACAGATAGGAGGCGGCATCCACCTTGGCCACAAACCGCCCATAAGGGGATATGGTATCTGCAGCAAAGCCTGCCTTTTGGGCGATCTCTTCAATCGGTTTCAGCGTTACTTTGCGTGCGATTTCCAAATCAGTCGCCATCAAGATCCCTCCTTAGCGTTCCTTTGATGTATTGCGAAAAATGTAACAATCACCCAGCTTTGTGAACCTTTTTAGTATAACGCAAATTGGGGAGGGAGGCAAGGGCGACTTCCCTTTACACCGTGCCTGAACCGGGAAATGATGGGGATCTTTTTTTGCCAGGCCTTGCCTTTTATCTTTCTGTCGGCCTATCACAAAGCGCCGCCCGGCCAACGGCTGGGCGGCGCCTCTCTCTTCCCTGTACAAATCTCAATGATGATGCTTAATCAGCCCCGCAGCCTTGGATAGCTCCATTATGCCCAGCGGCACGAAGGACAACGCCACCCCCACCAGATAGAGCCACCCGGGCAAACCCTGTACCAGCTCAAAGGGAATGGCTAGGGGGGTGAACAGCACCAGTGCCACCAACGCCACGGACAAAAGGCAGGCCTTGTTCAGGGTTTTGTTGCTAAAGGGACCAATAGCAAACAAGGAGCGTTCGGAGCGCATGTTGAACGCCTGCACAATCTGGCACAAAGACAGCACCATGAACGACATGGTACGCCCCGTCTCCACATGGCCCGTGGCTTTCCAGGCAATGAAGTAGCCCAGCAGCGTTAATCCGGCAAACATCAGGCCCTGCAAGAACACCCTAAGCCCCAAGCCATGGGCAAAGATGCCCTCGTCCTTGGGCTTGGGTTGTTGGTTCATCACGTCGCTTTCCACGGCTTCCATGCCCAATGCCACAGCGGGCAGGCCATCCGTCACCAAATTGATCCACAGCAACTGCATGGACAGAAGCGGTGAGGTATGCCACATCAGCATGGCGGTGAACACCGTAATCACCTCGCCGATGTTGGTACCCAACAGGAAGCCAACCACCTTCTTGATATTGGCATAGATGCCCCGGCCTTCCCGCACCGCATCCACGATGGTGGCGAAGTTGTCATCCGTGAGGGTCATGTCGGCGGCGCCCTTGGCTACGTCCGTGCCGGTGATGCCCATAGCGCAGCCGATATCCGCGGCCTTCAACGCCGGGGCGTCGTTGACGCCATCGCCGGTCATGGAAACCACCTGCCCTTTGCGCTGCCAAGCCTTCACAATGCGGATCTTGTTCTCCGGCGACACCCGGGCGTATACGGATATCTGTTCCACCTTTTGGTCCAGCTCGGCATCGGTCATATCATCCAGCTGCGCGCCGGTAATGGCCATGTCCCCTTCCCGATAGATGCCAAGCTCCTTGGCAATAGCCGATGCCGTCACCACGTGATCTCCGGTGATCATCACGGGTTTGATGCCCGCCTTTCGACAGGTGGCTACCGCATCCTTCACCTCGGGGCGGGGCGGGTCAATCATGCCCACAAGGCCCGCAAAGGTGAGGCCACTCTCCATCTCCTCGGAGGTAAGTTTTTGAGGAATCTCGTCGATGTCCTTGTACGCTACAGCCAGCACCCGCAAGGCGTTTTGGCTCATTTCCTCGGTCCATTTTTGCGCCGCCTGGATATCTCCGGCAACACATCTCTTTGCCATCATGTCAAAGGCGCCCTTGACAATCACACGGTTTTTGCCGTCTATCTTGTTGATGGTGGTCATCAGCTTCCGGTCGGAGTCAAAGGGCAACTCCCCAAGGCGGGGAAATTGCCTGTTCAACTCATCCTTGGGCATGCCGTTGCGGTGAGCAGCCAGCACAATGGCGGTCTCCGTAGGGTCGCCGATGTGCTGCTCCTGCTTACCCGTAAAGACCACTGAGCCGTCACAACACAGGGTGCCATAGCGCAGCAGCGTCTTCACCGCATCGGAGTTGTTGATGCTAATGTCTTCCAGCTCCTGGGCCCCGTCCACGTAGGCCTTGACCAGCGTCATGCGGTTCTGGGTCAGGGTGCCGGTTTTGTCAGAGCAGATGATAGAGGCGCTGCCCAAGGTCTCCACGGCGGGCAATCGGCGGATGATGACGTTTTTCTTCACCATGCGCTGCACGCCAATGGCCAACACGATGGTGACGATGGCCGGTAAGCCCTCTGGAATGGCCGATACCGCCAGGGATACCGCCGTCATAAAGATTTCCATGACCGGGATGCCGTTGGCAATGCCCACCACAAAAATCACCATACAGGCCAGCAGAGCCAAAATGCCCAGGTACTTTCCCATCTGCGCCAGTTTTTTTTGCAGGGGGGTCTGGCCCTCGTCTTCATCCTCCAACAGGCCTGCGATGCGGCCCATTTCCGTATCCATACCCGTGGCGGTAACCACCGCCGCGGCTGTGCCATAGGTAACGCTGCAGCCGGAATACACCATGTTCAGACGGTCGCCCAAAGGCGCGTCCTCTTTCACGGTAGCGTCGGCATTCTTTTCGCTGGGCACAGATTCCCCTGTCAGGGCAGCCTCCTCGCTTTTCAGGCTCACACTATGCAACAGGCGGGCATCGGCAGGCACAAAATCACCGGCCTCCAGGCGGATGATGTCGCCGGGTACCAGCTCCGCTGCGTCAACGATCTTCTCCTCCCCATCCCGAATGACCCGGGCATGCGGCGCGGACATGTTTTTCAACGCCTCCAACGCCTTTTCCGCCTTGCTCTCCTGCAGCATGCCCATGATGGCATTCACGATCACAATCGTCATGATCAGCGCAGGCTCAAAAAATTCCTTGGCGTCGCCTTCCACGATGGCGATCACAAGTGAGATAACGGCTGCGGCAATCAGAATCAGGATCATCACATCTTTGAATTGATCCAAAAATCGTTGCAAATTCGTTTTTTTCTTTTTTTCACGCAGTTTGTTTGGACCAAACTCGGCGTTCTTTTTCTCCACCTGCTGGCTGCTCAGCCCCTTTGCCTGATCCACAGACAAGGCTTCCAACAATTTTTCTGTGCTTTCAGTGTAACAGCTCAATGTCTTCCCCTCCATCGCATCAGTCTTTGCACTTGTTCTACCATATTATAACAAAGCGCAACGATTTTCACCATGAAAAAATCGTTGCCAAAATGATGCGCTTTGCTTTTTCGTTGCACAACGGCCTTTGGGCCCCGCCGACGACCCCAATTGACATAGATAAGATTGGCTAACGGCTTTTCCCTCCGGTTGCAAAACATGGGTAAACAAGGTACAATACTGTTGATATTATCGGACTCATCTTTGCGCTATGACGCTGGCTAAGGAGGATAACCATGCCCAAAAACAACTATGTTTTCATGACTGATTCTGACTCCGACCTTCCCTTTCACTACGTGGACGAGCTGGACCTGACCATGGTGTATATGCCCTATATCATTGATGGCACCGAATACATGGACGATCTGGGGCGTTCTGGCAAGCAAAAGGAATACTTCGACCAAATGCGCGCCGGCGCGGTTCCCGTTACTTCTCTGTTGCCCACCGCCGTGTATGAAGAGACCTTTGAGCCTTTCTTCAAGGATGGGCAGGATATTCTGTTCCTTGCCTTTTCCAGCCAGCTATCCGGCACGATTCAAAACATCTATGCCGCCCGGGAGGATCTGCTGAAAAAGTACCCGGATCGCAAGATGACCGTAGTGGACACGCTGAGCATCTCCGCTCCGCAATTCCTGCTGATCCTGGGTGCCTATGCTCTTTATGACCAAGGCAAGCCCATGGACGAGGTGGCTGCTTGGGTGGAGGAAAACAAGCTGAAGGCCCAGGCCTGGTTCACCGTGGATGACCTGCAATACCTTCGCCGGGGTGGCCGTGTCAGCGCCATGGCGGCTACCGTAGGCTCCGCCCTGGACCTTAAGCCCATCATCACTGAGAGCAAAGAAGGCAAAATCATCAGCGCGGACAAGGTGCGCGGCCGCAAAGCCGCCCTTCGTTACCTAGCCGACAGAACCTTTGAAAACATCGTGGATGCAGCCAATCAAACGCTCATTATCATGCATGCGGATTGCCCGGAGGATGCCGCCCGCTTGGAGGCTTTAATCCGGGAGCGTGTCCCGGATCTCCAGGCCATCCAGACCGTTTTTGTAGGCCCGGTAATCGGCGCCCACTGCGGTCCTGGCACCATTGCCGCCTGCTTCATGGGCAAGGAACGTCCTCTGTAATCTTCCCTTTTTCCCCAGCAACGATCTGCTGGGCCGTTCTGCGCGCTGTGCAGCGGCCCAGTTTTTTCCTTTTTTCCTCTAAGGGTTTGCACGTCCCACCCTGGTCTTATGGGCCATCTTTCGTTTTCCTCACGCTCTTGTCAAGCTACCTGTTCCCGTGTATAATGTACCATGTCTTTTTCTGGTAGCCCAACCCTGGAACCACGAAGCGAGGTGATGGGCGGCCTCCCCTGGCCGAGAGTATGCAAAGCAATGAGAAAATGCTGATCACCGGTGGACATCCTCTCATGGGCGAGATTGCCGTAAGCGGGGGCAAAAACACCTCCGTGGCGGTGATTCCTGCCACTTTGCTTTGCAATGCCCCCTGCACCATCGAGAACCTGCCGGACATTGATGATGTACATGCGTTGATCGAAATTTTGGAGGATCTGGGCGCCAAAATTGAATACGTGCCCGGGCGACACCTTACCGTGGATCCCAGCACGGTCACCGGTTACCATGTCCCCTTCTCCTTCACCCAAAGACTGCGGGCCAGCTATTACCTGCTGGGCGCGCTGCTGGGGCGCTTTTGCCACGCCGAGGTAGCCTATCCCGGCGGCTGCGATATTGGAAGCCGACCCATCGACCAGCACCTCAAAGGCTTCTCCGCCCTAGGCGCAGAGATTGAGGACCGAGGCGGCATGGTGTATGCCAAAGCGCCCAAGCTGACCGGCGCGGATATCTTCTTTGATATGGTTACCGTGGGGGGCACCATCAACGTGATGCTTGCCGCCGCTAAGGCAGAGGGTACCACCGTGATTTACAATGCCGCCAAGGAGCCCCACATCGTAGACTTGGCTAACTTTTTAAACAGCATGGGCGCGCGCATCAAGGGCGCCGGCACGGACGTGATCCGCATCCGCGGCCAGCAGCAGTTGAAGGGCACCACCTATACCGTCATTCCAGACCAAATCGAAACCGGCACCTTGATGATCGCCGCCGCCGCCACCCGGGGTGATGTGACCATCCGCGGCTGTATCCCGACCCACATGGAAGCCCTCACGGCAAAGCTGCTGGAAATGGGCGTAAAGGTGACTGAAAACGACGATAGCATCCGCGTGCGGCCGCAGAGCGACCAACGGGCCGTGAATATCAAGACCCAAGTGTACCCAGGCTTCCCCACCGATTTGCAGCAGCCCATGACCGCGCTGCTGTGCATGGCCAGTGGCACTTCCACCGTGGCCGAGACGATCTTTGAGCAACGCTTTAAGCATTTGGACGAGCTGCGCCGCATGGGCGCCAAGATCAAGCTGATGGACCGTACCGTGCTCATTCAAGGGGTGCGGGAGCTGTTTGCCGCCCCGGTTACCGTAACGGATTTGCGGGCCGGCGCGGCACTGGTGATCGCAGGCCTCATGGCCAAGGGTACCACAGAAATCCACGAAACATCCTACATTGACCGGGGTTATGAAAAAATCGAGGAGAAACTGCGCGCGCTGGGCGCAGAAATTCGCCGGGAATCCATCGATTAACCGCGGCCCATCAGGCAGAGAGCCCAACATTTTGCTGGCAGGCTTTTCCGCATACAGAGGGAGGTGGCCAGCCTGCAGGATCAAAAATGCTTTGAAATATTGGGGCTGTCCCCCAACGCCGATGCCCAGGCAGTGCGCCTTGCTTATCGACAGAAGGTCAAAGCCTGTCATCCAGACCAATACCAAGAGGACGCCCAGCAAAAAAAAGCCCAGGAGATGCTGATCCAGCTAAACCTGGCCTATGAAGGAGCCCTGAAGGTTGCCTCGCGGCACCGGGTGGGCTTTAACGTGATTTCCCAGGAGGAGGCCAAGCACTTCGCCCTGCGTCTCATTGACCAAGGCAATCTGGAAAGCGCCTTGCGCCAGCTGTGCCGGGCGGAGAGCCGGGATGATGGCTGGTATTTTCTGCATGGACAAATCTTGATGGGCCTGCGGCAATACGAAACCGCTCACCAGAGTTTCCGGGAGGCCGTGCGCCTGGATCCGGAAAACCGCCGATACCGTCAGGGCGCGCTGGACGCGGCATTGGCCATGAAAAAAAACCAGCAACTGGTGCACCGGGTGCACAGTTGGCTGAAAAGCGCGCTGGGAAAGAAGTAGTTTTTCCAGGAGTTGTCATCCGGGCTTTCCTCATGTATAATTAAAACAATTCTCCACACTCTTTAGAATGAGGAAAGGATGTTGAACCATGAAAAAAGTGCTTTCCATATTGATTTGCTTGTTGCTGCTGGGCGGCGCGGTGTCCATCATCGCCACGGCGGAAACCGAAGCGTCCCAGGACAGTATCACCGTGGCGCTTTGTGTCGCCAATACTTTGGGTGACAAGGGTTTCTTTGACAGCGCCTACGATGGCCTAAAGCAACTGGAAACGGATTATGGCGTGATCCCCAGCGTGGTGGAATGCAAAAGCGATGCCAGCATGTTCCAACCCGCTTTGGTGGATGCCGCCGAAAAGAACGACATCGTGGTAGCCGTCGGTTGGGAGTTCTGGGATGCCATGAGCGCCGTTGTCCCTGAAATGCCCGATACCCTGTTCATCTTCATCGACAACGGCCTGGACGGCGTGGGCGACAACCTGCTGTCCATCACCTACGCGGAGAACCAGGGCAGCTTCCTGGCGGGCTACATCGCCATGAAGATGTCCAAAACCGGCTCAGTGGGCGTGGTTGGCGGCGAGGATAGCGATACCATCAACAACTTCATCGTGGGGTATCGGCAAGGCGCCCTGTACGCCAAGGCGGATGGGATCGTGTTGGATCCCATCTACACCAACGACTACGAGGCCCCCGACAAGGGCAAGGAAGCAGCCCTGTCCCTGTACGGCAAAGGCGCGGACATCGTGTTTGCCGTGGCGGGCAAGACCGGCCTGGGTGTGTTTGAAGCCGCGGCCGAAACCAAAAATTTTGCCATTGGCGTGGACAGCGATCAAAAGTATCTCGCCCCGGACGTGATCATCTGCTCCATGCTCAAGCAAGTGGGCATCAGCATTTACAACACCATTGGCTCGTATCTGGACGATGGTGTGTTTGACGGCGGCATGATTTATGACGCGGATATGTCCACCGGGTTTGTGGACATCGGCTATGGGGACGACAGCATGACCCAGCAGGTCTCCGATGCGTTGAAGGCCGAAGTGGAAGAATTAAAGGACAAGATCACCAGCGGTGAAATCGTGGTGGATTCCACCCGCTAAAGGACGATCGTCTCCCTTCTGATCAGGGAGCAAGCGATTTCTTATTCTTACTGGGGCGGGGGCGAAGCCTCCGCCTCTTCCCATCGCCCAATGCCACAAAAGCGAGGTTCGCCCAATGCCAACACCCCAAGCCGCCCCCCCCATTGTGGAATTTTCCCATGTAAGCATGCAGTACCCCGGCGTGCTGGCCAATGATGACGTCAGCTTGTCTATTCGCAAAGCCGAAGTCTTTGCTCTGGTGGGAGAAAACGGCGCGGGTAAAAGCACGCTGATGAATCTGCTTTATGGTCTACAAAAGCCCACGCTGGGGAGTATCTTCATCGGGGGGCAAAAAACACCCAACGCCTACAACCCGGAAAAAGCCATGGCCATGGGCGTCAGTATGGTGCATCAGCATTTTAAGTTGGTGCCCAGTTTTACGGTGGCGCAAAACATCCTTTTGGGGCAAGAACCCAAAAAGAACGGCCTGCTTTACGATATGGCCAAGGCCAATGCCACCGTAGAGGCGCTGGCCTCCCAGTATGGCCTCACGGTTTGCCCCACGGATGTGGTGGGCGAGCTGTCCATGGGTTTGCAGCAGCGGGTGGAAATTCTCAAAGCCCTGCGTCAAGGCGCGGATGTGTTGATCCTGGATGAACCCACCGCCGTGCTCACCCCCCAAGAAACCGATGAATTGTTTGAGGTTATCCGCCGAATGGTGCGGGAACGGGGTATGACGGTGATCCTCATTACCCATAAGCTCCCCGAGGTGATGCGGGTCAGCGACCGGGTGGGGGTAATGAAGCGGGGCAAGCTGGTCTCCATGCTCACCACCGGCCAAACCAATGAGAAGGAGATCGCCTCGCTGATGGTAGGCCGTGACGTGCTCTTTGATGAGCTCCGGGGCGAGCACCCTTTGGGCGCTGAGGTGTTACGCGTGGCGGGCCTCCAGGCGCTCAGCGACCGCAACATCCCTGCCGTCCGGGACGTGGACCTACTGGTGCATGCCGGAGAGATCGTTGGGATTTGCGGGGTGGAGGGCAACGGCCAGACCGAGCTGGCGGAGTGTATCATGGGGATGAGACCCCAACAGGGTGGCACCGTCACCCTCAACGGACGGGACATCAGCCGCCTGAGCCCTGGCGAAATCCGGGCCATGGGCGTCAGTTTCATTCCGGAGGATCGGCTGCGCACAGGCCTTTCCGCCAAATCCAGCGTCACGGATAATCTCTTGCTGGGCAAGCAGCGCAGCCCCGCCTTTAGCTTGTTGGGCATTCACCTGCGTCGAAACAAAGCCAAGCAACAAGCCCAATCGCTGGTGTCCGAGTATGACATCCGCACCTGGGGAGTGGATGAGTTGATCGGCTCCCTATCCGGGGGCAACATGCAAAAGGTGGTCATCGCCCGGGAGTTCAGCTTTGGCTCTCCCCTGCTGCTGATCAGCCAGCCCACCCGGGGCGTGGACATCGGCGCCATTGAATTTATCCACGAAAGCATCATGAAACAGCGCAACAATGGCTGCGCCATATTGCTGATCAGCGCGGATTTAGATGAGCTTTTTCGCCTCTGCGACAAGCTGGTAACCCTCTTTGAAGGCCGTGTCACCGGGCGCTTTGATGCGGGAACCATCACCCGGGAGGAGATCGGCTATTACATGACCGGTGGCAAGCAAGAGGGGGCAGAGGCATGAACACAGGATTTTTGCAGAGCCTTCGGGCTCTGTGGCGGCTCAAGCCCTCCCAAAAACTCCAGCGAGACTATCTGCTTTCTTTGGTGGCGGCGGTGGTTCTGGCTTTTTTGCTGGGGGCCGGCGTCATGCTGCTTTGCGGGTTTGACCCCATCAAAGCCTATGGCGCGCTGTTCCAAGGGGCGTTGGGATCGCAGCGTTCCCTGGGCAACACTGTGGCCAAGACCGTCACCTTATGCCTGACAGGCCTAGCCATGTCCGTGGCCGCGAAAGCCGGTATGTTCAACGTGGGCGGCGAAGGCCAGCTCTACTTGGGGGCTATGGCCGCCGCGGTGGTGGGCGCAAAGCTGGCGGGGACACCCCTGTGGCTGGTGGTGACGCTCTCGTTGGGCGCCGCGCTGCTGGCCGGAGCGTTGTACGCGCTGCTCCCGGCGCTGCTGAAAGTGAGGTGGAAGGTGGACGAGGTCATCACCACCATCATGCTCAACTCCGCCGCCATTTACTTTTGCAGCTATTTGGCCAATGGTCCGCTGAAAACCGCCGACCGTGGCATCGCCAGCGGTACGGATGCCATTGCCGCGGGGACGTCCTTCACGCCCCTCATCCGTCTTAGCAATCTCACCACCGGGGTATTCTTTGCGGCGGCGGCGGCGTTCTTGGTCTGGTATTTGATGAGTCGCTCCACCGTGGGTTTTGAAATGAAGCTTACCGGAGAAAACGATCGCTTTGCGCGCTACGGCGGCATCGCCACCAACAAACTAATGCTATGGTCCATGGTGATCAGCGGCGCTCTTTGCGGCTTGGTGGGCATGCTGGAGGTTTTTGGCCTGCATAAGCGATTCTTGACCTCCATCAGCAAGGATTTCTATTTTGACGGCATGTTGGTGGCCATGATCATGCGCTATAACCCCTTAGGCACCATCTTGATGAGCTTTTTCTTTGCCATGCTGAGCATTGGCGGCAAATCCATGGAGCTGAAAGCGGGCGTCAGCAGTGAGATTATTTTAATCGTGCAGTCCATCATCATCTTCTTCATGGCCGCGGAGAGCGGCATCCGCCGCATGCTGGGCGCGAAAGCCACAGCCCGTAGGGCTCGTCGTGAAGCCGCCAAAACCGGAAGGGAGGTAAAGGCATGAACGACCTCTTTTCCGTTCTGCTGTTTCAAAATACGCTGCGTACCGCCACCCCGGTGGTGCTGGCCGCCCTGGGCTGTTTGCTCACCCAGCATGTAAACATCACCAATATCGGCATTGAGGGCATGATGCTCACCGGCGCGTTCTTCGCGGTGCTGGGCAGCTATCTGTTTGGCAGCTGGCTGATGGGTTTGGCGCTGGCCATGGCGGTGGGTATCCTGCTGGGGCTGTTCTACTATGTGTTTGTCATCAAGTTTGGCAGCGACGAGTTTATCATCGGTGTTGCGCTGAACATCTTTGCGGGCGGACTAACGGTGTTTCTGTTGCGCACCCTGTTCCAGGTGAAGGGCTCCTTTTCCGGACCGGGCATCGTGCCTCTACCCACCCTAACGCTCCCATGGGTGAAGGACATCCCTTTGGTAGGGACGTTGCTCAGCGGCAACACACTGTTGGTATACGTCAGCTGGCTGCTGGTACCGCTGCTTTGGGTGATGATTTACAAAACGCCCTGGGGCTTTCACCTGCGGGCCGCCGGAGAATACCCTGAGGCGTTGCGTTCCGCCGGAAAGAATCCGGATCGGTTCAAATGCCTGGCCAGCGTCCTTTGCGGCTCTCTCAGTTGCCTGGCTGGAGCGCATCTGTCCCTGGGCTATCTGACCATGTTCGCGGAAAACATGAGCGCCTCCCGCGGCTATGTGGCCTTTGCCTGCGTCATCTTCGGCCAGGGCAATCCCCCTAGGGTGTTTTTGGCGGCGCTGCTGTTTGGGTTCATCGACGCCCTGGGCCTGCGTCTGCAGAAGTACATTTCCAGCGATATCACCAGCATGGCCCCCTATGTGGTGACCATCCTGATGATGGTGGCTGTGGTATTGATCGAAAAGCACCGCAAAAAACGTCTCAACAGAGTTTTGGCGAAATAACCGGTGGACCGAGAGGCTGTCGCATGATTGTGCGACAGCCCTTGTTTGTTCGCCGGCTTTTCGCCTTGCCGCGCATGTGCGACCACCAAGCGCATAGGCTAAGCAAAAGAAGGCTTACCCAAAAAAGGAGCCTGGCTGCCCTGCCCTGAAAATAAAAAGATATGTTCATAATGCTTCATTAAAAATTAATATTTTCGCAGTCTTTTCCCCATATGTGGAAAACTTCCTTCCCCGCTCCGATTCGACATTATTTTTTCCACATGATTTGATTTTTCTGGCTCCACCCCCTCTTTTTTTGTGGGAAACCATGTGGAAAATGTGGAAATTCGCTTTTTTTCAAGCTTTTGAATGCAAACACCTGTCTTTTCAGGATTTCTTAAGGTCGTCATATTTTTGCCATAAAGCGATGTTCCGGTTATGGAATTTTTTGGAATATCCGCGTAACCGCCAACATATCGCCCTTCTTCCGTTTTTCAATCTTTTTTATGGCTAAAAGCAACATTTTCTCTGGCTGAAAATCATATGATTTTGAAAAACGGGGAGACGAACTGGATGACATCTTTTTTTCATCATTTTGTTACAAATCGTTTATCTCGGATGCGGGTTTGCCTCCTCTACTTATTAGCCATGGTCTGTGTCAGCCTCATCTTCGGCCTTAACAGGCCCTCCACCCTCCCGGTTTCCGGGGATGAGGATGCGCCTCTTCCTGCCGATGCGCTAGCAGGGCTCATCGTAGCCATTGATCCCGGGCACGGCGGTTATGATGGTGGCGCTAAGGCCGTGGACAGCGGCAAATGGGAAAAAGAGTTGAACCTTCAAATTGCCCTGCATGTAGAGCGGGCTCTGACGGCTCATGGGGCTGCAGTGGTCCTCACCCGAAGGGAAGACAAGGCCCTTTCCGGCAGCGACACATCCTCCCTTTCGCGCAAACGCAAAGACCTGCAGGCCCGGGTGGACATTGCCCTGGAGGCCAAGGCAACGGTTTTGTTAAGCATCCATCTGAACGAATACCGCTCCCGCAAGGAGAGCGGGCCGCAGGTCTTTTTCCAGCACGGGGGTGAGGATGGCCGGCTGCTGGCGGGCGTGCTGCAGGCGGCCCTGCTGAAGGAGCTTCAGCCCCCCAAGCGCCGGGTAGCCATGGCGGGCAACTACTTCGTGCTGCGTAGCGCCATCCCATCCGTTCTGGTGGAATGCGGGTTCTTGAGCAACGCAGAGGAAGAAAAACTGCTGCTCAGCGAGGCCTACCAAAAGCGAATTGCCAATGCCTTGGTGCGGGGGTTGGCGGACTATGTCGACCTGCTTTCCCGGCAGGGTCGTACTCCGCAAGAGGCCTACGGAGAAATGCCCGAAGAGGGCCCCTAAACCTTGATAAGTGTCAATTTTCTCCTCTCCCTTCCTTCTGCTTGAATCCTATCGGTGGCCATGCTATCATCAAGGGGAACACCCCCGATGAAAGCGAGGCGCACCCATGGAAGAGTTCTCTCTTTTCCCGCAGCCGCTTTTGCCCAAAGAAGCACAGTTGAAGAATCCATTGGCCCTGGCCTTCGTCGGCGATACGGTCTGGGATCTTTTGGTGCGCAGCCGTCTGCTCCGCTCCGCCTCCCGGGTGAATCTGCTGCATCGTCAGGCCATTGCTCAGGTAAACGCGGGGGCGCAGGCCCAAGCCCTTGCCCGTTTGTTGCCGCACCTGCGCCAGGAGGAAAGCGAGGTGCTGCGCCGGGGGCAGAACGCTCACGCCAAGCATGCTACCCCCAAAAACCAAAACCCCGTAGCCTACAGCGATGCCACCGGGCTAGAGGCTTTGCTGGGATATCTGTACCTGACCGGACAGCAAGCCCGCCTCCTTGAATTGTTTGACATTGCCGTCCCGATGCCGTAAAATAAGCTGTTAAGCAATTACCCGGCGCGACGCGCCCCTGGAGGGATCCCCCCATGCCCCAATGTACTCAGCGGGTGGAGCTGGTTCGCTCCACCGTCAATACGGAGGAACTCATCGCGCTGGGGGCGCGGCTTTGCTATGCGGGCGGCGATGTGGACGCGTTGCTGAAACTTGTGTCCCAGAAGGATCAGCAGGCTTTCCTGCGCAAGATCATGGACATGGGTCACGAAAGTGTGCTGGAGCATGCTTCCTTCACCTTCCTGCTGGAGGGCGTCAGCCGGGCCCTGCTGGCCCAACTCACCCGCCACCGCATCGCCAGTTTCAGCGTACAAAGCCAGCGCTATGTAAGCTATGACAAGGGCTTTGGCTATGTGGTGCCCCCCTCCATTCGCTCGCTGGGGCCTGAGGCGTTGGCAGAATACGAAAGTCAAATGGCCCAGATCCAAACATGGTACCAAGCGTGGCAACAAAAGCTGGGGGCCTGCGGCGAGCAAAGCAACGAGGACGCCCGTTTCGTGCTGCCCGGCGCATGCGAAACCCGCTTGCTAATGACCATGAACGCCCGGGAACTGCGGCATTTTTTCTCTCTGCGCATGTGTAGCCGGGCTCAATGGGAAATTCGCGCCCTGGCCGCTTGGATGTTTGAGCTCTGCTACCAGGTCTGCCCCGCGCTGTTTGAAAACGCAGGGCCAGGCTGCCTGCGCGGGCCCTGCCCCGAGGGGGAAAAAACGTGCGGCGCTCTGCACCAAAAGCGCGAGGAGCGGGCGGCCTTCCTGCAGGCGCAGGCCCATGCCGCGCCAACTGCCTAAACCTCATACCCACCCCACTTGATTGAAAAGAAACGGAGATCATACCATGGCTTTTTACCAGGATCGAAATAAACAGGGCAAGGAACAAAAACGCCGCAAGGCAGAAGCCCGCGGCGGCTTTGAGGATGAAGGTTCCCGCTATTCCAGCTCGTCTGGAAGGATCGCTACCGCCAAAGGAAAACTTGGCGCTCCCACCAGGGGAAACCCTCGGTCTCCCCTAGCCAGTGCCGAGGGCGGGCGTCCCAGCGGCAAGGCAGCCCCTGGTGCTCGCCCTTCTCGCAGCCAAAATGCCGACAAAACCGGTGGGTATCGCTTTGCCATAGGCACGCCTCAGCATTATCAGGAGCGAGGTTCCGGCGCTACGCCACGGCCTTATGGGGAACAAAAGGAAGCCCGCCGCGTCCAGCCGGAGGCTCCTGCCCGTAGGACCGCGCCTGTGCGCAAAGCGGCTCCTTCTCGCGCACCCCGGCCTGCTCAGGCTCCGCGTTCCTTTGAATCCTTCCGCTATGACGGACCGCCCGCTCATCCCGTCCCTTCCGCCCCAGCAGGCGCGGAATACGGCGATAGCTCCGCCTCTCCCGACAACCTCCTAAGTGGCCGTAACCCCATCCGGGAGGCCTTAAAGAGCGGCAGGGATATCGAAAAACTGCTGGTGGCCAGAGGGGAACTGTCCGGTTCCGCCCGAGAGATCGTGCAGATGTCCAAAGAAAAGCACATCCCAGTGCAGGAGGTGGACAGGGTCAGGTTGGACGCCATCACCCCGGGCCACCAGGGCATGCTGGCCTTTGCCTCTGCTTACCACTATCATAGCGTAGATGACATGCTTTCCCTGGCGCAGCAAAAGGGTGAGCCTCCGTTTTTGGTGATTCTGGATGGGATTACCGACCCCCACAACCTGGGGGCCATCATCCGCACCGCCGAATGCGCGGGGGCGCATGGGGTCATTGTGCAGGAGCGACGTGCTGTGGGCCTGACCCCTGCTGCCGTCAAAGCCAGCGCCGGAGCGGTGGAATACCTGCCCGTAGCCAGGGTGACGAACCTGAGCCAAACCATTGCGCAGCTGAAAAAGCAGGGCATCTGGCTATTTGCCGCCGATATGGAGGGGGAGGGCTACGCGACTGTGGACTTCTCCGGCCCCTTGGCATTGGTCATCGGTGGGGAGGGAGAGGGGATCAGCCGCCTGGTGCTGGAAGCCTGCGACCGGCGCGTGGCCGTGCCGGTTCGCGGCCAGCTAGACAGCCTGAACGCCTCTGTGGCGGCGGGTATCTTGCTCTACGCTGCCCTGAAAGCCCGCTAAGCCATGAAGCCCCTTCTGTATGTGGATGGCTATAATGTGATTGGCGCTTGGAGCGAAGCGGAAAAGCAAGCCTGGCCTTTGGATGAGTGCCGGGATCGCCTCACCCGCCTGCTGGAAGACTATGCGGGTTATACGGACCAGGAGGTATGGCTGGTGTTTGACGGCCACAAGGGCGACCGGCTCATGCGCAGCGTGGAGCATCGCGACTCCCTCACCTTGGTCTATACAAAGCATGGTGAGACCGCGGACCAGTTCATTGAGCGCATGTGCCAGCAGCTGCCCCGCTTCCGAGAGGCCCGGGTGGCCACCAGCGACAACACCGAGCAAACCCTGATCTTGGGTCGGGGCGCTACCCGGCTCAGCGCAAGAGAGCTACTGGGGGAGCTGCAACGGGAGCGCAGCCGTGGACAAGCCCGGCATCACTCTTCTCCCCCGCCGGAGGGCAGCAACCTGCGAGCCGCACTCTCCCAAGATGTACACGCCCAGTTGGAGCGCCTACGCAGACAGAAATAACGAAAGCAGGAATGGACCCATGACGAGCCGACATGACCCCGCTTCCCCCATGGAATCAGATGAGTTCCTTCTGCGTGACGTGAACGCGGAGGGCCCGGCGTCATCCCCGGCGGCAGAAGACATGGAGGATCTGTTTGGAGATGAGGATCCCATGACCCGGGAAGCGTCCGTCAAAGGCAGCGCCTCCTGGGATGACACGCTCAAGCAGCAGTACGGCGAGCTCACGGATGAGCAAATCGTAGGCCTGGCCCAGGGCGGGGATAGCATCTCGCTGGAATACCTCCTCAGCAAACATAAAAACTTCGTGCGATCCAAAGCGCGCAGCTATTTCCTCATTGGCGCGGATCATGAGGACATCGTACAGGAAGGCATGATCGGTCTGTTCAAGGCCATCCGCGATTATCAGCCCGAGCGCCTCAGCAGCTTTCGCGCCTTTGCCGAGCTTTGCATCACCCGGCAGATCATCACCGCCATCAAGACCGCCACCCGGCAAAAGCATGTGCCCCTCAACAGCTATGTATCCCTCAACAAACCCATCTATGATGAAGAAAGCGACCGTACCCTGATGGATGTCATCGTAGAAGGACGAGCCCAAAACCCGGAGGAGTTGATCATCGGCCGGGATGATCTGCTGTCCATCCGTGATCGGGTGGATCAGGTGCTTTCAGGGCTTGAACAGGACGTGTTGAACGCCTACCTGGACGGCAAAAGCTACCAGGAGATCGCCGACAAACTGGGCCGGCACGTGAAATCCATCGACAACGCGCTGCAACGGGTGAAGCGCAAGCTGGAAAAATTCTTGGAGGAGACCAAGGCGCAAGAAGAAGACTGACCTGTGCTGCCAGGCACGCCAAACGAAAGGAGGAAGCCGCCATGAGCCCGGAAATCTATGAAGTCGTTTCCCAAGGCGCACGGTATTGGTTCCTTTTTTTATTGGTGATCATCGTATGGCGCAGCTATCGCTGGCTGGCCCGGGACCGGAAGCAGCGCAAAAAGCGGCTGCGTCTGTTGCCGGATGCTGGCTACATCGGCGAAATGGTGGTGCAGATTGGCAGCGAAACCTTCCCCCAGGGCACAGTATTGCCCGTGCCCCGGGAAGGGATCCTGGGCAGTGTGCGCAGCTGTGACCTAGCGGTTCCCGTCCCCGGAGTTTTTCAAAAGCATCTATGGTTTCGCTACGAGGACAACTACGGAGTGGTGGTGCGCCCCTTGGGCCGCCACCAACTGTCCGTGGATGGTCTGCCCTGCGAGAACCGCCGCCGCGGTCTTTGCATGATGCATGGCTCCCGGCTGGCCGTAGGGGATGCGGTGTTGCGCCTGCGGATGTTCGCGGGCTTTGAAACCACTACTCCTATGGTGTTTAAGGCCGAATCCGCGCCGCCGCCTCCGGAAAAAAGCGATGCCGATCAGAGCGTGGCTGCAATGACTGCGGAGCAGCTGGCCCTATGGCAGCAACAGTATTGGATGATGGCCTCCCAAGCCATGGCGGCGCAAGCTGTGATGGCGCGTGCCCAGGCAGATGCCGATGCCTTCCCCCCAGAAGAAGCAGCGGCTCTTTTCCCAGACGAGGAAGGCTATGCCCCGGAGGATCTGGCCCAAGAGGAGGTTCCCCCCTCGGCGCCTTCCGGCGCTTATGTGGTTCTCAATGACAATGGGACGCCTGTGCCCATGGAAGAAGAGCTGGACAACGAGACGTTCTTTGTCCCCTCGGAGGTTTTTTATCCGCCCATCCGGGACGAAAACGCCGACGACTGGCCCTACGCGCCTTATCCTCAATCCAGCGCCTCCTTTACGGATCAGGGCTATACATACCCTGAATCCCTGGACGAACCGGAAGAGGAGGATGAGGATCTCACCGACGCCGCCGCCCCGCCCAAAAGCCTGTATCTGGAGCCGGACGAAGCCGAGCACGCCAAGCGGGTGTTATGGGACAAATACCTGGGGGGAGGGCGTAGACGATGAAAAGAAGGCAAAAAGCACCTCCCCGGCGTCCGCCTTCCAGGCGGCACCCGGATCGTCGGCTGGTCTCCGCGATTATGCTCTTCTATTTCAGCGCTTTTCTGCTAATCTCCCTCAAGGGCGGCATCCACCTGCAAGGTCTTGGCCTGGCGGTGGTGGTACCTGTGCTCATCTACATCGCCACCCTATGGCTGCCACGGTTTTTTCCGGCGGACAAGCTGCTGCTGGCCATCGCCAACTTCCTCTGCGCCTTGGGGGTTCTGATCCTCTATTCCACCGATCAGGGCGCGGGCACCACCCGTGGGCTGCAGCAGGCAGTATACTATGGCATTGGCATTTTGGCCATGTTGTTTTGCATTTTGCTGGTACGCTACGTGCGGCGCTGGAAATTCATGATGCTGATTATTATGGCCGGAGCGGCGTTGTTATTGCTGCTGCCTCTGGCCATCGGCACCGAGCAAAACGGCGCCACCAACTGGATCACCGTGGGGGGCACAAGCCTCCAGCCTAGCGAAATCGTCAAAATCGCCCTGGTGCTGATCCTCAGCTACTATTTGAGCGAGCATCGGTTCATTCCCTGGCTGCTGTTTGCGGGGGTCTCCCTGGGCATCCTGATGCTCCAAAAGGACCTGGGCACCGCGCTGATCTACTATGCCACCACGCTGTTCCTTTTTTTCTCCGCCACGGGCAATCTGCCCCTTACGGGCCTAGGCCTCTTGGGCGGCGGCGGCGCTGCGCTGCTGGGCTACCAGATGTTTGCCCACGTCAAGACCAGGGTGGCCATCTGGCGCAACCCCTGGCTGTATTATGAAACCTCCGGCTACCAGATCGTGCAGATGCTCATGGCCATTGCCTCCGGCGGGCTTTTTGGCGTTGGCTTGGGCCTTGGCGCGCCGAGGGTGATTCCCGTTTACTTTACGGACTGCATCTTTGCCGTGATTTGCGAGCAATTCGGCATCATTTTTGGCGTCTTGGTCCTGGTGATGTATGTCATCCTCATCATCCGCGGCACGTCCATCGCCTCCTCTGCCCGCAGCAGTTTCCATTCCCTGCTGGCCATGGGCGTTACGGTGATGCTTGGCATCCAGACCTTTGTCATCATCGGGGGGGTCATCAAGCTGATCCCCCTCACAGGCGTTACCATGCCCTTTGTGAGCTACGGCGGCACCTCCATGGTCAGTTGCATGGGCCTCATCGGCCTGCTGCAAGGGGTTGCAAGCCTTAACCAGGATGATCTGGAGTACGATTATCAGATTAGCCATTCCCTCCAGGAGGAGGACCTGCTGCCCGAGGCCTGATCCCCATCCTTGCCAAAGGAGGAACCCCATGAAGCAACAGCGCATACGTTACCGGGTGTTGACGCTGGTCATCATCGGCTTGCTGGGCATCGCCAGCGTCTATGGCTTTTATTCGGTTTCCACCTATGGCAGCCGCTGGTTTTCCAGCGCCAAAAACACCCGCTATCAGTCCGCCCGGCGCACGGTGATCAAGGGCGACATCATCGATCGCATGGGCGTGGTGCTGGCCACCACAGACAAGGACGGCCAGCGGGTATACCAAAGCAATATCAAAAGCCGCAGCGCCATCGTTCATTTGATCGGCGATGAGGAAGGCAATATTGCCAATGGGGTGGATTCCTTTCAAGCCTCCTATTTGCTGGGTTTTGAAACCTCCCTCAGCGAGCGGATCAACGCGCTGCTCCGAGACGAAACCCGCCGGGGGGACAACGTAACCCTGACCATTGATAGCGCGCTATGTACCGGCATTGTGGATGCCTTTGGCAGCTTTGACAAAACCGCGGGCAAAAGCGGCGCGGCGGTGGTAATGAACTATCGGACCGGCGAGGTATTGGCTATGGTCAGCTTGCCCGTATTTGACCCTGTCAATCTCAAGACCTCGGACCGGGAGAATCCGCAACATCCCTTTTGGAACCGAGCCCTGCAAAGCAAGTTGCCTCCTGGCTCTACCTTCAAAATCATCACCTCGGCCGCCGCCCTGGAGAACTTGCCCGACGCCACATCCCATGTGTATCGATGTACCGGCGCCATGGTGGTGATGAACCATGAGATCCATGACAATGGTCAGGCCCAGCACGGCGATTTGAAGCTCGAGCGCGCTTTTACCGTCAGCTGCAACAATACCTTTGCGCAATGCGCTCTGCTCTTGGGCGACAACGTGTTGCGCTCCACCGCCGAAAGCTTTGGCTTTAACGACAACTTTCTCTTTCGCGATTTCGTGGTGGAAAACAGCACCTACCCCACCGCCAACCGCAATGATTGGGAGATCGCCTGGAGCGGCGTGGGCCAGAGCCAAGTGGGGGCCACCCCACTGCACATGTGCCTGGTGGCGGCCTCCATTGCCAACAAGGGCGTGATGATGGAACCCCGTATGTTGGCCAAGGTGCAAAGCCCCGCCGGAGTGGTGCGGCTCCGCTACAGCCAGAAGGTGTACCGTCGGGTTTGTACGCCCGAAATTGCCCAAACTCTGGATGGGTTTATGAAAAGCGTTGTACAAAAGGGTTCCGGCACTGCTGCGGGAGTAAATGGCCTTACCATCGCGGGCAAAACTGGCACCGCAGAAGGCGCCATCGACGGCAAAGCCACTTCACACGGCTGGTTTGTGGGCTATATTACAGATCCGGCGCTGCCCTATGCGACCTGTGTTCTGGTGGAGGGCGGCGGCAGCGGCGGCAACGTGGCGGCGCCTATTGCCGCCAGAATTTTCAAGTATGTCAAGGATCACTATACCCGGTAATGCCTTGAGGGATTGCGCAAAAAGCGGGAGGCTAGCTTGTGCCTCCCGCTTTTGATTTCGCCTGACACATTGGTTGTTTTACTCTCTTGAACCTACCCGCCCCAGCTCCTCACACAGGTCTGTAGCCAGCATGCCCCGCACCCCATGGGTTTTGGCGGCGGCCCTCCCAGCCAGGCCATGAAGCCCTGTCCCCGCCTGCAGCAATGCCAGTGGGGTAAGCCTCTGCGACCCTTGGGCTTGCCCCGCCAACAAGGCCGCCAGTACGCCTGTCAATGCGTCTCCGCTTCCGCCTTTGGCCAAGCCCGGCGTCCCCAGCACATTCAGTCCTGCCTCCTGCCCGGACACCAACACGCTGGCCACTCCTTTGAGCACGATGCTGGCTCCGTAACGATCCCGCAACGCCTGGGCTGCTTCCAAGGCATCCGCCGTCACCCGGCTGCGTTCCACACCCAAAAGCCGCGCTGCCTCCGCCGGGTGGGGGGTGAGGATATGGCAGGGCGCAAAGCACGGCGCGCCTGGTTTTGCTTGCGCTGACAGCGCGCCCATCCCCGCCAGCAAATTCAGCCCGTCCGCATCGATCACCCCGGGCTTTTGACTATGCTGTAAATAAGCCAGCTGCCCCCCCGCGATCTCCCGGGCATAGGCCCCCTGGCCCAAGCCAGGGCCCAGGGCCAACGCATCCGCGGAGTGGCAGGCTTCCGCCAATAGCTGGCAAGCCTTTCCCACATCATCGGCGGGCAGGGGCAGGCAAGTGGCGCAAGGGCACAGGGTCTGCACGATAGGCGTAATCTCCTCCGGGCAGGCTACGGTTACCAGGCCCGCGCCGGCGCGTAGCGCCGCCAGGGCGCAGATCGCCGCCGCGCCCGCCATGCCAACGCTGCCCGCCACCACCAACACCCGGCCAAAGCTGTTTTTATGGCAAACCCTAGGCCGGGCTGGAAAAAAAGTTCGGATGTCCTCTTCCTCCGCAACCCAAAAGCCCGCCGCATCGTCACAGGCGGCCGAAATTCCGATGGGCGCCACCAACACCTCCCCTGCGTAGTCCGGGCCATGCCCCAGGTACAACCCCGGCTTGGGGCGGTGGAACGTGACGGTCTGAGTGGCGCGCACCGCCACGCCCAGGGGGATGCCGCTCTGCCCATGAAGGCCGGAGGGGATATCAATCGCAACCACAGGGATACCCTGGCCATAGAGCGCCTGCATCAAGCGGCACAACGCCGCTGCCAGGCCGGTAACCTCGCGGCTAAGGCCCGTGCCAAAAAGCCCGTCCACAACGCAGACGACATCTGCAGGCAACGGGGGCAAGGCCTCCTGCCCCTCCTCCAGCACCCATAGGGAAGCCCCGGGCGCTTCCTGTTCCAATCTCTCTTTTTGCCGCCGCGCCTCCACAGTCAGCGCCCCGCCCAGCAACCAAACCGTGACCCGTTGGCCCGGATCACGGACACACAGAAGCCGTGCCGCTGCCAAGCCATCGCCGCCATTGTTGCCCGTGCCACAGAGGCATAGCACGCGGCCCGGCGTTTTGAGCAGTTGCAGCGCCACCGCTTCCGCCACATGCCCGGCGGCGCGCTCCATCAGCTGGGAGCCGGTACTCTCCGTCTCCGCTAGGACACGCTGTTCCACGCGTTTCATTTCGTTGGGGGTGATGGTTCGCAGCATAGGCTCTCCCTTGGCTTATTCGATGATGGCCACGGCGGCAGCCATGCCCGCCTCATGGGTGATGCTCAGCAACGCGCGGGTGGCTCCCAGGGCGGTTAGCTGTTCCTTGACGGCCCCGGCCAGGGCATAGTAAGGGCTGCCGTTGGGGTGGTGCAACACTTCCGCCTCTTGCAAGGCCAGGTTGCCGATCCCCACGCCAAGGGCTTTGGCCAGCGCCTCTTTCGCCGCGAATATGGCTGCCATGCTCTGGGCCGCCATCTGGCCCCGCTGCTGCAAATATGCCTGTTCCGCGGCGGTAAAATAGCGTTCTGCGAAACCGTTGCCGCTGACCAAAATCTTCTCCATCCGGGCAACTTCGCACAGATCCAGCCCGATGCCGATCATGTGCCCTGCCCCATCTGCACGGCATTGTAAATCGCCCGTGCGGTCACCTCCGCCGCCGCCGCGCAAAGCTGCACAAAGCTTACTTCCTCATCCACCCGGCCTGTGGCCAAGGCAAAGACGGTATCTCCATCCATCTGGGTGTGCACCGGGCGAATGGTACGGGCCAAGCCGTCATGGGCGCAGGTCGCCAGCCTGTTCGCCTGGGCCTTAGACAACACCGCATCCGTGGCCACCACCACCAACGTGGTGTTTTGCCCAGGCTTGGGAAAGCGCGGCAATTCCAACGCAGGGGCAGCGCCAAAAAGTAAGCTTTCGCAGATCACGGGGGTGCCATCCGCCAAATGCCCGCAAGCCAGTAGTTTGCCGGTATCGGGATCATAGACGTCCCCACAAGCGTTCACAGCCGCCAACGCGCCAACCGTGACGCCACAGCCCAAGGTGATGCTGGCCGTACCCACGCCTCCCGCAGAGGGAATGCTGCCTGGTACCAACTTGCCCACGGTAGCTCCCGTGCCCGCGCCATAGCAGCCTTGCTCCACATCCTTGGAGGCGTTCTTGCAAGCCTGCCTGCCCATGGCTGCATCCGGCCGGGTCTTGGCGTCCCCCACCGCCAGGTCGAACAGCACGGCGGCAGGCACAATGGGTACCCGACAAACGCCGGTGTCAAAGCCCACATCGTTTTCTTCTAAAAAGGCCATCACGCCGCCGGCAGCATCCAGGCCAAAAGCGCTGCCTCCGGCCAGCACCACCGCATTGGCCGTTTCCACCGCGTTACCGGGTCGAGCCAAGTCCGTCTCCCGGGTACCCGGGGCCGCGCCGCGCACATCCGCGCCCAGCACCGCGCCCTCCCGGCTGCACAATACCACCGTGACCCCGGTCTTGGCTTTGTGATTGGACGCCTGGCCCGCCCGAATGCCATGCACCTGGGTAATGGATCCCTCAAACTTCGGTTTCGACATAGCCCATCACTCCTCTCACCGACACATCCCCCGCCAGTACCCGGCGGCTGTTTCCCTGTTCGTCCTTTACCCACAGCGCCCCCGTCTCATCTAGGCTCTCCGCCCTGCCGGAAAAAGATTCGCCGGTGCCCATTACCCGCACGATGGCCCCCAAGGTAATGGAGCGCCTTTGATACTCCGCCAGAATGCCGGCCAAGCCCTGCTGCTCCAAGGCGTCCATGGCTTGTTCCACCCGCGCCAGATAGTCTCGAAGCAGTGCGCAGCGGTCTATGGGAGAGCCTTCCCCCTCCTGCCTGGGCTTGCTTTTCCCCAGCCTTTCCAGCTCCAGCCGCAGGGAGGTAGCCCGGGCCGCCAACTCCCCCGGAAAGGCTTGCTGGTTCACATTCACCCCAATGCCCATCACGAGAAAGGCGATGCCATCCATGTCCGCGCTGATCTCGCTGAGGATGCCCGCGCATTTGCGTCCGCCAATCATCAAATCGTTGGGCCATTTGATGTGAACCAAAAGGCCGGGCACGGTGTCCTCCATGGCCTCCGCCATAGCCACCGCCGCTGCTAAGGTGCATAGCTGAGCCCGTTCCGTGGGCAGCTTCGGTTTTAGCAGCAAGGAGTGCAGCAGGTTTTCCCCTTCCGCCGCTTCCCAGCCACGGCCCAACCGCCCCTTGCCTTGCCGCTGAAACTCGCAGACCGCCAGGCTGCCTTTGGGCGCGCCTGCCGCCGCCATGATTTTAAGAACCGTGTTGGTGCTGTCCATCTGTGGGGCGTAACGGATCTCTCCCTGGCCTGCCCAGTGGGTGGGAACGCCTCGGGCCACATACCCCGGCAACAGGCAATCCGGCTTGGTTTCCAGCTTGTAGCCCCGTTTCCCGGCGCTTACCACGGCATAGCCTTCCTCCCGTAGCTTTTCCATGCGCTTCCAGACGGCGGCGCGGGTCATGCCCAGCTGCTCGCACAGCCGCTGGCCGGAGGTAAATTCGCCCTGGGATAGCATGGCAATCAACGGCTCCATCCCGCCACCTCCCACAACCCTATTGTACTCCTTTTGCCTTTACGATTCAAGGCAACCTGGCCCCGCCAGCACCCGCCCGGCGGCTTCCTCCAGGGTGTTGCACACAGGAAGTCCCGCCTGCCGGAGGGTGGCCAGGCTCTGATGGCCGCCACTGATCAAAATGCCATCAATACCCATTTCCCGCGCCACCTGCGCGTCATGAAGGCTGTCCCCCAGCAGCACGCATTGGTCCGCCGGAATGCCTCGTCCTTCCAGATATGCCTTTCCGATGGCCGCCTTGCTGCTGGCATAGATATGCCCCAGCCCCAGGATATCCCCAAAAAACTTCCGCAGGCCGTATTGATCCAGCTGGTTTCCCAAAATATCCACCTGGCTGGCGGACAAGACGACCTGGGTGAGGCCCGCGCCTGCCAAGGTGTTCAGCGCCAAAACAGCACCCTGCCGTAGGGAAATCTCGCCGCAGCCCCGCAGATACTCGGCCATCCAGGCATCCGCCACTGTCGTGAAGTTTTCCTCCGTCACCCCCGCCTGCTCATAATAGAGCCGCACAGGAAAAGTGAACTGCTCATAATAAGCCTCTACGCTGTGAATGCCGGGTAAGCCAAAGCGGGGAAAGACCCGGTTTCGCACGCCAATGGCATAATCCCGATCATCCAGCAACGTCCCGTTCCAGTCCCAAAAAACCCAGCGATAAGACCGGCGCGCGGAGGATGCCGCGAGCTGTCTTGCTGCTCTTTGTTCTGTTTTGTTAGTAGGCCTTGGCAAAATAGATCACCTTGTCCGCCTTTTTGCCGCAACACACACAGCTGTCCCCCACCGGACTTTGGTCAAAGGGCATGTTGCGGCTGGTGACGTTCATGTCGGCTTTGATTTGGTCCTCGCAGGCCCTGTCCCCACACCACATGGCCTTGGCAAAGCCCGCCTGGGTGGCGGCTTTCAGTTCTTCCAGCGTATGCACAGTCTGGATCCGCTCATCCCTGAATTTGGCCGCGATGGCATACATGTTCCGCTGGATGTCTTCCAGCAACTGGGGTAGCTTGTGCTCCAGATCGGTCAGCGCTACGGATTCTTTTTCATAGGTGTCTCGGCGAAACAAAACGCACTGTCCGCTTTCGATGTCCCTGGGGCCAATCTCCAGCCGCACCGGCACGCCTTTCAGCTCCCAGTCGTTAAACTTGAAGCCGGGGGATAAAGTGTCCCGGTCGTCCAGCTTTACCCGGACGCCTTGAGCCTTCAGCCGCGCAAACAGCTCCTCGCACTTTTCCATAACCCCGCCTTTGTGGGCCGCCACCGGCACGATCACTACCTGGATGGGCGCGATGCGGGGCGGCAGCTTCAATCCCCGCTCATCCCCATGGGTCATGATGATGGCGCCGATCAGCCGGGTGGAAGTGCCCCAACTGGTTTCGTGAACATAGGTCAGTTTTCCTTCCTTGCTGAGATACTGAATGTCAAAGGCCTCTGAAAAATTGGTGCCGAAATTGTGGCTGGTACCCGCTTGCAAGGCCTTGCCGTCCTGCATCATGGCCTCCATGGAATAGGTGGCCTGGGCTCCGGCGAATTTCTCCTTTTCGCTTTTGCGGCCACAAAGCACAGGCATGGCCAGTTCACTCTCCGCCACGTCCCGGTAGACCTCCAGCATCTGCATGGTCTCCTCCTGGGCTTCCTGGGCCGTGGCATGGATGGTATGCCCCTCCTGCCACAAGAACTCACTGGTGCGCAAGAAAGGCCGGGTGCTTTTTTCCCAGCGCATCACGCTGCACCACTGGTTGTATTTCATGGGCAAATCCCGCCAGGAACTCACCCATTTGCTATACATCGCACAAAAAATGGTTTCGCTGGTGGGCCGAATGGCTAAGCGCTCCTGCAACTGCTCGTTGCCCCCGTGGGTAACCCAGGCCACCTCCGGCGCAAAGCCTTCCACATGCTCCGCCTCCTTGAGCAGCAAGCTCTCCGGGATCAGCATGGGCATGTACACGTTTTGATGGCCCGTGGCTTTAAAGCGTCGGTCCATTTCCTCCTGGATGCGCTCCCAAATGGCATACCCATAGGGGCGAATCACCATGCAACCCCGCACGGGGGCGTAGTCCACCAACTCGCTTTGTAAGATCACGTCTGTATACCATTGGGAAAAATCCTCGTCCCGGGGGGTGATGTGCTCCACAAATCCCTGCTTTTTCTCGGCCTTTTTCTCGGTTTGTTGCTCTGCCATAATCCTCTCTCCTCTTTATCCACGATAGGAAAAAACCCCGCCTCGCTCCCAGCACGGCCAAGGGCCATGTGTTGGGACGAAGGGAGCCTTCGCGGTACCACCCGACTTAAAGCGCGGTTACAGAAACACGCTTTCACTTTCATTGCCTCATAACGGGAGCAAGCCGTCGGGGCTAACCGAATGTCTGGAAACGGGGTATGCCTGGCGCAGCATAAGAGCCCTTTCAGCCTATGGAGCCCTTCTCTTTCTTGCGGGCGACCGGCATGCTTTTCCAGCACCCTTTAGGGTGTCCCTATCATAGCATAGATGGGATTGGTTTGCAACGGGCAGGAAAAAGGCAATCTCCTCTATTCAACTGGGTTACATGGAATGTCGAATGAAAAGAGCTCTCTTGACTGGATTCGACAAAAATTCCTATTGCATATCCGCCTGGTAGTGGTTATGATGTAGATGCAGCGGGAATCAATCAACATTTTGTATCGGCTTTCCCAAGAAAGGGGTTACATGCGATGTATACCAAAAGAATTTCAGAAAACACCGACGAGTACGACTTCCTGCGTCGCAGGGCTGCGGCACTGCTGGACGATGGGTTTGACGAACAGGCCTTGAACATGCTGTCTGTCATCAATCAGGCGCAAGTCTTTCTCATCAAGCCATTACTCGAGGATGAAATCCATGCCGTACCTTGACGTTCCAATTTGAAATCGGTTTTACTATTTTTATTCTTATTATACTGTTAGCACTCGCCTTTGTCGAGTGCTAAATTTTTCTTGATTTTGATCAAAACCTTTGGTATAATAGTTACAGGGTTTAGGCCCTGGCCAAAACCCCTTTGAACATCATACTAGGAGGCGTCAACCAAGCTATGCAAAAAGGCAGCATTTCCATCCACGCGCAAAACATCATGCCCATCATCAAACGATGGCTCTATTCCGATAAGGACATCTTCGTCCGGGAAATGGTTTCCAATGGCTGCGACGCCATTGTAAAGCAAAAAATGGCCAACCCCGGCGCCACGGACGCGTACCAGGTCACCGTTACCCTGGATGAAAAAGCCGGCGAAATCCGCTTTAGCGACAACGGTATCGGCATGACCGCTGAGGAAGTGAAAAAATACATCAACCAGGTGGCCTTCTCTGGTGCGGAAGAGTTTCTCAAAAACTATGAGGGCGAGGACAAGGGTGGCATTATTGGGCATTTTGGCCTGGGCTTCTACTCCGCCTTTATGGTGGCCGATCGTGTAACCATCCAGACCCTGAGCCAGAGCGAAGGCGCCACCCCTGTGTGCTGGTCCAGCCAGGACGGCATGAAGTTTACCATGGAGGATGGTCAGCGCGTCACCCGTGGCACGGACATCATCCTGCACATCGCCCCGGAGGAAAAAGAATTTTTGCAGGAGCACAAACTCAAGGAAATCCTGAGTCGATATTGCGGCTTTATGGCCACGCCGATTTTCTTTCAAGTGGAAGGGGCAGCCGAACCGACCGAAACGAACCCTTCTTCAGCGCAAGAAGAGGAAGCCGCCCAGGCGTCCCAGCAGCAGCCCAAGGCCCCCGTCCACATCAATGACCTGGCCGCCCTGTGGCTGAAAAACCCCAAGGACTGTACCCCAGAGGAATACAGCGATTTCTACAAAAAGGTATTCCATGCCTATGAAGATCCGCTGTTTTACGTGCACCTGAATGTGGACTATCCCTTCAACTTGAAGGGTATCCTCTACTTCCCCAAGCTCACCAACGACTTTGGCACCCGGGAGGGCGAGATCAAGCTTTTCAGCGGACAAGTCTTTGTAGCGGACAACATCAAGGAGGTCATTCCAGAATTTCTGATGCTGCTCAAGGGCGTCATCGACGGTCCTGACCTTCCTCTGAACGTAAGCCGCAGTTTTTTACAAAATGACGGCTATGTGAAAAAGCTATCCGCTTATATCACCCGCAAGGTGGCCGACCGGCTGGTAAGCCTCTTCACCGGCGAGAGGGAGACCTACCAAGGCTATTGGGACGACATCCATCCCTTTGTGAAGTATGGGTGCGTCCGGGATCCCAAATTCTACGACCAGGTGAAGGATACGCTGCTATTTAAGACCATCCAGGGCGACTACCTGACCCTGGCGGAGTATGCCAGCAAAAACGAAGGCGCCATTGGCAAAAAGGTGGTCTATACCAACGACCCCACCCGTCAGGCTGCATCGGTAGCCCTGTACGCTGCCAAGGGCATTGACGTGGTGGTGCTGGACTCGCTGATCGATCTGAACTTTGTAAGCTTCATGGAATACTCCAGCGGAATCGAGGGGCTTTCCTTTATCCGGGTGGACGCGGATGCCAGCAGCTTCACCCAAGAGCAGGATTCGGAGACGGTAAAAGCGCTGGAAGCGGACGAAAAGAAGTTGGGCGATCTGTTCAAAACGGCCCTGGGCAAGGAGAGCTTGAGTCTCAAGCTGCAAAAGCTCACCGACGCTTCCCTGCCTGCCCTGCTGATCCAGGATGAGCAAGGCCGCCGGTTCAGTGAAATGAGCAAGATCTATGGGCAGGATTTTAAGATGCCCGAGCAGTACACGCTGGTACTCAACCAAGACAATCCCGTTGTACAAAGCCTGCTGACCGCAGAGGAAGGGGAGCGGCGAGATATGATCGCCTCCCAGCTCTATGACTTGGCCCGCATGAGCACCCGCCCCTTGGAAAAGGAAGAGATCACGGCTTTTCTGACCCGCAGCAACAAGCTGCTGGAGCTGCTCAGCAAGTAACGCAAGCCTTTTTTCCAAACCAAAGGCCTCTTGCTTCATGCAAGGGGCTTTTGATTTGTAACATTTTTGCAACAAAGGCAGGATTTTTGTTCACAATCTCGTACAATAATACGTGTATATCCTTTTTACCCCCATCACGAGAAAAGGAGCTCCGCATGATGAAGCGATTCTTTTGCGTCGCCCTCTGCGCCGCACTGCTGTGCGTCTCATGCGCTAGCGCATGGGCCAGCACAGCCCCCAACGAAATCACCCCCTTGGATTATGACACCCTGCCCGAGCCCCCTGACGGACAGCATCATTTTCTGCTGGCCTGCGTGGATACCTGGGAGACCAAACCCAAAAACCTGGGCAACACCGACGGCGTGATTTTGGTGACCATGGACACCCGAACCAAGCGGCTATTGTTTACCACCTTCACCCGGGAGATGCTCGTCCAGCGCCCGGATGGGCAGATCGGTCGCATCACCTATATTGCCAAGACCAACGGGCCCGAAGCCCTTTGCAGGATCATTAGCACCCATTTTGGCGTCAAGGTAGACAAGTATATCCTCTTTAGCATGGATAATGTGCAATCCATCATCGACGCCATGGGCGGTGTAAACATCACCGTCACCAATGCCGAGGCCGATTATCTGAACCGTTACCGCATCAGCCGGGATAGCACCACCCCCAGCATGGATAAGGCAGGCACCTATCTGTTTGGCGGGCATGCCGCGGTGATCTACATGCGCATCCGCAAGGTGGGTAACGAGGGCGATGCGGGCCGTACGCGCCGCATGCGCACCGTGCTTTCCACCCTGGCCTCAAAATATGATGAAATCACCTTGGATCAGGCCCTGCGGGTGGTCACCGCCGTTACGGAGAACCTCTGCCTGACCAACATGACCCTGTCGGATCTGGTAGATGCCGCTGGCAGCGCCATGCAGCTGAGAGGCGTCTCACCGGAGGGCATCCAGATGCCCCCCAATGAAGCCATGCAACCCATCACCTATGCGGGCATGTCCACCCGCCAGGTTGATTTTGAACTATGCCGTACCCTGTTAGCGCAATTTTTGGACAGTGGCTTTGAAGTGGTGGAAGAGTAAGTAACCCGGCCCTGTTTTGTACAAAGGCGCGTTGCTGCAACGAAGCAGGCTGTCAAAGCGCTTCTATGCAGGGTGTTCGCCCATACCCCGGTCATTCGGTGTCGTGGGAAGCAACAGGCCGACCCCAAGGGTCGGCCTGTTGCTTGATTTGCACTTCTTTATCCCCTGGAGGCCTCCACGATCTTGGTGAAAGCAGCGGGATCATTGACGGCAATATCCGCCAACATCTTGCGGTTGATGGCGATCTCATGCTTTTTCAAGCCGTTCATCAGCACGGAATAGCTGACGCCATTGAGACGGGCCGCCGCATTGATGCGGGTGATCCATAGGCGGCGGAAATCGCGCTTGCGGAGCTTACGGCCGATGTAAGCATAGCGCAGGCTGCGAGCTACCTGCTCGCTGGCTGCGCGATATTGCTTGGATTTGGAGCCAAAGTATCCTTTGGCAAGCTTAAATATCTTGCGGCGTTTTTTGTGGCTGTTCACGGCTCTCTTAATGCGTGCCATGTCTTTCTCCTCCTTGCATAGTAAGCAAAGCTTATTTGTAGGGCAGCAGCTTATGGATAGTGCGGGCTTCGGCCGCGTTATCCACGATGCCGTCCGCGCGCAGGTGCCGGGTGCGCTTGGTGGTTTTCAGGTGCACCTGATGGTTTGCGTTCATCTGCTTATGCTTCACTTTGCCTGTCTTTGTGAAGGAAAAACGCTTGGCTGCGCCTCGATGGGATTTTTGTTTGGGCATGGGGGTTGTCCTCCTCTCCGTATGCAATCCGCGCCTGGCCTGAGGCCGAAAAAAACGCGGGAATGCCGATTCCAAATTAGACCATATTCTCGCTTTCGCGCTTGATCTTTTTGGTGGGTTGCGGCTTGGCCTCCCTGAGCTCCAGGGCTTGGTCGTCCGCTTTCGTTTCGCCTGCTTCCTGAAGTTCTTTGCGTTTTAAGCTCTTTTCCGCAAAGCTCTTCTTCTCCGCTTTAGGCGCTAGGATCATGATCATATGTCGGCCTTCCAGCAAAGGTCTGCGCTCGACGCTACCGTATTCCTCGATCCGGCCTGCAAAATCCTGCATGATCTTCATGCCGATCTCCGCATGAGCGATTTGGCGGCCCCTAAAACGGATGCTCACCTTCACCTTGTCACCGTCCTGAAGGAATTTGACGGCGTTCTTGAACTTGGTTTGAACGTCGTTTTCCTCAATGGTGGCGGAAAGCTGCACTTCTTTCAAGGTGACGATGCGCTGGTTTTTGCGCAGTTCACGCTCGCGCTTGGACTGCTCAAAACGATGCTTGTCATAGTCCATCAGCTTACACACAGGCGGCTGCGCGTTGGGTACGATTTTCACCAGGTCCATCTCGGCGGCCTCTGCCTTCGCAAGTGCCTCCTTTGTGGGCATGATCCCAAGCTGCTCGCCATCCGCACCAATCAGGCGGATTTCTTTGTCGCGGATTTCTTCATTGATCATGGGCTCGTTGATATCCATACACCTCCTAGATTTTGACAGACTGTGCGCCTTTTGTGACGGGCACAAAAAAACGCCGGGCAAACTACCCGCCGACGCACCCCATGGACTGACGTGCCACAACCGACGCAAAACAAATTCACGCGGTGAGAAGCGGGCAGCTTCTGCTTACGTGGGATACTATACCATGGGATAACCCCCATGTCAAGCAAAAGGCGCAGCAGGATTCCCTGACGGGCACCCTCCCAAACGGGCTGATGCAAAAGGGCAAGGCCTGAAAGGCTCTTTTGATAAAATGCGGGCATCAGCCAGCGCTTGGCAGTGTTGCCCAGCAAAGGTTGATAAAGCTTCCCGCGCATGGGTGCGTCGGCTGCTCTTTGCCTATCCAAGAATCTCCACAGATTACAAAGCTGGCAATAAATCCGCCAGGGCCATGTCAATGGCTTCCGCCTGTAAATAGTGCTTCACGACGCCGTCAATGGCAATGGCGTCAAAAAACTCGTCCTTGGGATAGGCTGCGATGGTGCGGGTGGCGCCTCCCTCGGTGGTAAGCGTCGCTTGCCACCGAGGCGCGCTTGCTGGCAGAACAAACTCTTTATCTGCCCGCCCGCTCACCCGCATGATCTGCAGCCGCCGCACCAGGGCATCAAACGTCTCTTCCGGGGCGCTTTCCCCATTGAGGGTTACCTGCACATCATACAGAAGGTTCCCGTCCGCATCGGTGGCCAGCTGGTTGTTTCCCAGCACCCGCTCGGTCTTTGTGCGGCGCAGATCTAGCACCCTGCCCTCCATCTGGATCTGAATGGAGGCCACCGTGGCGGTTCCCATGTCCGCTGGGTTCTGAGAGACAACCTCCTCCACGCTGCCCTTCAAAAAGGCTGCCACCAATAAGCTGCTTACATCGTAATATTCGCCCCCATATTCGCAGGTATATCGGTATTCTCCGTTCTTCTTTCCCAGCACAAAGGCAAGGGTTTTCTCCGGCGCTTGCTGGGGTACCAGCACGCCATTTTCATCCACCTTGCCATAATATCCCTCTTGCTGATGCGCCACGATGGTGGCCAAAGGGTTGTCAAAGCCAAACTGCCCGGCGTTCTGCACTGTGATATCCGGCCGCTTCGCGCCTAGGCGAAAGCTGGCTGCGGCCTCCAGCAGGGCGTTCACATGGTCGGCGTCCAATGGGTAGGCAAACGGCTTTCTCAGCGTACCGGAAACATTTCCCTTCTGATCCATGGCAAAGGTCATTTCCAAAGTTTCCTGCCCCAGCAGATGCAGCTCCATCCAGTCAATCAGGGTTTTTTCCATTTCCATCTGCTCCACGGGCAAGAGCATATGCGCCGTATATTCAAAAGCCTCATAAATTCCCTCATCGCACAGATAGACGCCTTTGTCTCCGGACCAACGATAGTAATAATAGGCGGTTTCCGGCGCCCGCCATCCAAGCTGCAGCACATCCTCGTGTCCGTCCTTGTAGTGCACGGTAACGGAGATCTGCGGCGGTTCCAGCCCCATATCCCCCAGGTGCTCCCGCACCTCCGCCACGTCCTTGGCAACGATTTCCTCCACCGAGATGGTGGTTGCAGCGCTGATGATCTTATCCGCCAAGCTCTGCTGCACAGGCAGATCATCCTGCCCCTGCCTTTGTACCTGCAGGCCGCCTGCTTGATACAGCAAGGTGTAGCTATCCCCTTCCGCGGGCGAGACGGTGATCTTTTCCAGGGCGCTTTTATCCATCTGCTGCAAGGTTTGGAAGGTCAGTTGTTTTTCGACTTTGGGGTTTTTGGCGGATGGATAGAGAAGCTTGATCTGCGGCAATAGCAGCACAAAGACCAAAGCCAGCGCCAGTGTGATGCCTAGGTACAGCAACCTGCGCTCTCTTTTTGGCGGCTTGTTGTTTGAGACTTTTTTCACCTTTTGGGGATGTTGCATGGCCCCTCCTTCTAGCGGTTGCGCCGTGGCAGCAGCACGCACAGCGCCGCCACCAGCGCCATCAGCGGCAGGGCTACAATCAAGCCCAGGCCAAGGGATTGTCCTCCTGCCCGCAGGCCCGGATGGAACGCGGAGGGCACCATAATATCCAGGGATATGGTCTTTTGGGGCAGCAGCTGTCCCATCACCTGCATGATAAACTCCTCGTTGAAAGTGCGCTGGTAGACATACTCGTCGGTAAACAAGGTGCTGTTGCCAATGGCGAACAGGCGGCTCACATCCCCCGTGGGATGCATCCGCTGGGCATACAGCGCCAAGCTCAGTTCTCCCGTCACATCTCCAGGCTGCCTGTCCAAGGTGGTGTTGCCATCGGAGGGGTCGCGGAGATAAGCGTTCTTGCCGGTTTTCAGTACCGTGACCGTAGACAGCGACGGGTCTCCGGGCGCGGGTGTCTCAAAGGCGCAGGCGCCCGCCAACAACAATACATCCATCTCCCCAGCGATCAGGGGCACGGTCATGTCCATCTCGGCCAGATATGGCAACAGATAGATCCGCTCGCCATAGTAGCTCCCCGCGTCCTCCTCCCCCGCCACCACCACGCCCGGCAAGGGTACCACCCCGTAGTTGCGCAGCAGGGCCTGATAGTTTGGCAATACCAATGGATCCGTATAGTCCCGTATCACGAACAGGCTTCCGCCTTGCTGAGCAAACGCGCTCACCGCGGCCATTTCTTTATCGCTCAGGTCCTTTTGCGGATCGGCGATCAGAAGCATATCGATGTCCCGGAGCCCCTCCTCCGTCAACAGCACAACAGCCTTGCTATCATAATGATTCCGTTTCCAAAAATGGGTGAGATTTTCCAGCTGCGTCAGCGAAAGCTCCCCATGGCCTTGCAAAATGCCAATCACTGGAACGGTGGCCTCCGTCACATATACCAGCGCTTCGGTGAGCTGTTTTTGATAGGCCAGGCCCTCGGCTTCAAAGGCGCCGCTTTCAATGTTATAGCCCTGGGCAATAAAGTCTTGATAGCCCAGCACCTTATACCGGCCGGTGGCCTCACAGTTCACCACCACCGTATCCGCCTCCAGGGCGGTATCCATGTCTCCCTGAAAGCGATCCAAAATTCCCGGGTTTTTGGCAATATCCGTTGGCGCGACGGTAATCAAATCACTGAGGATCCGATAACGGTTGAGCAACTCCAGCAAGCGCTCATCCATCTCTCCGCCCTGATAGAGCAGGTACAGCGTTACGGGCTGGGTCAGCCGATCCACAACAGCCTTGGTCTCTTCTCCCGTAGTGGCATACCCGTTAAAGCTCAGATCTCTGCGCCATCCATATTCCTGCTCCAGGGCCTCTACACCGATGTTCACCAACACGCACACCGCGATGAACCCCGCCAGCATCAGCACGCTCCAGCGTCCATGCCGCCACTTGGGCTGGCGTAAGGTGTTTTGCAGCCTTTGCCAATGCTTCTTCATGCGGCGCCTCCCCCGGCAAACCGCCGTCCATCCATCACATGGATCGTGGCCACGATGCACACAGCCACAAAACTGAGAAAGAACAACACATTGGCAAAGCTAAGCTGTCCCAGAATAAAAGGTTCATAGCGGCGATACAGACTGATGAAAGCCAATGCATTGCGTAACGGCTCAAAGGCCACAAACCGGGCCACTAAGTCCAACAACCAAAGCACAAAGTTGGCCGCAAAGGCCGCCATGGCCGCAGTCAGTGGGTTTTTGGCAAAACAGCTCACCAGCATATCCAACGCTAGAAAGGACAGGCCCTGCAACGCGAAGCCCAAATAGCCTACAAACCATTCCCCGGCATACACGGTGCCATAGATACCAAGAATCAACACATAGATATGGGTCAGCAGGATGGACAGCAGCAGCACCGTGGCCGCCGCCGCAAACTTGCCCAGCACGATCCTGGTTAAGGATACCGGGCTGGTGAGCAGCAGCTGATCCGTGCGGCGCTGCCGCTCCTCGCACAACAGACGCATGGTGAGGATGGGACAGAGCATCATCAACAGGATGGTCAGTTGGGACAGAAAAATCAGCAGCTCGCCGGAAAGGGGCTGCAAATTATTCAAATAAAACAGGAACCCGGCCAGGGCCATAAACACACCCACGAACACGTAACCCGCGCTGGTATAAAAAAACCCTTGCAGCTCTCGCTTGTATACCATCGACACCCGGCAGCCCCCCCCTTTCCTATTCTGAGATTGCCCGCAAAAAGATGCTTTCCAGCGATGCCTCCTGGCGGCTCAGGCGCAAGATGGGCGTCGCCAAGCCGCTGAGCAGCGTAAAGAGCCTCTCTTCCGGCTTTGTGTTCTTGCCAAAAACCAGGGCAACCGTCGTCTCCTTGGCGCTGACGGACGGTTGAGCCTCCACCCGCATGATCCCCGGCAAGCCTTGCAGCCGGCCCAGGATGTCCTTTGGCGCGGCCCCAATGGTACAAAGCAATGTGATCTCCTGGCCGTGCTTTGCCTCTCCAAGGGGCATATCCATCTTCACCCTGCCACGGTTCAGGATCACCACATGGTCGCAAAGTTGCTGCACTTCGCCTAAAATGTGGGACGAAAAAACGATGGTGTGCCCTTGCCGCAGGCTGTGGATGAGGGTACGAATCTCCGCGATCTGCTTGGGGTCTAGTCCGGCGGTAGGCTCATCCAGCACCAGTACCTCCGGGTCGCCGCACAGGGCCTGGGCCAAGCCTGCCCGCTGACGGTATCCCTTGCTCAACTGCCCCAGCAGCCGCAGCCGCATTTCCGCAAGCCCCGTTTTTTCCATGACCTCGTCCACATGGGCGCCCACTGCCTTGGGGTGTACCCCCCTCAGCCCGCTCACAAACCGCAGGTACTCCAGCACGGTCATCTCATCATAGAGGGGCGGATGCTCGGGCATATAGCCCAGGCGTTGTTTGGCCTCCACTGGCGAAAGCAGTGGATCATGCCCATCGATCAGCACCCGCCCGGAGGTGGCTGCCAAATACCCTGTGATAATGTTTAGCAGCGTGGTCTTGCCCGCGCCGTTTTGGCCCAGCAAACCCAGCACGCTGCCCTGTGGCACGCGCAGGGAGACGTTTTCCAGCGCCTGGATGCTGCCATATCGTTTGCTAACACCTTGCACCTCGATCATCCGCGGGCTCCTTTCTTTTTTCCATTCTCTTTATTATAGCAAAGTTTTTCGGGAAAGCTGTGAACGTATTGTTAACATGGCGGCTCCAGGTGTAAAAGCCATCGCTCTATCGCATATCTTGCATATCTTAGCGAATTGAGGTACAATATAGTGTATTTTGAACCGTACACCGTTGCAGGTTCAGAAAGGATGAGCCGCCAGATGCACGTATTCCATCCCGCACAGGCCACAAACGGAATTCCGCCGGAAAATGTATTTTTGATCGCGGATAGCGCCAATGTACCTGTTGCGGAAGGATTTCTCATCCATACCTATCACCCCTATCTTTTTGAGGATCGGCCCGTGAACATGTTTCTCAGCATCCAGTCCAAAGGGCCGGGCAAGGACATGCTGCTAGGGGCTTTGCTGGCCCGGGCCTACCAGCTTCGGCTCCAAACCCCTTATTTGAAGGCCCGCGTCTTTGCTCAGGTCAGCATGCAGGATGCCCCCATGATGTCTTTTTACATGGATGGGGGCTTCCAGGCGGACGATGCCCTGGATGTGGTGCAGCTGGGCCCGCCGAACGCCCGCCCCAACGCTCCTATGGGCTATGACTTGGGGGTGATCCCCTTGCACAGCCCCATTGAGCAGCAAGCGTTTTTGGTTCGCATGAATACCTACCGCCTGGATGTGTTGCAGCAGGCCATGTTGCAGCGATACATGACCATGCCCCATTTTCTGGCCCTGTATATGTCCCGGGGCAACGAGATCGTCGGTGAGATCATCTTTACCGGGGAAGGCCAGGCGGCTAAGCTGGTTGGGCTGTACATCATGCCTAAATACCGGCGCATGGGCCTTGCCAAGGCCATGATCGCCGTGGGCATGAAGGCCCTGGCCGAGCAAGGCGTGAATCATCTGGAAGGCGAGATCATCCGCCGAAACATCCCCCAATGCTGCCTGGCCCAAAGCTGCAACGCCACGTTCATCCGAACGGCCTGCTTCTATCCGGGCCTGAATTACGACTGACGAAGATCGGGCGGCTTTTCATTGAAAAGCATGCCTTTTTCTTGCTGTCGATGCCATGGAGGATGCGCAACGATGACCACTCCTTACACCTTGATCCGCTCCAACCGGCATACCCTATCCTTGGTCATCGGCCCGGATGGCGGGCTCACCGCCAGGGCGCCCAAGCGCATGCCCCTTCATGACATTGAGGCCTTCATTCTGCAAAAACAGCGCTGGATATTGGAAAAGCAGGCCCAGGCTCAAACACGAGCCTCGCAAAAGCCCGCCTTTGCCCTAGAGGAAGGTGCGCTGCTGCCCTTTTGGGGCGATGGCCTTACGTTGCGATTTGCGCTGGTTCCCATGGCTTTTGCCTTTCATGGTACCCTGCTGCTTCCCCAGTCCACAAGCGCCGCCTCTGCATCCCTGAAAGCCTGGCTTCTGGCCCAGGCGCAGGCTGCGTTGCCCCCCCTCGTCCAGGCCCAGGCCGGCCTCATGGGCCTGAATCCCTCCCGTGTAGGCTTTTCCACCGCCCGAAGCCGCTGGGGCAGCATGAACAGCAAAGGTACGCTGCGGCTGAACATAGCGCTGCTGCTTTGTCCGCCTCCGGTGGTGGACTATGTGATCGTCCATGAACTGGCCCATATCAGGCACCCCAACCATTCCACCGCCTTTTGGAAGCTGGTGGAACGCTGGATGCCGGATTATCAGCAAAAACGCGCCTGGCTGCGAGCGCACAGCACGCTGACAGGATTGCTCCAGGCCCGGTAGCGCCATGCTTGCAAAGGAGGTTTCCATGAGCGATCTGCACCCCAAGGCGAAACAGCGCACCCCAAAACGGTTTTATTTTATTACTGCCCTGATTTATCTGCCTATCCTTTTTGCCATGGTGCTCATCCATTCCCGTTGGTATGGGTATGTATTGGTGGTGTTCTCCTTCATCATTCTGCTGTGGATGCGCCATACCGTTCTGTGGCGCCGGCTGCGCATTGTGCTTTGCTTTGCCACGGCGTTTGTGGTAGCCCTAGTGGGCTTGTATGTGGGACGGCCTCAGCATGATCTTTCGCTGATGGGCCAAATCGGTCGGGAAGCGGTGCGGTTTTTCCAGAGCTTGCCGCTGGATCCAGAAACCCGTATGGGCAAAAGCCTGAGCAATGTCCGTGCCTGGGAACCTCCGGAGGGCTACCAGCTCAAGACCACCCGTCTGATCCATTGTCAGATGAAGATCCTCACCCAAACGGATAGCAAGAGCCCCTATGCGGTTCTCCAACTACACGGCGGAGCTTTTATGGCAGGGCTTAGCGATTTGTACATGGCCTTTGCCAAGCGCTATTGCGATATGACGGGTGGCGCGTTGGTGGCCAGCCCAGACTACCGCCTCTGGCCCCCCAACGATTTTCCCCTCCAGCAGGAGGATACCCTGGAATCCTGGCGCTATCTGACCCGTGTCCTTGGCTACCCGCCGAAAAACATTTGGGTGGTGGGGGACAGCGCCGGCGGTAACCTAGCGCTTTCCCTCTGTTTAACGCTGCGAGATTTGGGTGAACCCTTACCCATGGGCCTGGTTTGCATGTCTCCCTGGGCGGACCTCAGCAATTCCGGCGCCTCCCACATTGACAACGCCACCGTCGATCCCACCTTTGGGGTGCCCAATGACAGCTATAACATGGAACCCGTGGGCGTATTTGGTGACTATGGCAGCCATGAGGACCTCCAAAATCCTGCCATCTCCCCCTCCTTTGGGAATTATGCGGGCTTTCCCCCGATGCTGCTGCAAGCCTCCAGCAATGAGGTGCTCCTCAGCGACAGCGAAATGGTCTATGAAAATGCCCTGGCCAATGGTGTGGACTGTACCCTCACCATCTACCAGGACATGTTCCATGTATTCCAGGGCTCTTTGGATCTGATGCCCGAGAGCGCCCAGGCTTGGCAGGAGATTCACGCCTTCATCCAGCGGGTGATGGGCGTCGCGTCTGTTGCCGACACTGCCACGCCCTAGCCGGGCTGTTACTCTGCCAGCTTGCTGAATCCCTCGCCCAGCACTTCATAGGCATCGGTAATGAACACAAAGGCCTTCTCATCCACGCGCCGTATGATCATCTTCAACTGACCCACTTCCTGTGCGCCAACGATGCACAGCAACACCGGCCTCTCCTGGCCGCTATACCCGCCTTGCGCCAGCAATACCGTCACGCCGCGGTTTAGCTTGGCGATCAGCTCTTCCTTTACCCGCGCACATTGCGGGGAGATGATATAGCAAGCCTTTTGTTTGGTGAAGCCTTCCATCACGATGTCAATCACCTTGGTGGTGACGAAGATGGATACCATGGCATAGAGCGCGTGTTCCACCTGGATGAAGAAGCCCGCCGCCAAAATCACGCATAGATCAATGGACAACAAAAACGCGCCTATTGTGATGTGAGAAAACCGGGCATGTACCATCCTGGCCACCATGTCCGTACCTCCGGTGGTAGCGCCCGCCCGCAGGATGATGCCCAATCCCACGCCCAGCAACACCCCGCCGAAAACACAGCCCAAAAACGGGTCATGGGTCACTGCGGAAACGGGCAAAACGTCAATCAACACAGAAAAAAGCACCGTAGCCACCAGCGACCGAAATGCAAACAACCGCCCCATGGTGCGGTAACCCACAATGAAAAGCGGAATGTTCATTAACAAGGCAATGAGGCCCACCGGCGTGCCAAACAGATGGTTAAAGATGATGGAGATACCGCTGACCCCGCCGGAGGCAATGGCGTTTGGCACCAAAAACATAGGGTATGCGATCGCGCCCACCAGGCAGCCAACGCAAATTTGCAGGTAGGCGATGAAGCGTTCATTTTGTAGCAGGTTCATGCGTTTATTCATCGGCATTTCTCCTTTGCGTGTTGGGTCTTCCCCCGGGCGCGGCTTGGCCGCTCCCGGGGGCTTTTCATTAGAAAAGGTCTCTCATGGCCAGGGATACGGAGAGCGCTTGGTTCACCTGGCGCATGGTTTCCGGCGACACGCTGCCCAGCAGCCGAATCAACCGGGTCTTTTCCAAGGTGCGGACCTGTTCGGCCAGCACCATAGAATCCCTCCACAACCCCCCCTCCCCCGTGGGGACCGATACATGGGTGGGCATGGTGGGCTTCTTGGGCTGCGCAGTTAGCGCCGCCACGATCACCGTGGTTCCATGTTGGTTGCCCAGGTCATTTTGGATAATCAACACTGGCCGTACCCCGCCCTGCTCGCTTCCAATCACAGGGTCCAGGTTAGCCATATATATATCGCCTCGTTTCATCGTATTCACGCTCCGAGGCGGCAAAAACCGCCTTTTTCGGCGGCCTCCTCAGTGGCGTACCTTATCTCTTACCTTTAGTATACCATGCTTTGGGACAAAGCAACAGTTTTTCCTGCGCCGCGGCAGGAGGCCGCCCTCCTCATCCTATGTAGCCCTATTTCTTGTGTGCGGTCAGGCGTTTTCTCCCACATCTTGCCCTTGCAAAAAGGAACAAATGTTTGTATAATGATGGGGAACGAACGTTCCATCCTTAATGGCAATTCCTGGGCAAAGGGGCGGTTTTCGTGGCTCACAGGCTCATCCTCCATGCGGATCTGAATAACTTCTACGCCTCTGTGGCCTGCCTGCAAAACCCGGATCTGCGGGAAGTCCCTTTGGCGGTGTGCGGCGATCCCACCCAGCGCCATGGCATCGTGCTGGCCAAAAACATGGTAGCAAAGAAGATGGGGGTAAGGACCGGCCAAGTGATCTGGCAGGCGCGGCAGCTCTGCCCAAACCTGCAAACCATCGCCCCTTCCACAGAAAGCATATTGCATTACAGCCATTTGGTGCGAGGCATCTTTGGCCGGTATACCAACCATGTGCAGCCCTTTGGCACAGACGAAGCCTGGCTGGACGTAAGCGGCCCAGGTATGGGCTTTGAAAAGGGCATGGGCCTAGCCAACCACCTGCGGCATACCGTCCGGGAGGAGACCGGGCTGACGCTCAGCGTGGGGGTCAGCGACAATCGGGTCTTTGCCAAACTGGGCAGCGACCTGAAAAAACCCGATGCGGTGAGCCTAGTATGCCAGGACAACCGCAAAGCCGTGCTAGACCCTTTGGCGGTAAATGAGCTGGTGTTCATCGGGCCTGCCACCGCCCGCCGCCTAAACGCCATCGGCATTGAAACCGTGGGCCAACTGGCCCAGACCGATCCTCAGGTGCTTCGGGCCCTCTTTGGCAAAACCGGGCTGATGCTCAGCGGCCTAGCGCGAGGGGACGACTCCGCCGCGGTGCTGGACGCGGGCGCAGCTTCCCGCATGAAAAGCGTGGGCAATTCCATCACCGCCGCTCACGATATTCTCACCCTGGAGGACGCCCGCATCACGCTCTATGGCCTGTGTGAAAGCGTGGCCTCCCGCATGCGCAAGCATAGGGTGATGGGCCATACGTTGCAGCTTTGGATCCGGCACAGCAATTTGGAATCCTTCCAGCGGCAATGCCATATGGATTTTGATACCAACTGCAGCGTAGACCTGTTTGCCCACGCCTACCTGCTCATCCAACAAAACTGGCAGGAGGGAACGCCTCTGCGCAGCCTGGGGGTCAGCATGGGTGGGCTGTCCCCCGCAGGCGCGCTGATGCAGCTCTCGTTTCTGCCCCAGGACGTCCGGCGCCAGAAGCATCAGATGCTGGAACATGCCATCGACCAGATCCGCGACCGCTACGGGCATTTCGCCATCCAGCGGGCCGTGATGCTGGCGGACCGTTCCTTGGGGCATATCAACCCGGAAAAGGAACACGTCTTAACGCCAGCTTCGCATCTGCGGTGACCCTTGCTAGGTCTCCTCGATCTTGGCCCCCAAGCCCCGCAGCTTTTGAGGCAGATCCTGATACCCCCGCTGGATGTGCCCGGAGGGATCCTGCAAAATGGTCTCCCCCTCCGCCAGCAGTCCCGCCAACATCAGCGCCGCCCCGGCGCGTAAATCCGTGCTGGTGACTGTGGATCCACAGAGGGCATACCCGCCTTCAATGAGTGCAAGATGATTCTCCACCCGAATATGCGCCCCCAACCGGCTCAATTCCGTGGCGTGCATAAATCTGTTTTCAAAGACAGTTTCTGCCAAAATGCTGGTTCCATGGCATTTCAGCCCCACCACCATCATGGGCGCTTGCATGTCCGTGGGAAAGCCCGGGTACGCTAAGGTACGAGCCTCAAAGGGCGACAGCGCGCTGCCGCTGACCCGGATGCCCGCCGGGGTTTCCCGGATGCCCACGCCGGCTTCCATCAGCTTAAACATCACAGCCCGCATGTGCTCGGGTTTGGCTTTGCGGATCAGTACGCTGCCCTGGGTGATGGCCGCCGCGCAAAGCAATGTGCCCGCCTCGATCCGATCCGGGATGGGCTTGTAGACGGCCCCATGCAGGCTCTCCACCCCGGTGATGGTCACCGTACCCGTGCCCGCGCCAATGATGTTGGCGCCCATGGCGCTTAGGCATTCCGCCAAATCAACGATTTCCGGTTCCTTGGCAGCGTTTTCCAAGATGGTCTGCCCTCGGGCCAAGGTGGCAGCCATCATCAAGTTTTCTGTAGCGCCCACGCTGGGCAGGTCCAGGTACACGCGCTGGCCTACCAGCCTGCCGGAAAGTTGCCGCTGCCCGCCGTGGGCGTGGACCGTGGCACCCATGGTTTGCAAGCCTTTCACATGCAAATCAATGGGCCGCTGGCCAATGGCGCAGCCTCCGGGCAATGAGATGCACGCGTTGCCCGTTCGTGCCAGGATCGGCCCCAGCACCAACACGCTGGCCCGCAGCTTGCGGATCGCAGCCTC
>JAVBSI010000077.1:0-22661 GCA_031556815.1 Eubacteriales bacterium | reverse complement strand
TGGGTATACCCCAAATGCCTTTGCCCGGGGCCTTGGCTTAAACACCATGAATACCGTTGGCCTGCTGTGCGCGGATGTATCGGACGTGTACATGGCGCAGGCTGTTTCTTTTTTGGAAAAAGGCTTGCGCAGTAATGGCTTTGATTCCTTGCTGTGCTGTACGGGCGCGTTGATCAAGGACCGCATCAAGGGTTTGGATTTATTGCTTTCCAGGCATGTGGACGGCGTGGTTTTTATTGGATCCAATTTTGTCAGCACGGATCAGGAGCAAAACGCATACATTTTAGCCGCTGCCCGCAAGGCGCCCATGGTGATCCTAAACGCTTTTCTGGAAGGGGCACATGTATACTGCGCCTACTGTGATGACGGGGCGGCCACCCAGTCTGTAACCCAGCAGTTGTTGAAGCTGGGCAAGCATCGGGTACTCTATTTGTTTCAAGCCAGCACCTACTCCGGCATGCGAAAAATGGATGGGTACCAACAGGCCTACCAAGCCTTTGGGTTGCCCATTCAAGGGGAGTTAATGCTGGAATGCAAGCCGGGGGACGGCATGACTGCCATGGAAAAAAGGTTGGCGGACAAAATGGCCGGTGGGCTTCGCTTTGACGCCGTGGTGGCCAGCACCGACGATATGGCTATCGCTGCGCTGAAGGCTGTCAAAGCGGCAGGTCTCAGGGTTCCCCAGGATGTCCAGGTGGTTGGTTTCAACAATTCCATGCTGGCCCTTTGCAGCGATCCAGAGCTCAGCACCATTGACAATCAACTGGAAGCCCTTTGCAAGCATTGCGTTTCAACCCTCAAGGGGGTTTTATCCGGGGAGCGTATGCCCCAACGTGCTGTTTTTGTAGGAGACTTATGCTGTAGAGGTACCACCATACCAATCATGATGAAAAGAGGAGAAGTATGAAGGCATTTATGGACAAGGATTTTCTGCTGGACACCCAGACGGCGGCCAAGCTGTATCACCAATATGCGGCGCTGGAGCCCATCATGGACTATCATTGCCACATCAACCCTCAGGAGATTTTTGAAAATCGGCGGTATGAGAACATCACCCAGCTATGGTTGGGCGGCGATCACTATAAATGGCGGTTGATGCGCTGTGCCGGGGTGCCGGAAGCCTATATCACAGGCGATGCTTCGGCGCGGGATAAATTTCAGAAGTGGGCGGAGACCCTTGCCAAGGCCATTGGCAATCCGCTTTATCATTGGAGCCACCTGGAACTGCGCAGGTATTTTGGCTACGAAGGAATCCTGAACGGTAAAACAGCCCAAGAAGTCTGGGATCTGTGCAACCAAAAGCTCCAGGAAGAGGCGTTTTTCGTCCGTGGGTTGATTGCGCGTTCCAATGTGCGCCTCCTATGCACCACGGATGACCCCGTCGACGATCTCCGTTGGCATGAAAAACTGTCGGCGGAGATGGCCTTTCCCGTAACCGTGCTTCCTGCCTGGAGGCCAGATAGAGCCATCAGTTTGGAAAAGCAGGATTATCCAGACTATCTACAGAAATTGGCAAATGCGGCCGAAATGAAAATCAATACGGTAAGCGATTTGAAAAAAGCGATTTATGTCCGCATGGAATATTTTCATAGGCACGGTTGCCGTTTGTCAGACCATGGGCTGGAGATGGTAATGTACGATCCTTGCAGCGAGGAGGAAGTGGAGGCTATCTTTGCCAGGCGAAAGGCGGGCCAGGCGATCACCGTGAAGGATGAGCTGCAGTTTAAGACTGCGTTGATGCTGCATTTGGCCAAGGAATATTACCGGCTGGGCTGGCCTATGCAGCTGCACTATGGCTGCCGCCGCAATAACAACACCGAAGCCTTTGCCCGGTTGGGGCCGGACACCGGCTATGATTGCATCGACAACGCCGCGCCGTCCAAGCAGCTGGCTGCTTTTTTGGAAGCCCTAGGCGGGCAGCGACCCAAGACCTTGGTGTATAGTCTCAATCCCAACGACGATCAGGCCATCGATACCATTTTGGGGTGTTTTCAAGACGACACTGCCCTGAGCAAGATGCAGCACGGCAGCGCTTGGTGGTTCAACGACCATCTGGAGGGGATGACGCATCAGCTGGTGTCTTTGGCCAATTTGGGGTATCTGGCGGGCTTTGTGGGCATGCTCACGGACAGCCGCAGTTTCCTATCTTACTCACGGCATGAATACTTTCGTCGAATCCTGTGCGGCCTTTTGGGCCGCTGGGTAGAGGAAGGTAAATACCCAGACGATCTGGAGACCCTGGGCGGTATTGTGCAGGACATCAGCTACCGCAACGCGGAGCGGTATTTCGCGTTTCCCACCAAGTCATTTGTGAAAGGGTGAAATCAATGGATATGCTGCAAAAGCTTTCTCTGGCTGGGTTGGTGCCGGTGATCAAGGTGGAGGACGCCGCGGATGCGGTGCCTCTATGCAAAGCACTGTCGGAGGGCGGGCTCCCCGTCGCTGAAATTACGTTCCGTTCCGACGCCGCCGAGGAGGCGATTCGCCGTATTCACCAGGAGTTGCCTCAGGTGATGTTGGGTGCGGGCACCGTGCTTACCACGGAGCAGGTGGACCGGGCCATGACGGCAGGCGCCAGCTACATCGTGTCCCCGGGAATCAACCCGGTGGTGGTAAAGCATTGCCAGGATAAAAGGATCCCTGTGGTGCCGGGCTGCGCAAATCCCAGCGATATTGAGGTGGCGCTGTCCCTGGGGCTCACCACAGTGAAGTTTTTTCCAGCAGAGGCCCTTGGTGGCCTGAACCTCATCAAGGCCATGAGCGCTCCGTATAGCAACGTTATGTTTTTACCCACCGGTGGCATTTCGGAGAAGAATTTGAACGAGTACCTGAGCTTTTCCAAAGTCGTCGCCTGCGGAGGCAGCTGGATGGTTCCAGCGGACGTCGTTGCAGCCAAGGACTGGAAACGCATTGAGAGCTTAACCCGCAATGCGGTAACGCTGATGCTGGGCTTTGAACTCACCCATGTGGGCATCAATAGCGGAAGCTCTGAGCAGGCGGCCAAGGACGCGGAGGTTCTGTGCAAGCTGCTGGGCTGGCCCGTGAAGGATGGCAATAGCAGTGTGTTTGCGGGTACCGGCTTCGAATTTGTCAAAAAGCCGTTTCGGGGTGCCCATGGGCACATTGCCATCGGCTGCAATCATCTGCCCAGGGCGCGCTGGCACCTGGAGCAAAGAGGTTTTGTGTTTGATGAGGAAAGCGCTGCGGTGCGTGAAGGCAGGATAAAGGCTATTTATTTGAAGGACGAGATTTGTGGGTTCGCATTCCATTTATTCCAAAAGTAGTTATCCCGTTTGAGAAAGCAGATAAAGGAGGGTATCCCAATGCCCAAAGTGGTTACCTTTGGCGAAATTATGCTCCGCCTGAAAAGCCCAGGTTACGAACGGTTTATGCAGTCACCCGTGCTGGAGGCTACCTTTGGAGGCGGCGAGGCCAATGTATGCGTTTCTCTGGCAAATTTTGGCATGGAGACGGCCTATGTGACCGTACTGCCGGACAATGACATTGGTACGGCGTGCCTGCGGGAGCTGCGGGGCTTTGGCATAGACGCTACCCACATCGTCCGCAAGCCCGGTCGCATGGGCATCTATTATCTGGAGACCGGCGCGGTGCAACGGGCCAGCAAGGTGATCTATGACCGTGCAGGCTCCACCATTTGTGAGGCCAAGGTAGGGGATATTGACTGGGGGAAAGCTTTTCGCGGTGCCAGTTGGTTTCATATCACGGGCATTACGCCGGCCATCAGCAAGAGCGCGGCCGAGCTAAGCATGGAAGCGGTGAAGGCTGCCAAGGAGATGGGCCTGCATGTAAGCTGCGACCTCAATTACCGCAAAAACCTATGGAAGTACGGCGTTCGTTCCGATGATCTGATGACTCAGTTGGTCAAGTATGTGGATACGATTATCGCCAATGAAGAGGACTTCCAAATGGCCCTGGGCCTGAAGGCCGATTCCGCAGGCCATGTGGAGGGCGGCGAGTTGAACATCGAGCAATACAAGGCCATTGCTAAGCTTGCCATGGAGACATACCCCAATGTAAAGCGGGTGGCCATCACGTTGCGGGAAAGCAAATCCGCCAACCATAACGACTGGAGCGCCTGCCTATACAACGGCAAGGAGTTTTTCTTGTCCCGCAAGTATGCCATCACGGACATTGTGGATCGGGTGGGCGGCGGCGACAGCTTTGGCGGCGGCTTGATCTATGGCCTGAATCATTATCCGGATGAAAAGACCGCGCTGGAATTCGCGGTGGCTGCTTCCTGCTTGAAACATACCATCGGCGGGGATTACAACCGTGTCAGCGTGGCAGAGGTGGAGGGCCTGATGAAGGGCAGCGGCAGCGGCCGGGTCCAGCGGTAAGGAAGGAAGGATCGGAAAATGAAACTAACCATGCGGCAGCCCAGCCATCCGGAAGACGTCCGACATTACACTACGGAGCGCTTGCGGGAAAGTTATCTCATCGAAAAAGTATTTGAGGCGGATGGCGCCTTGCTGACATACAGTCACTTTGACCGTATCATTGCAGGAGGCGTTATGCCTGTCTCCAAAGCGGTGGATTTGACTGGTTGTAAGGAACTAGCGTCCGATGCTTTTTTGGAGCGCCGGGAAATGGGCGTTATCAACGTGGGCGGCGAAGGGACGATCAACGTGGACGGCGCCCTATACGAAATGAAAGCCAGAGACGGGCTGTATGTGGGCATGGGCGCCAAGCAGATCTCCATGACCAGCAAGGATCCGGGCAACCCCGCCAAGTTTTATCTGAACACCTGTCCCGCCCACCATTCCTATCCAACCGTGAAGATCGACATTGAAAAGGCCAACCAAAAACCCCTGGGCTCGGTGGAAAACTGTAACAAGCGCATCATTTACCAGTATGTGCATCCTGCGGTGATGCAGAGCTGCCAGCTGTGCATGGGCCTCACCGCGTTGGAAACCGGTTCTACCTGGAATACGATGCCGTGCCATACCCACCAGCGGCGTATGGAAGTCTATTTCTATTTCGACCTGCCCCAGGATCAGGTGGTGTTCCATATGATGGGCGAACCCACTCAGACCCGCCATATTGTCATGCGAAACGACCAGGCGGTGATTTCCCCTTCCTGGTCCATCCACAGCGGCGTGGGTACCAGCAACTACACCTTCATTTGGGGCATGTGCGGTGAAAACCAAACGTTTGACGATATGGATGCCGTAGCGATGTCTGAGCTGAAATAAGGAGTGGATACCAATGGATATGAAAGCTTTTTCATTGCAGGGTAAAGTAGCGCTGGTGACTGGCGCGTCCTATGGTATTGGATATGCAATCAACAGTGCTTTTGCGTCTGCCGGTGCCACCTGTATTTTTTGTGATATCAACCAGGAGATGGTGTCCAGCGGCATGGCAGCCTATGCCGCCGATGGGATTAAAGCCCATGGCTATGTGTGCGACGTAACGGATGAAAGCCAGGTGCAGGCCATGGTGGCCAAAATTGAAAAAGATGTCGGTTTGATTGATATTTTGGTGAACAATGCGGGTATCATCAAGCGCACACCCATGATGGAAATGAGCGCCGAGGATTTCCGAAAAGTCATCGATGTGGATCTGAATGCTCCGTTTATTTGCGCCAAGGCCGCGATCCCTTCCATGATCCGAAAGGGCCATGGCAAGATCATCAACATTTGCTCCATGATGAGTGAGTTGGGGCGGGAAACGGTGGCCGCTTACGCTGCGGCCAAGGGCGGCCTGAAGATGCTGACCCGCAACATTTGCTCCGAGTTTGGCGGGCATAACATCCAGTGCAATGGCTTAGGCCCGGGCTATATCGCCACGCCACAAACCGCGCCTCTCCGGGAGGACGGGCACCCCTTCAATAGCTTCATCATCGCTAAAACCCCGGCGGCACGATGGGGAATGGTGGAGGATTTGATGGGTCCCGCCATATTTTTGGCTTCGGATGCATCCAACTTTGTGAACGGACATATTTTATATGTGGACGGAGGCATTTTGGCATATATCGGCAAACAGCCGTAAACGCCGCCAAGCGCGGCAAAAAGCTCCAAGCCATGGCTGGGAGCTTTTTTGTGGCCCAAACCAATGGCCTAGCCATTGGCTGGGAGAAAGGCTTGCGCCGTTGAGCATGATCGAAAAACTCCTTTTGCTAGAATGGTGCTCCAACCTGACAACTCCTGAGGCAATGATGCGAATGAAAGGGGACAAATAGTGAAAGCAGAGATATGCCCGGACCATGCACACATGTTGCTGGAAATCCCACCCAAAGTTTCGGCATCATATTTCATTGGGATATCTGAAGGGGAAAAGCAGTCTAATGATCTATGAGCAACTTCTGGCGTTGCAATTCAAGTGCCGAATTCAGAATTTTGGTGCAGGGGGTACTACGTGGATACGGCAGAAAAAAAGAAGGCAAATGGAGGAGTACATCAAAAATCAGCTTCAAGAGTATCAGGCGGGGGAACGGATGACAATGATAACCCGTTAACGGGTTTCAGGCCCTCTTTTTATGTAGTCAGGACGCTTTACGCCACGGGAAGCGTGGCTGGTTGCCTAGGTCTATGCCGCATATGAAAAACCAGCGGCTCGGCGGTAGTTGGTTAGTTCTTTCAGATTTTTCTTAAGAAAAATGGTTTTATCTCTTTCACATGTTCGATCTGTAAAAAAATATTGACAGACGCTAATCAATGACCACTTCTGCGCAATTCTGTGCGGATGCCCCCTTGCTATTTTTTTTAAAGAATGTTTTAATAAAACGGCGTTGCATCAGAATCATCGTTGGAAGGTGGGGGAATGCTTTGGACATTCAGTGGTATCCCGGGCATATGGCCAAAGCAAAGCGCCTTTTGCAGGCCCAGCTTACCAAGATTGACCTGGCGATTGAGCTTTGTGACGCACGCCTTCCCTTGTCGAGCCGTAATCCCGTGCTGGGCGCTTTGTTGGGCGGGAAGCGCCGGGTGCTTTTGCTGTGCAAGGCGGACCTGGCCCGTCCAGACTCCACCAAGCGCTGGCTTGCTTATTTTAAAGCTCAGGGCATGGAAGTGATGGAATATGACGCAAGCCCGCAAAAAACAAAGCAAGCCAAGGTTGTGATCGAAAAAGCGGCGTCTGATGTGATCCGACGAGGCCTGAGCCGTGGCATGCAAAAGACCATCCGGGCCATGGTGGTGGGGGTTCCCAATGTGGGGAAAAGCACGTTTATTAACCGATTGTACGGAGGCGGCATCACCCAGGTAGCAGACCGTCCCGGTGTGACCCGCAGCAACCAGTGGGTAAAGGTAACCCCATACCTGGAAGTGATGGACACCCCCGGGTTGCTCTGGCCCAAGCAAAGCGATCCGCAGGCTGCCACTCGGCTTGCCTATATCGGTACCATCCGGGACGCAGTGTATGACCAGGAATCACTGTGCATCCATCTGCTGGAGGATTTGTTGCAAACCATGCACGTAGAAGCATCTCAACGCTACAAGATCAAGGACCCGGAGGCCAAGGGCCTTGCATTGCTCCAAGAGGTCTGCCGGGGCCGGGGCTTTTTGATGCGTGGGGGCGTATATGATATCGATCGGGCCTGCGCCGTGGTTTTGGACGAGTTTCGGGAGGGCAAGGTGGGCCGTATCACATTGGAAGACCCGCCCGTGACCCCAAAGGAGATTGCGCATGAGTAAAAGCGGCGCGCCATCAGCAAAGCGACTGGAGCACTTTCAGGCTCTAGTGGCTCACGACCAAGGCTTTGCCGGGTTTGGCTCCTCCCTGGCTGGAATGGATGAAGTGGGCCGTGGTCCACTGTTTGGGCCGGTGGTCGCCGCTTGTGTGATCATGCCGCATGAGCCGCTTTTCCCCTGGATCGACGACAGCAAAAAGTTATCCGCAGGCAAGCGAGAGGAAGTTTACAACCAGATTGTGGAGCATGCCCTCTATGTGGGCATCGGCCAAGCCAGCCCGGGCGAGATTGACCAGATGAACATCCTGCATGCCACAAAGCTGGCCATGGAACGGGCCGCTCAGAATGCGCCAACCACCCTTTGCCTGGTGGATGCCGTGCAAGGGCTATCTTTGCCTTTTCCTGCCCATGGCATCATTCATGGCGATGGTACCAGCTATCATATCGCGGCGGCCAGCATCATCGCAAAGGTAACCCGAGACCGAATGATGGGGGAAATGGATCTGTTATATCCTGCTTATGGTCTGCGCAATCATATGGGGTATGGGACGGCAGCGCATATTGAGGCGCTTCGCCAGTATGGCCCCACGCCAGAGCATCGCCGGACTTTTATTCGCCGTTTTCAATAAAAAACGAGGAGTGCGCCATGATAGAGAAGCGGGGTTGGATCATATGTATTTGCGTGGTTTTGCTTGCCTTTGGAAATGCCCAGATGGATGTGGGCCTTGCGGAAACGAGCAAAAACCTAGTGCCTAATAGCAGCTTTGAGGAGCTGGATGCGGCAGATGGTCCAGTGGATTGGTATGCCTCATCCTATCGTACCCAGGCGGGCTATTCCCGCATGCAAATTTCCGATGCAAAAGCCCATACCGGAAGCCGTAGCGCCATGGTGGAAAACGCGAACCCAAACGATGCTCGGTTTGTATGCACCATCCCGGTGGAGCCGGAGAGCATGTACCGCCTGTCCGGCTATATTCTTGTGGAGAGCATGGAGGATCAGGGCAATGGCGCTAACCTTGCCTTAGAAAACATCTATGCCTACACCAGCGGCCTTTATGATACCCAGGGCCAGTGGACATATGTGGAATGCTACGGGGAAACAGGCCCTCGTCAGCACGAGATCTCCATCGGTGTCCGAGTGGGCGGCTATAGTGCTGAAAGCGCAGGAAAAGCTTATTTCGATGATATTACCTTGGAAAAAGTGACGCAGCTACCTGATTCCGTGCTGGCCTCACTGTGGTACGCAGTGGAAAGCCCTAAGGCAGCGCCTGAAGTGATTGATACACAAGCCAGCCAAAAAAGCACTGTTTTGTTTATCTTTCTGGCCCTGGTCTTTCTGCTTGCCGCTTTGTTGTGCCGACCTTTGTTGATTGACAGAGCCCTGGACAGTCCAGAGGCGCAGGCCAAACGTAACGGTCGATTGCTATGGATCTTTGGGCTATGCATGCTGGCAGCCCTGGTGCTTCGCATCGCACTAGCCTCCCAGATCGAAGGCTATCAAGTAGACATCAACTGCTTCAAGGGCTGGAGTCTGCGCATGGTGGCTGAAGGACCTACAAAGTTCTACTCGCCGGACACGTTTTGCGACTATCCGCCTGGGTCTATGCTTCTCCTGTGGCCTGTTGGACTGTTGCTAAACGCCGTTGGATTGTCAAACAATGAAGCTGCGCTTTTGGTGGTAAAGCTGATCCCCATTCTGTCGGATATGGCCGGCGCCATGGTGCTTTTTGCCTTTGCCAAAAGGCACATATCCCTTCAAGCTTCGGTTTGTCTGGCCTTGCTGTATGCGTTTAATCCAGCGGCTTTGGTCAACGGCGCTGCCTGGGGGCAGATCGACTCCCTGCTGGCGCTCCTAATGATGCTGGTCACCATCCAAGCCATGCGGCATCAGTGGAAATTCGCTTTGCCAATTTTTATCCTGGCCGTGCTGATGAAACCCCAGGCGCTCATGTTGGCGCCTGTAGGGTTGATCTGGCTGTTGGTCTCGCTGATACGTGGGAAAGAGACCCGTAGGCAGCAGCTTAAGCAAATCCTTTGGGGCGTCTTGCTCTCGCTCCTTTGCGGCCTGTTGATCGTGATTCCCTTTGCGATTAGCCAAAAACAACCGCTGACCTGGCTTGTTGGTCTGTATGGAGAAACATTGAGTTCCTATGGTTATGCCACGCTAAATACCGCGAATCTTTACTATCTGTTTGGCGCGAATTGGGGAAAGATCGAAAACCTTGTCCCGGCTGGGCTGTACGGAAGCATCGCTTCATTGCTTTTGGGCCTTAGCATTTGGCGATTGATCATCAGCCTGCGTCAGCGTCCATCCAAAACAAGCCAGACGCCTCCACCATCGGCAAATTCCCAAAAAAACCTGGCGCTTGCGGCGCTGTGCGGCGCTTCGGGTGTGCTGTTGCTGATAGCAGGTCTGGTTGGGATTTCCTATGGGACGTTTGGCACCGTGATGATGGTATTTGTGTTCCTGTGGGTGATGGTTTGCTGTTTTGCGAATCCGGACCCGGCAAAGCTGCCCTTTTGGATGGCGCTGGCGCTGATTGGGGTCTATGTGCTGGGTGTCAAGATGCATGAAAGATATCTGTTCATTGCGCTGCCCTTGCTGTTAATGGCCTACGCCACCACCCGCGATAAGCGGATGCTGGTGCTTTGCGTTGGTTTTTCCATCACCACCTTTATAAACACGGCTATCATATTGGACAACTCCATCCTGTTTGGCTCCGCACAGGGGCACCTGAATATGGATACCTTTGGGGTCAATGTGGCGCTGTGTATTCTTAACTTGCTATTATGCGGTTACGCTGGATATGTGAGCCTCTCCGGTATGCGACAGAGCGTGTCCGTCGCGCAACGATCCGCAGGGCCAAACGACCCGCAGAAGGCAGATCATCTGGCCTCTTATCGGCAGGGGCTGCTGAATCCGCTGGACGCAAAGCTCCACCTCACCCTGAAGGATTATCTCATTATGCTGATCGCCAGCGTGCTGTATGCTTGCCTGACTTTTTACAACCTGGGCAGCACCGTTGCCCCGCAAAACGGCTGGGTGTCCACCTCGCCCCAGGAGCAAATCGTTTTTCAGGTGGACACATCGCAGGATTTTACGCTGGTTTATTATGCCGGGGTGAGCTATAAGCCTTTCAGCGTAGCTGTCAGCCAAGATGGTGCCTCCTGGTCCAAGGAATACCTGTGCGACATGCGGGAAGGACTTTGCTATCGCTGGCAATATGCGCTTCAATACGATGAGAGCACCTCTAAATTTTTGGACAACAACCCAAGCAATGTCCTTTGGCTTTCTGGAAAGTACCTGAGGCTGACTGCCCAGGAAGCCGGGCTGAACCTGCTGGAGGTAGTTGCTCGTGACAGGGAAGGGCAGACCCTTCCCATGCGAATCATCAGCCATTTGAATGCCAATGAGGGCGTGTTGGTGGCCCCGCAACCCCCGCAAAACCTGCTGGACGAGCAAGACACTTTGCAAGGGGAACCTGGTTGGTTCAACGGCACCTATTTTGATGAGATCTACCATGGCCGCACTGCCTATGAGCATCTGCATGGTTTGCCGCCCTATGAAACCACGCACCCGCCATTGGGCAAGCTGCTGATGTCCGCCGCCATTGCTGTTTTTGGCATGACTCCCTTTGGTTGGCGCTTTGCCGGCGCGTTCATTGGCGTGCTGATGTTGCCCGCTTTGTACCTGTTGGCCAAGCAGTTGACGCGACGGCGGGACTTGGCCACCTTTGCCATGCTTCTTCTCACCTTCGACCTGATGCATTTTGCCCAAACCCGCATCGCCACTATCGATTCTTTCCCTGTTTTCTTTATCATGCTCAGCTATCTTTGCATGGCAAGGTACATGATGTTTGATGTGTTTGCGCTGGCGGAAGGGGAGCCTCCCCGCCTGTTTACCCGCGCTTTTTGGCGCGGCTTGATCCCTTTGGGCTTGGCGGGGCTATTTATGGGGCTGTCCATCGCCAGCAAGTGGATCGGCCTCTATTCCGCCATTGGTTTGGCTGTGCTGTTCTTTGCCGCCGTTTATCGCCAGTTCCGCATGGGCAACCTTGCCTTTGACTACCCGATCAATGAAGATGATGAAACCCTAACACTTCAGCAGAAAAACCGCGTTCGCAACGCCCGGGATCATGCGCTTACAAGGGTTTTCATCACCTGCGGGTTTTGCTTGGTTTTCTTCTTGGTAGTGCCTGCGCTGATTTACTACCTCAGCTATATCCCGTACCTACAGCCCACCGGCGCGGTGACCCTTAAGCGGATCTTCCAAGCACAGCAGGGCATGCTCAACTATCACTCCACGCCTGGGCTGGGTATGGATCATCCGTTCCAGTCACCTTGGTGGCAATGGCCCTTTCTTCTCAAACCCATGTGGTTCGCCCAGGACAAGTTTGAGCCGGAGGGTTTCAGCTCCACCATCATGTGCATGGGCAACCCGCTGATCTTCTATGTGGGCGCGTTGGCCATGGTGGCTATCTTTGCTCTGTTTGTGCGCAAGTACGTCTCCTTCCATAGAAAAATCCAGTTGCGCGGTACCGATGGAAACTTGGCCCTGCCGGTGATGGTCATGGGCTTTCTGGCCCAGTACCTGCCCTGGGTGATGGTGCCCCGCTCCATGTATATTTATCATTACTTCGCCAGCGTGCCCTTTATCATCTTGGCCACTACCTGGCTCGCCTCCTACCTGCCCATGAACAAAAAAGTGCTTCGAAATTGTGTGATGTGGGGCTTTGTAGCGATGGCGGCGGCCTTCTTTGTCATGTTCTACCCTTATGTTTCCGGCATCCTGACGCCCAACGCCTGGTTTGAGGCCATGAAGTGGCTGCCCACCAATCTGTATTACTAAAGCAGAAAGAAGGGAACCCATTGTTAGCCCATGCCATTTCTTGTGGACTGGATGGAGTAAATGGTTTCTTGGTGGATGTAGAAGCCTTCTTGAGCAACGGTTTGATTTCTTACGATTTGGTGGGCTTGCCCAGTGCTGCCGTCAAGGAAAGCAGGGATCGCATCCGAGCCGCCATGCTGGTCAGCGGGTATGCTTGGCCCATCAAAAGGGTCACTGTTAACCTTTCTCCAGGCGATATCCGCAAGGAAGGCACCAGCTTTGAGCTGGCTATTGCCATTGCTATCATGGCTGCGGAGCGGCCCGCCGCCTTTACCGGCCTGGATCAAACCATGCTGCTAGGAGAGCTGTCGCTGGAGGGAAAGCTTGTGCCCGTGCGTGGCGCGCTGGGAATGGTAATCCTGGCCGCCGAGAAAGGCATCCCGGATGTGATCCTGCCTCCGGGAAACGTCAAAGAAGTGGCCTGCATCAGCGGTGTGAACGTATATCCTGCGGAGACGTTAGCCCAGGTGCTGGGGCATTTATCCGGAGAGCAACGGTTGGCCCGCCAGGAAGTTATCGCTTATCACCAGTTGCTAAAAAGCAGCCACGCCCACAACGATTTGAAGCATGTGAAGGGGCAAACCATTGCCCGCAAAGCCCTGGAAGTAGCGGCTGCAGGTGGCCACAACCTCCTGATGGTGGGGATTCCCGGCAGTGGAAAAACCATGTTGGCCCGCTGCATGCCTGGCATTTTGCCCCCCTTGAGCTATGAGGAAGCGCTTGAAACCACATTGATCCATTCTGCTGCGGGCGAGTTGGGTGAAAACCAGGGCTTGTTGACCCATAGGCCTTTCCGTTCACCCCATCACAACATCTCCATGCCTGCCATGATCGGCGGTGGGGCAAAGGCCAGACCGGGGGAAGCCTCTTTGGCACATAATGGGGTGCTCTTTTTGGACGAGCTGCCGGAGTTTCCGCGGCAGACGTTGGAGGCCCTGCGTCAGCCCTTGGAGGATGGCGCCGTACACATTACCCGGGTTTCCTCCCAGGCACAGTACCCAAGCCGTTGCATGCTGTTGGCAGGGATGAATCCATGTCCATGCGGGAACCATGGGAGCCGGGTAAGAAACTGCCACTGCAGCAGCGCGGAGATCAGGCGGTATATGGGTAAGGTTAGCGGCCCGTTGCTGGATCGCATTGACATGCAGGTGGAGATGGACGCGGTTTCCGTGGATGAGATTCAGGGGGCTTCCCTGCAAGAGGACAGCGCGACGGTGCAAGCGCGGGTGAACAAGGCCCGCCAGCGCCAACAGAAACGCTATCATAAGGAGCCCTACCACTGCAATGCGCAACTGCCTCAGGAGGGGATTGAAACATACTGCACCCTGGAGGTAGCCGCCAAGAAACTGTTGTTGCAAGCGGTGGATCGCTTTCACATCAGTATGCGCGCCTATGCCCGCATCCACAAAGTGGCAAAAACGCTGGCGGATCTGGCAGACCGCGAGGTCATCAATGCGCAGGACATAGCTCAAGCCATTCAATTTCGCAATATAGACGGACAGTTTTGGAGGTGAGGCGGGTGCAATGGACGGAAGAACAGCGGTGCCTGCTTTGGCTTTCCGCCGCCGAGATCCCTCCAGACCGGGTAAAGAAACTGTGCGGGAAATTCGGTTCCGCCCAAGGAATATGGGATGCTTTTGGCGCTGCTGTCGGCCCCGCTTTCAAGGATAAATCCAAGGCAGTCCTGGGAGACCTCCATAGCCGGCAGGCCATCGACGGATTGATCGAAAGGTTGGAGAAGCTGAATGTCCACCTGCTGTTCTGGGGCCAGGACGGATACCCGTCCATGCTCTGTGATATTGACGATCCACCTTATCTGCTGTATTATGCGGGAAGTCTGTCTGCGATGGAGCGGCCTATGGTGGCGGTAGTAGGAACACGAGAACCCAGCCGTTATGGCATCCAGATGGCCAAAAGCATTGCCAGGGATTTGGCCGAAGTAGGCATAGCCATTGTAAGCGGTTTGGCCAGAGGGATCGATAGCGCAGCCCATGCAGGCGCTTTACAGGTAAGCGGCCTGACCGTCGGTGTGATGGGCAGCGGTATCAACGTCCCCTATCCGTCCGAGAATACATCGCTGCTGCGGAGCATTGCCAAAAGCGGCGGGCTGGTACTCAGCGAGTATCCCTTGGATGCGGAGCCACTTACCTACCACTTTCCACACCGCAATCGGATTATCTCCGGGATGTGCCATGCCTGCATCTTTGTGGAGGGTAAGGTGCAAAGTGGCGGCATGCTTACCGTCAGCAGTGCGCTGAGCCAAGGCAGGGATGTCTTTGCCGTTCCCGGCACGGTGGGAACCATCGGCGCCGAAGGTCCGCACACCATTGTGCGCGAGGGGGCGCGGTTGGTAACCTGCGCCAAAGACATCTTGGATGATCTGGCCCTGGATCTGGAGCCCCTCTATCCCCAGGCGGAAACCCAGCCAGAAGCGGCCTCCGGTCTGCAGGAAGCCATCCTGGCCGCCCTGCGAAAGGAATCCCTAGGCCTGGACGAGTTATGCCGAGTCACAGGAAGCAGCGCGCAGGAGCTGATTTCGGAGCTTAGCATTATGGAAATCATGGGGCAGATTCGCAGGGATGTGGGAAATCTATTTTCCTTGGCGTTCTAGCCTATACTTGCTTAGAGGAGGAATAACCATGGCAGCAACCGGCAATCCAAAATTGGTGATTGTGGAATCCCCCGCCAAAGCCAAGACCATTGAAAAATTCTTGGGCAAGGGCTATAAGGTGGAGGCCTCTCAAGGCCATGTGCGGGATTTGCCTAAGTCTCAAATCGGTGTGGACACCCAGAATGACTTCGATATGAAGTACATCACCATTCGGGGCCGAGGCGATATTTTGGCTCGCATCAAAAAGGAGGCCAAAAATGCATCCAGCATCTTTCTCGCCACTGACCCCGACCGGGAAGGGGAAGCCATTTCCTGGCATTTGGCCAACACGTTGGACATTGACCCTGCCAAACCCTGCCGTATAGAGTTTCACGAGATCACCAAGAAGGCCGTGAAGGACGCTATTGACCATGCGCGTCCCATCGACATGAACCGGGTGGATGCGCAGCAGGCGCGTCGCGCCTTGGATCGGCTAGTGGGCTATAAAATCAGTCCATTGCTCTGGGCTAAGGTAAAAAAGGGGTTATCCGCCGGGCGGGTGCAGAGCGTAGCTACCCGGATGGTGGTGGAGCGGGAGTTGGAGATCGAAAGCTTCATTCCGGAGGAGTATTGGGATGTGCTGGCTGCCTCTACCGCCCAGGGCGCCAAAGGAAAAAAGATTACATTTCAAAGCAAACTGTCGGGTTTGGATGGAAAAAAGGCCAACATCACCAATGAAAAAGCCGCTATGACTGCCAAAGAACGTATTTTGAAGGCAAACTTTACCGTTGCCTCTGTGAAACAGGGGGAAAAGCTGAGCCGCCCACAGCCGCCCTTCACCACTTCCAGCCTTCAACAGGAGGCCAGCCGCAAGCTAAATTTTTCTACTGCCAAAACCATGCAGGTGGTACAGCAGCTTTACGAGGGCATCGATCTGGGCAAAGCCGGAACCGTGGGCCTGGTGACCTACATCCGTACGGACAGCGTACGGGTGAGCCAGGAGGCCATCGTAGCGGTACGGGAGCAAATCAAGGCGCAGTACGGGGACGCCTATTGTCCTGCCAGACCCAACGAATACAAGGGTCGCAAGAACGCACAGGATGCCCATGAGGCCATCCGTCCGACCTACTTGACCCACACCCCTGACTCGGTCAAAGCTTTCCTCACCCGGGAGCAATACAATCTCTACAAATTGATCTATACCCGTTTTGTAGCCAGCCAGATGCAGCCAGCCGTGTTCCAAACCTTGACATTGGATATCCGCGGCGATGGAGTAGAGCTTCGTTATTATGGCGAGCACATGACATTTGCGGGATATCGGGCCTTGTATGTGGAAAGCCAAGACGATGAGGCCCCGGCCCCGGAATCCGCCATGCCCCTTCTCAAAGAAGGAGACAAAGTAGAGATCCAGTCGGTGGATGCCACCCAGCATTTCACCCAGCCGCCTGCCCGCTATACCGAAGCCTCTTTGGTAAAGACGCTGGAGGAAAAAGGCATCGGCCGTCCCAGCACCTACGCGCCCACCATCACTACCATCATTGCCCGGGGCTATGTGGCCCGGGAGAAAAAGCGGCTGTTTCCGACGGAACTGGGCCGCATGGTCACCAGCATGATGACGGAATACTTTGCGCCCATCGTGGATACGGAGTTCACCGCCTCCCTGGAGGACAAACTGGACACCGTGGAGGAAGGCAACGCCGAATGGCGGCAAATCCTGCGGGAGTTCTACCCGCCTTTTGAAAAGATGCTCATCACGGCTGAGGAGCAAATTGAAAAGGTGGAGGTCAAGGACGAGGTCAGCGACGTACCCTGTGACAAATGCGGGGCCCTGATGGTATATAAGATGGGCCGTTTTGGCAAGTTTCTGGCTTGTCCCAATTTTCCGTCCTGCCGAAACGCCAAGCCGATCTTGCACTACATCCAGGCACCCTGTCCCAAATGTGGGGCCCGGCTGATGGAAAAGACAAGCCGCAAGAACCGCAAGTTTTATGGCTGTGAAAAATATCCGGCCTGCGATTTTGTCAGTTGGGAGATGCCCATTTTGGACAAATGTCCTCAATGCGACAGCTATATGGTGGAAAAACGCGGCAAAAAAGGCGAAAGAATCCATCTGTGCGCCAATGAAACCTGCCGCCATAAGGTGCAAGTGAAACCTCAAGAGGACGAGGACGAATGAGGGCAACGGTGATTGGCGGTGGCTTGGCGGGATGTGAAGCCGCCTGGCAGATAGCCAAACGGGGCATCCATGTGGACCTGCATGAGATGAAACCCGGGCGAAAGACCCCGGCACAGCAGCTTGCTACCATGGCGGAATTGGTGTGCAGTAACAGCCTGCGTTCCGACCGCCTCACCAATGCTGTGGGGCTCCTGAAGGCGGAGATGCGCAAGCTGGACTCTCTGATTCTGCGGGTAGCGGATGCGACCGCCGTGCCGGCCGGAGGCGCACTGGCCGTGGATCGTGTGCCTTTTTCCCAGGGGGTGGACGAGGCCATCCGCTCCCACCCGTTCATTTCAGTGCACGAACAAGAAGTAACCAGGCTTCCGGCGCTCGTAGAGATCACCGCGCAGTCTCCGGTCATCATCGCCACAGGACCTTTGACCAGTGAAAAACTCGCCGAACAAATCGCCATGCTGGATGGCCTTTCGATGCTACACTTTTATGATGCCGCTGCGCCGATCGTAACGGCAGACTCCATCGAACAAAGTCAGGTGTTTCGCATGTCCCGGTATGAACGGGGAGCGGATTACCTTAATTGCCCCATGAACCGGGAGGAGTACAGGGCCTTTGTGGCAGCGTTGCTAACGGCAGAAACCGTCCCCGTGCACGGGTTTGAGGAAAAGGCAGTCTTTGAAGGCTGTATGCCCATCGAAAGCATGGCCAGGCGTGGGGAGATGGCCATCGCTTTCGGTCCCCTAAAGCCGGTTGGGCTCAAGGATCCCCGCACTGGCAAGGAACCTTTTGCGGTGGTACAGCTGCGGACGGATAACGTAGGGCAATCGTTGTACAACATGGTGGGCTTCCAAACCCGCCTGACCTTTCCGGAACAGCGACGTGTGTTTTCCATGATCCCTGGGCTGAAGCATGCGGAGTTTGCCAGGCTTGGGGTCATGCACCGCAATACTTTTGTCAACAGCCCCGGCTTCCTGGATGACACCTACCAGGTGAGCCGTCGGCCAGGGCTCTATTTTGCCGGGCAGATTACCGGGGTGGAGGGGTATGTGGAAAGCGCCGGCAGTGGTCTGCTGGCTGGCCTCAGCTTGGCCTATCGTATGCGCGGAAAACAGCCGCCTCGGTTTTCTGGAAAAACGGCGCTGGGCGCCATGGCGAGATATGTGGCCGCCCCCAATCGCAACTTTCAACCCATGAATTGCGCTTTTGGGCTGATCGACCCGCTGGAGACCATGCCGGGTCAGCGAAAGATCCGCAACAAACAACAGCGCTACGAGCTGATCGCACAAATGGCATTACGCGAAGTCGACGAGATTTTACAAACTCTCCCATCATTCCGCTAACTTTTCTTTTGAAAATATGCTATACTGATTAAACTGTGGTTGGAGGCGATTTCGCAATGAAAAAGCAAGTGGTAGCCTATCTGTTGGTTCTTTGTTTGTCGCTTTTGGCGATCCCTACGACCTCACTAGCCAAAGCCAAGCAAATGAATGATGGCGTTCCTGTATGGAATGAAGAAACGGTGAAAGCGTATACCTTGGATTTCGTCCAGGGGAACGATTTAGAGAGATTGCGCGGCTATTACGACTTGCAAATCCGCCGCTATATGCCCATGGATACCTATCAAGCGCTATTGACGGAAATCGAGTGGATGACCGGTGAGTTTATTGATTTCGGCACCTATTCTTCCTTTGCCGAGCCGGAACAGAAAACCAAAACCCATGTCCTGCACCTTTGCATGGAAAAGCAGGATCTGGATCTCTATTTCACTCACAAAGACAAAGAGGATGACTGGGAAGTGATGGCTGTTGAGTTCATCCCTGCTGCCAAACAAGCGGTCAGCCAGGACCATAACGCGCTGGAGGGCGCGACATCACAGAAGAACGCCGATTACACGGAAGTTGAAGTGACTGTTGGCAGCGCGCCTTATGCGCTCAAAGGCATCCTCACGTTGCCAGATGGCGCAAGCTCTGCTGCGAAGGTTCCGGCCTGCGTGTTGGTGCACGATACCGGCCCCCATGACATGGATGAGACCATCGGCCAAACGAAGTTGTTTCGTGATTTGGCCAACATGTTTGCCAGCAAAGGCATTGCAACGTTGCGATATGACAAGCGTACCCATACCTATGGCAGCAGCATCTCCCAGGAAGACATTGACAACTTCACGGTGGAGGAAGAGGTTATCCAAGATGCCATCGCCGCGGGCCGGTTGGTGCAAGCGCATGAAAGCATCAACGCGGATCAGATCGTGCTGTTGGGGCATGGTTTGGGTGCCATGCTTGCACCCCGTATTGCCACGGAAGCAGATAAAATGTTTTGCGCCATGATCCTCATCGCCGGCACGCCAGATAGCTATGCAAAGCTCCTGATGAGCCAAAATTCAAACTCCATTCTCCAGGTGGAGGATGCCCAACAACCCGTTGGCGGCGAAGTCATGGCCACTTTGAGCGATACGATCAAAACGCTCGCCAAATTGAGCGAGGAAGAAGCCCGCAGTTTACGCCTCTTTGACATCAGTGGATACTATTTTTGGGAGATGGAACAGCACGATCAGCTGAAACTGATCCGAACGCTGAAAATCCCCACCTATATTGTGCAAGGCAGTGAAGATTTTCAAGTGCCCGTTGCCCAAGGCATAGAGGCTTATGAGGATAAGCTGGGCGACAAGGCCAGGTATGTTAGCTATAAGTCCTTCCGTGGCCTAAACCACATGCTCATGAAATATGCCAGTGGTGCAAGCGCCAAAGGTACCGTGGAGGAATACAACGTCCCTACCAAGCTAGATACAGCCGCTGGTAGAACTTTGGTGATTTGGATGGAAGCCCTATGGAATGAAGAAATCGCGGAAGAAAATGATGAGTGAGGTCACAAAATCATGATGATGGGAACCACCATTTGCGCCGTTAAACGAGGAAATCAGGTGGCTATCGCTGGGGATGGCCAGGTGACCATGGGGGAGCACACCGTATTTAAATCCTCTGCAAAAAAGGTGCGCAGGCTCTACAATGGGCAAGTGATCACTGGTTTTGCGGGTTCTGTGGCGGATGCTTTCACCCTATGCGAGCGCTTTGAGGAAAAATTGACCCAATGCGGAGGCAACCTGGAGCGAGCAGCGGTGAACCTGGCGCAGGATTGGCGCGGGGATCAGATCATGCGCAAGCTGGAAAGTATGCTGATCGTGGCGGACAAAAGCAATATGTTGATTTTAAGTGGCAACGGAGAGGTGATTGATCCGGATGATGGGGTGGCGGCGATCGGTTCTGGTGGCAATTATGCGCTGGCGGCGGCCCGGGCTTTGGTGCAAAACACGAAGCTTTCAGCCGAAGACATTGCTGTGAAGGCCCTTGAAGTCGCGGCCTCTATCTGCGTATTTACCAATGACCATATCTCTGTGGAAGTGCTGGGAGGATAACAATGAAAGAACTAACGCCCAGAGAGATTATGCGGGAACTGGACCGCTATATTATCGGCCAGGATGAAGCCAAGCGCGCGGTAGCAATCGCGCTTCGCAATCGCTACCGCCGGGCTCAGTTGGATGAAGAACTCCGCAATGAGATCAATCCCAAAAACATTTTGATGATTGGCCCCACCGGTGTTGGCAAAACAGAAATAGCCCGCAGGCTGGCAAAGCTGGTGAGCGCTCCCTTTGTAAAAGTGGAAGCCACTAAATTTACTGAGGTCGGTTATGTGGGGCGGGATGTAGACAGCATCATCCGCGATTTGATGGAAAATGCGGTACGCATGGTGCGGGCGGAGTTTGCTGGGCAGGTTGAAGCTCGCGCCAAAGTATTGGCCGAAGATCGGCTGGCAAGCCTGTTGGTAAACCCGCCCAAGAAAAGCAGCGGCAATCCCTTTGATTTTTTGATGGGTGGCAAAAAGGAACCGGATATTTCTCAGGAAGAGCAAACCAAACTGGCTTCCCGACGCACTGAGGTGATCAATCAACTGCGAACGGGCGATTTGGAAGATCGAGAGATCGAGATCGAGGTGGAGGAGGCTACCCCGCAGCTGGAAGTGGGCGGCAATTCCATCAACATCGGCGATATGATGGGCGGCATGATGCCCAAGAAGACAAAAATTCGGCGGGTGAAGGTGAAGGAGGCCCGGGAGATCCTGTTACAGGAGGAGTCTGAAAAACTCATCGATGAAGACGCTGTGCGGGAGGAAGCGATTCGCCGTGCTGAACAGCATGGTATCGTATTCATCGACGAAATCGATAAAATCGCAGGCCGGTCCGCGGGAGGCCACGGCCCGGATGTGAGCCGGGAGGGCGTACAGCGAGATATTCTACCCATCGTGGAGGGCAGTACCGTTAGCACCAAATACGGCGCTGTGCGAACGGATTTTATGCTGTTCATAGCTGCCGGAGCGTTCCACGTGGCTAAAGTTACGGATCTGATCCCGGAGCTGCAAGGCAGATTCCCCGTTCATGTGCAGCTCAAAAGCCTGACGCGGGAGGATTTCAAGGCCATCCTCACCCAACCGGAGAACGCCTTGACCCGGCAATACGAAGCCTTGCTTGCGGTAGACAAAGTGTTTCTGTCTTTTGAGGACTCCGCCATCGATGCCATCGCCAATGCTGCCTATGTGATCAACGAGACCAAAGAGGATATCGGCGCCCGCAGGTTGCACGCGGTGTTTGAAAAGTTGCTAGAGGACATCTCTTTCAATGCGGGTGGGGAGGATATGCCTCAGGTATACCTAAACATCAATGGAGACTATGTTTTGGAGCATCTGGGCAAGGATGAAGTCACCACTGATTTCAAGCGGTTCATCTTGTGACAGGGGCGTGTCTCGGGGAGAAAAAACGGATAAAACGTTCCTAAAGAAGGACAAATGAGTTGACGTTAAAAGTGGAACCTGTTATAATAGCTTTCGCTGGTTCCGCGATAAGGGACGCCAAAGTCCGACAAGCGCCCATGGCTTGAATAAGGCAAAGCGCGTAGCCATGGCAAGCATTGTGCAAGCCACGGTCGGCACATGGGGAGAGATGGCCGAGCGGTTGAAGGCGCTGGTCTTGAAAACCAGTGATACCGAAAGGTACCGGGGGTTCGAATCCCTCTCTCTCCGCCAGCTTTTTCTGGCCACTTGGGTGGCTTACTGTAGAAAAAGCAAGGGAATATTGGTTACCGACTGCCTTGGAGAAGTACCCAAGTGGCCGAAGGGGCTCCCCTGCTAAGGGAGTAGTGTGGGAAACTGCAGCGAGGGTTCAAATCCCTCCTTCTCCGCCATCTAAGGACCGCGGTATTAATACTATGCCAACGTCCTCGATAAGCCTAGATTTTCTAGAGTTTTCAGCTATCTAGGAGCCAAAAACGCCGCACGGAAGCACTCCGAGGCGACGTTTTTTGCCCTGCCGTGTCCG
>JAVBSI010000091.1:0-32630 GCA_031556815.1 Eubacteriales bacterium | reverse complement strand
GGCGCCCGCGCCGGTGCCCGCCCCCGCGCGGTGCGGGGGCGCCCGGCTGCCCCCCCCCCGGCGTGGGGCCGGGGGATGGGGGAGCCGGCGGCTGCGCCAGGGGTGGAAGCTCACTTTTTTGGGGGGTATCCTTGGGGGTGGTGGCGGCCGGGGGAAAATCCGGAACGGTGGTCGGGGCGGGCTCAAGGGTAACCAGCAGCTTCTCCGGTTCCGCACGGGCGCTCCTGCGAGCCCTGATCACAGGCTTTTTGGCATCGGGCTGGGGAATGGTTGTCGGTGGCATTTTCTCCGTTGGAGTCAAGGGGACGGGCGCGTCTTCCTCCGGCTTAGGGGTAGGGCTGGGGGGCTCGATGGGCCGGTCTATGGGCGTATAAGCGGAAGCTGGTTCCGGTTCCTTGGGTGTCAACGAAGGGGGCGAAACGGCATCCAGCCAAGAGAAGGTTGCGGCTGGGGGCGCGTACACCTTGGTATCGGCCGGCGCTTCCTGGACAGGGGAGTCCTTTGGCTTGGAGAATGTGCTGCTACCATAAGAACGGTAGGGGTTAATCGTAGCCTCCTGCTGTGGCGGCTCCGGATCCGTGGGTTCCGGGGCGGGCTGGGGACGAGAGTAGGTGGTGTAATTGGGGGTGGACTGTGGCGTTGCCGCTTTCGGCATGGGGGAACTGCGCTGATCCATATCCGAAATAGAATTCAGCGAAGGGCCGCCATCCAGCACGGTATAAGGGCTGGAAGAAACATTGGCGGCAGGCGCTGGGGCTTTGAAGTACATGTCCCTGGGTTCGTTTTTAGCGCCCAGCCGCCGCAGCAAAAGGCCCAGCAAGGCGAGGCCTATTCCCGCGCCCAACAGGGCATAGTGATACTCAATGATGAACAGCATGCATGCGTTGAGCGCATTGGCCAAAACATTGCGGCTCGAGGTTTTCATGGAAACCAAAATCAGACGGATTTGGTCGTTGTCAATCAGGGGCACCACAGTCGCAACCAGGGCGATGAGCGCACAGGCGATGCCCAAGCATAACAGCAAGCCGCTCAAAACTCTTTTGAAGCTCATGGGAAATGATCCTTTCCTGATGAAATAACCTTGCTTGTTTTCGAGGTGAAGGGGGCGTTCTCCTCCCAAGACCGGGTTTTCCTGTGCCCGCCCAGGAAAAGGGACTTGAGGTGATACGCTTTTCCAGCAGAAGGGCATTGACGAAGGACGTAGAATATTGTATCGTATGGGAGGGAATAGCTGGAAATATCTCACATTTCAAAAGATCCTAGCGGGGACTCCCTGCAACATAGGAGGATATACCATGGAAAAATATCGCCTTTCCTACAATGTGGACATGGTTTTTTGTATTGATGCCACAGGTAGTATGCGGCATGTGATCGATTTTGTAAAGAAAAACGCTCTCAGCCTCTATGAGGATATTGTGAGTGCCATGGAGAAAAAACATAAGGTGATCAGCCAGATGCGCGTGCGGGTAATCGCCTTTCGGGATTATGTGGCCGACGGCGAGGAGGCCATGCTTAGCAGTGAGTTTTTTGTGCTGCCGGATGAGGCCCAGCAGTTTTATCAATGCATCAGCGGTATCAGTGCCAAAGGCGGAGGGGATATCCCCGAAGACGCGTTGGAGGCGCTGGGGTATGCCATCCGCAGCGACTGGACACGGGAAGGGGTCAAAAAGCGGCATATCATTGTGATGTGGTCTGACGCTCCTACCCATGAGTTGGGTTATGGCAAGGTAGCGCCTTGGTATCCGGAGGGCATGGCCAAGGATTTTGACGAGCTGAGCTTGTGGTGGGAGGACGAGCAGTTTGGCGGCAATATGGACGAAAACGCCAAGCGGTTGCTGCTCTTTGCTCCGGATGCGCCGGAATGGAGCCGTATTTCCCGGGAATGGGCGCAGGTGATCCACGTACAAACCGTCAGCGAAGGGCTGGTGGATGTGGAGTACCAGCAAGTAATCGACGCTGTTTGCAACACCATCTAAGCCGAGGGGAGGGCGTCGCCGTGGGGGGCACTCTCACGCCAAGGCCGTTTGAATCAGGGCAGAGTATTTGCGTCAGCCATGCTGTCGTCCCCCAAGCGGGGGAGGACAGCTTTGCTTTTCTCACCAACGCTCAGGGTGGCTACCTGTGTGTGGCGGATGGCTGCGGCGGGCTGGGTTCCAAGCGGTACACCCGTATGGGCGATCGCACGGGGGCCTTTTTGGCCGCGCATCTGGTGACCCATGAGGTGGAGCAGCGCATGGGAGAGCTATTTCCCCTTCCGGACGGGCAGGAGGCGGGGCAAGCGCTATGCGCTTCTCTGGCTGAGGCGTTGTCCCAAAAGCTTTGCCAGTTTGAAGCGGAGCATAGTGCACAGCAGCGGGTGCGCATCGTGGGCAGCATGCAGCGGGCCCTACCCACCACGCTGTGCCTGTCGCTGCTGAAAAAGTCGGAAACGGGTCTGGATTGCCTGTTCCTATGGGCGGGAGACAGCCGGGGATATTTGATGGACGCGCAGGGGCTCCACCAATTGACGGCAGATCATACCCATTTGCATGCGGATGCCATGGAGAGCCTGTATCAGGACGCGCCTCTTTCCAATGTGCTCAATGGAGAGGAAGGGTTTTTCATCAGCGGGCGCAGGGTGAGGATTCAGGAACCCTGCATGGTGCTGGTGGCTACGGACGGGGTGTATGCCTACCTGCAAAACCCCATGGAACTGGAATGGCTGGTGCTTTCCACGCTCAATGCGGCGCAAAGCATGGAAAGCTGGCAGAAGAAGCTGCGCGCTGAGCTGGAAAAGCTGGCCAGCGATGACAGCACCCTGGAGCTGGCTGTCTATGGATACCAAAGCTTTGAAGCCATGCAAGAGAGCTTTGCCACACGGCGGGAAATGCTGCAAAAGGCGTATATCACCCCCGTGCGCAGGCATAAAGCAAATCTGGATTTTGCCCGGGCCAAATGGCAGGCGTATATCCAGCAGTACGATTGGACGGAAAGGACGGGGCAAGGTGAACCGGATTGGCGGGTATGAACAGCTGACGGAACTGAAAACCATAGGCAGCGGCAGCGCACGGTGGTGCATCGCACGCCGGGAAGGACAACGCTTTTTTCTCAAGGAGTTTCTGTCGCCGGTTTTTCCGCCCAAGGGGAAAGACTCGCCCTTGGCTCGGCAGCAGCGTAAGCGGTGCGAGGCCTTTGAAAGTGCCAAACGGCGCATGTACGCCGCGCTTTCCTGTGTGATCGGGGATACGCTGGTGCCGGTGTTGGATTTTTTTCGGCATGAGGGCCGGTACTATGCTGTCAGTGAAGAGGTGCCTATGCCTCATATCAGCGGAGAGGAAGCCCAAAACCTAAGCGCCAGGGAGGTGCGCTCCCTTCTCCATGCCCTGGCGGTATGCCTGGAACGCCTGCATACCCAGGGGATCATCCATGCGGATCTCAAGCCGGAGCACCTGCTGCTCACCGGCACGCTGGGGAGCTACCAGTTACGGCTGATTGACCTGGACAGCGGCTTCTTGGAAGAGGACCCCCCCGCCATGGGAGAAAACATCGAGGGAGACCCTGTCTATCTGGCGCCAGAGGTTTTTTTGCGGCTGATGGGCCAGGAGGTACCGTTGAGTACCAAGCTGGACACCTTTGCCATGGGCATCCTGATCCATCGCCTTTGGACGGGAGAGCTGCCTACTTTTGATACAAGTCAATATGCGTATCTGTACGAAGCCGTGTTGGACGGCGGAGCATACAGCCTTTCCTCGGCGTTGCCACTGGCATACCGCATCCCGGTGGGGCGGATGCTGCGCAAGGATCCTGCCGAAAGGCCGGAGGACAAGGAGATCACCCAGCTACTATTTGCGCCCAGGCAAGAGCAAGTTAACAGCGAGGTAAAAATGGAGGGGCCGCTGAACGGGCTTAGCCGGTATATGAAGAAAAAGTAAAAAGGGGAATGGCCAAAAGCGGGAGGGATCCCGTTTTTTGTTGCCTCCAACGCAAGGCGTCACGGCCTGGGTAGTCCTGCATAGGATGGGGGAAAGGGAAAGGTGCAGTTCCCAGTAGGAGGAAAGGATCAATGCGGCAGACATTTCCATTGCGGGGGCTTAGGGATGGGGAAAGCGTCATGATAGCGGAGCTTCGGGCCAAGGGGCCCATGCAGGCCCGCCTCATGGACCTGGGTTTCACGATGGGCTGCCGTGTGACCTGCTTGTTTTCCTCGGCTTTTGGGGACCCCAGGGCATACCTGGTGCGGGGTACGGTGATCGCTCTTCGCCAGAGTGACGCAGCCACGATCCTTTGCAGCAGAGGGGAGGAAAGGCCATGAGCAGGAAGCTTAGCCCAAAAACCACCCTATCCGTGGCCCTATGCGGCAATCCCAATGTGGGGAAAAGCACAGTATTCAACGCGCTGACCGGGTTGAAGCAACACACTGGGAACTGGACAGGCAAGACCGTGGAGACCGCCCGCGGGCAGGTGGAAGGAGTGGAAGCCAGCTGGACCCTCACCGACCTGCCCGGTACATACTCGTTGCTTACCGGATCGCCGGAAGAGGAAGTGGCCTGTGATTTCCTTTGTTTTGCCGGACTTAACACGGCCATTGTGGTTTGCGACGCCACCTGCCTAGAGCGGAACCTCAATGTGATGCTGCAAGTGCTGGAAGCCATGCCAAGTGCGGTGGTGTGCTTAAACCTGATGGATGAAGCCCGGCGCAAAGGGATCACCATCCATCGGGAACGGCTGGAAGCGCTGCTGGGCGTTCCCGTGGTGGGCTGTGCGGCCAGACGCGGGCAAGGCCTGGAAGAGCTTAAAAAGCGCGTGGAAGAAGCGTCCCAAGCCCAAAGGGAACCCGGCAGGGCATCGCTGTTGGCTTATCCACCCCCCGTATGGGCGGCGATGGAGCAGCTAACGCCCGTGCTGGCAAAAGCTTTTCCGCAAAGCGCCGGGCTCTCCTTTATCGCTTTGCGGCTGCTGGCCGGCAAAGAAAGCTTTCTGGAACAGGTGTTGCGGCGGGCAAGACCCCAGGTCCACGAGGCGTTGCAGCTGGCCCACGCCGCGGCCAAAGAAGGGTTGGCGCAGGCAGGGCTGACCTCCGCGGCCATCGCCGCCTCGGTGATTTGCGCCAGCTATGACGAAGCGGCGGCCATCTGTGCCCAGGTGGTAACAGCGCCTGTGGCCCAAGAGCCCCAGAAGAGGTTCCTCGTGGACCGCTGGTTAAGCAGCAAACGGGTGGGCATCCCCCTCATGCTATCCTTGCTGGCACTGGTGTTTTTTCTTACCGTCAGCGGGGCCAACCTGCCCTCCGCTTGGCTGTCACAGCTGTTTGGCAGTATCCAACCCCACGCTATGGCATTGCTGCAAGGTCTGGGAGCGCCTGGGTGGCTGCAAGAGCTGTTGGTCTTGGGGGTGTACCGGGTGGCGAGTTGGGTGGTGGCGGTGATGTTGCCCCCCATGGCGATCTTTTTCCCGCTGTTTACGCTGTTGGAGGATTTTGGCTTTTTGCCCCGGGTGGCTTTCAACTTGGATCGCTGTTTCCAGGGCTGCAAAGCCTGCGGGAAACAGGCCTTGTGCATGTGCATGGGGCTGGGCTGCAACGCGGTGGGGGTCACCGGCTGTCGCATCATCGCCAGCCCGCGGGAGCGGCTCATCGCGATCCTGACCAATGCCATGGTGCCCTGCAACGGACGCTTTCCCACATTGCTGATGCTGATGAGTCTCTTTTTTGTGCCCCTGGGCGGCTTGGCCGGGACAGCCATCAGCGCATTACTGCTGGTGGGCATGCTGGTGCTCAGTGTAGGGGCTACGCTGGGCACATCCTGGTTGCTGTCCAAAACCGTGCTGCGAGGAATGCCCTCGGCCTTTGCGCTGGAACTGCCCCCCTTTCGCAGACCACGGCTGGGCCAAGTGCTGGTTCGATCCTTGCTGGACAGGACGCTGTTCGTTTTGGGGCGAGCGGTGACCGTGGCGGCCCCAGCCGGGCTGGTATTATGGCTGCTGGCCAATGGCAGCGTGGGTGGGCAAACACTGCTGGCTCATGCGGCGGGTTTTTTGGAACCTCTGGCGCAGTTGATGGGTTTAGACGGCGTGATTCTGCTGGGCTTCATCCTGGGCTTTCCCGCCAACGAGATTGTGGTACCCATCATCTTGATGACCTACCTGGCTCAGGGAGCCTTGGTGGAGCCACAAAGTCTTCTGACCCTTAAAACCTTGCTGCTGGAGCATGGTTGGACGGTGTGGACGGCGGTGAGCATGGCTTTGTTTTCGATGTTTCACTGGCCTTGCTCCACCACGGTGCTGACCATATGGAAGGAAACCAAGAGCCTTCGTTGGACTGGGCTTGCCATTTTGCTGCCCACACTGCTGGGTATGGGTCTTTGTATGCTGCTTGCCCTTGTGAAACAGGGGTTGGCCATGCTATGATAGACGCTGACAATCGTTTACAAGCCTGGCGGAAGGAAGGGATCTGGATGCAAGCCAAGCAATACATCTTTAACGCGGTGCTGCAAAAAGTGCCCGATATGGACGGAGCGTATGTGGAGTTCCCCTATGATGTGAAGGAGGAGTTTGGCAAAGGGCGCGTGAAGGTACACGCTACGTTTGACGGCGTGCCCTACGACGGCAGTCTGGTGCGGATGGGAACGCCTTGCCATATCATTGGGGTACTGAAAGACATTCGCAAGCAGATCGGGAAACAACCTGGAGATACCGTGCATGTAACCCTCCAGGAGCGGGCATAAGGAAAAAGAGTAGGGAACGCCCTGCTCTTTTTGAATTGTCACAAAAAGTGACTGCGACTTTTGTGAGCGTACGGGGTTTTTGCAGGTCAAAAGCAGTATATGGGCTCCTTACTCATCCAGAGCGTTCGGCGTTGCCTCATACCGCTTGTGGATCCATTGGTAATGCCACAACCCGCCCAGAACCAGCAACCCGCCCAGCAGCTTCATCAGGCTGAACTGGCCGGTGAGCAGGTAGTCCAGCGCCAATGCCGTTAACAGTTGCGCGATGAAGATCAGCAGCGTCATCAAAAAAGCAGGAAGGCGCCTTGCCAGATAGCTGGACAAAAAAACGGTAACCACGCCGACAAGGCCGCCCGAATAGATCAGCGGATTGAAGGTGTCATGGGCTTTGGGTTGGAAACCGCCCGATTCCCGCGCCAGCGTCAGCACGATCAACGAGACGGCCAGGCCTGTGAGATAGTTCATTAACGTGCTCACGGACAGGCCGTTTTTGTCCGCGCTGCCGGCGTTCAAAAATCGTGAGACAACGATGCTTACGCCTGCCAATATCGCCAAAAAAACGATCATCGTATTTTTCTCCTTTATAGCATCATGATGACGATGCCCGCAATAATGAGCCCAAAGCTAAAAAAATGCTGCTTGCGAAATGGGGTTTTGGGCATGCCAAACAGGCCAAAGTGATCCACTACACCCCCCGTGATGCATTGTCCAAGCAAGCCAAGGGCCAGCGTAAGCGAAACACCCAATGTCGCAAAAGACAGGTTGTTAGCCACAACGGTCAGCACGCCCACCACGCCGCCCAGGTAGTAGGGCCAGGCGGTGGTTTTGTCCCAGCGGAGCTTCTCCCGCCTGAGCAGCATCCACAGCAGGACAGCCGCCAGCCCCGTCACATGGATGAGCACGGAGGAATGGTAGTTTCCGTACAGGTCCGCCAAACCGCCGTTTTGGGCAATCATGATGGAGATCAACACGCCGCTGAGAACGGAGAGGAAAGACAGCATAGGCAATTCCTCCTTTGATGATGAAGCCAGCATAACAGAACTTCCTTGCCAAGGGGTATGACATATGTCATAATGGGCGCAAGAAGTTCAGGCAGGAGGAAAGGCCATGGGCAGCCAGTGGACGGTGGATGGATATCAGATGGGGGAGGATCTGCTGCAAAGGATTCCCACGCTGATCAACTATCCCGTAAAGGCACGGGCCTTTGAGCGTGGGCAGGTGCTTGCGCGTGTGGGAGAGCCTATGACGGAGCTGTCCATCATGGTTCGGGGCCGTGCCAAGGTGTTTCGGGTGATGAACAACGGACGGGCCGTGCTGTACACGCTGTTCCAGGGGCTGGAAGTGATAGGCGATCTGGAGCTGCTATTGGGTTACCCCCAAGCCACCACGGACATCGTGGCCATTTCCCAGGGATTGTTGCTGACACTTAGTCTGTCAGCCTGCAAGCAGCAGTTGCTGGGTGACACGGCCATGCTGCGCCTGTTGGGCCATGAGCTGGCCCGAAAGCTGGAACGCAGTTCCCGTATGGGTGCCCAGAACCTGCTGTATCCCTTGCAGGCCAGGTTTGCGGCCTATCTGCTGTTTTCCGCGCAAAAGGGCGTGTTTTGCGAGAACCTGACCCATGTGAGCGAGCAGATGGCCGCCAGTTATCGGCACTTGCTGCGCGTTATCAGGACCCTCTGTGACACGGGCGTTTTAGAGCATGTGGGCAAGAGCTACCGGATTAGGGATGAGGAAAAGCTGCGCGAGATCTGCGGGGAGATTCTGGGGGAGGAATAAGCGGTGGGGATCCCAAGATGATCAACAAAAGGCGTGGGCTGAGCCGGATGTGAGTCGCTCCGTCTGCCTTTGGCTTGCATTGCGCGGTTTCTCGTGATACCATACGTACCAAGAGGGAATGAGGGAAAACGAAGGGGGAAGAGGATGCAAAGCTTTGCCGCCTTGTCCATTGGGGAGTTGCTGAACCCCCATGGTTTTACATGTGGCTGTGGGCGGCATCATGGTACGGATTTGCGGCTTTTTCACCTGGGCGTGGGTGTTCTGGGCCGCCTGCCGGATACCTTGGCCGCGCTGGGCCTTCACCGCCCCTTTGTGGTCTGCGATCAACATACCCATCGGGCGGCAGGCATTCGGGTGAAGGCCTTGCTGGACAATGCCCACATTCCTTATGAAACCTTTCTATTTGTACAGAGGCCCCACCCCATTGAACCGGATGAAAATGCCGTGGGGGCCCTGTGCATGGCCTTTGATCAGGCTTGCGACTGCGTGTTGGCAGTGGGCAGCGGGGTGATGAACGATTGCTGCAAGGTGCTGGCGCATTCGCTCGGCAAGCCCAGCCTGGTGGTGGCTACTGCCCCAAGCATGGACGGCTATGCCAGCGATAACGCCTCCATGATCCAAAATCAGGTGAAGGTGAGCCTGTACAACGCTTGTCCATCGGCAATCCTCGCGGACTTGGACATTTTGGGGGCAGCGCCGGAGACCATGCTGCGCGCCGGTTTGGGGGACATGCTGGCCAAATATGTGTCCCTATGCGAGTGGCGAATCTCCAGCCTGGTGACCGGGGAGTATTTTTGCGGGGAAATTGCCCAGTTGATGCGAAATACCCTGCATCACATCCGTGCCAATGCCGCGGGTTTGCTGCGCCGGGAGGCGGCGGCCCTGTCTAGCGTGATGGAGGGGTTGGTGGCAAGCGGTATTGCCATGAGCTTTGCGGGGATCTCCCGCCCGGCGTCCGGCCTGGAGCATTATTTCTCTCATATTTGGGAAATGCGGGCCTTGCAGGGGCAGGCGCCGTCCGTCCTTCATGGCGTGGCGGTGGGGGTGGGCACTTGCCTCACCCTGCGCCTGTATGAGCACATCCGTCACTTGCAGCCCAGCCGCTCAAAGGCTGAGGCGGCCATAGCGGCTTTTTCCCAGGAGGGATGGGAAAAGGACATGCACACTCTGTTTGGGGCTGCTGCTGCCCAGGAAGTGATTGCCTTGGCCCAGCGAACGGGGAAAAACGATCCTGCCCGGCATGCGCAACGCTTACAGCGGTTGCTGGATCATTGGCAGGAGGTTACGCAGATCATTGCGGAAGAACTGCCAAGGGAGCGAGAAATCGTATCGCTGATGGAAAGCCTTGGCATGGCCACCCGTCCCCAGGACATTGGCCTAACCCGTCAGGATGCAGTGGATGCGCTGCTGGCTTCCCGAGATATCAGGGACAAGTATCTCACTTCCACCATGCTGTGGGACTTGGGCGAATTGCGGAACTTTACCGCATATCTGTAAAACATTGGTAAACCGCAACATTCCGGCGTGATGGTTCGTTGTTTACATATGCGTTGCGGTTCATTTCTGGACGAGCGAAAAGGAGGCCACCCATGGATAGGTTGACCTTGTTCCGTTTTCAAAAGTGGCAGGCACTAGCCTTGGCGGCGTTGCTGGGCATTCAGGCCTTGGCGCCGGCAGCCTTGGCAGCCGAGCCGGTGCCTGCGTATCCGCCCGCGGAGGAGCGGTCCCAGATCGTACGGGTATCCCTCAGCCGCCTGGCCATTGCCAATCGGATGGATATCACCTTGGACGGCGTTTACAGCCTGGGCAACAAGGGTGAGGCAAGCATGATTTTTGAGCGGGGCAGCCAACTGACCCTGATGGCTAAAGAAGGGGCTATGCGCGTCTATTACATGGGGATGAGCTTTGTTGCCGGGGCAAGCCTCTATTTGACCCGTTATCAGGCCGAAGAAGGCCAGGAGAACGGCATCCGCCTGACAGGGCAGCCCGCGCTGTATGAGGGTGATCTGATGCTGAATGTGGATGGGGATGTCATCAAGCCTATTTTATACATCCATGTGGAGGACTATCTGCTGGGCGTTGTGCCCTATGAAATGAGCAACGATTTTCCCTTGGAAGCACTGAAAGCTCAGGCGGTGACCGCCCGTACCTATGCGTTGCGCAAGCAGGATCCAAGCAAGCCCTATGATGTGGTGGACACCACAAACGACCAGGTGTTTAAGGGAACACTGCCTGGCTTTGACAATGCGACCCAGGCGGTGAAGGAGACCCGGGGCCTGTGCGGGTTTTATCAAAACAAACTGGCCCAGTGCTTTTATGGGGCCAGCAACGGAGGCCAGACGGAACTGGTGGAGCATGTGTGGAGCGGCGGCGATGATTATAGCTACTATGCCATGACCGACGACCCCTACGACTTGGAAAATCCAACCAGTCTGGTGAAATCCTTCTCGGTTAAAAAGAAGCCGGGCAAGGAAGTGGTCAGCTATGGCCTGCGAAATTTGCTGGTTAAGGGCCTCAGGGAGGAACTGCTCAAGAAGGGTTATGACCCGGCCCCGGAGAGCCTTCGTGTGGATGAGGTGACCGCTTTGTCCGTTGATACCCCCACGTTCAAGCCGCCATCCCGCCTGATGAGCCAGCTGCATATCACCCTCCAGTATTCTGGACGTACTCGGACGGAAGGGGTTGTGCCCGCCAACGCTGGCAGCGGCATGCCAGTCAAATCTTCGTTGAGTGCATTGGATGAGGATATGGAGGAAGTGAACCTCTTTGCCACGGCCACAAAGGCGACATCCACGCCCACTGTGCCAACGGACACGCAATCTGAGGGAGATGGCATAGCCACACCGGCCCCCACGCCTGTACCTACGCCGGAGCCTATCTATGGGCCCTTTGAACCGGTGGAGGAGCCTGTAACCTTGACGCTGCCCATTTTTCCTGACGCCAAGATCGACCTTGCGTTGGAAATGAACCCTGGCTACAACAACGAAATGATCACCGTGGTGGAGAAAAAGGACAGCTATGTTCTGGAAGCCCGCCGGTATGGTCACGGAGTGGGCATGAGCCAGCGAGGCGCGGAATGGATGGCCGCAGGGTACCACAAAACATTTATGGATATTTTGAGCTTTTACTACCCTGGCATGACCGTAAAACAATATGCGGATGTTGGCAGCGTGCCTCCGCAGTTGGATCCCGAGCAGATGGGAACCCCGGGCCCGCCGCCCACCCCCACCCCGCGGCCCACGTTGATGCCTGTGACCCAGGAAGCCAAGGATGGGGCCTGGTATGCCATTGTGGCTGGCGTTGCCGATGACTCCAGTTTAAATTTGCGCGCCACGCCGGATATGAGCGGAGAAGTGCTGATGCGCTTGTATAAGCATCAGAGGCTGCTGGTGCTGGAGCGCTGCCTGGAGGAGGGCTGGGTGAAGGTCAAAACCGATGTGATCGAGGGCTATGTGATGGAGCGATTTCTGGAAAAGGAATAGGCGATTAGCATCGCGATGGAGAGGTAGGGAGGAGCCAAAGCCCTCCATAGGCATTCGTATCGATCGGCTGTGCCGGTCGGGCGGGGAGTTTGCCCTTTGGCGAAATCATCACCCGTACACTCAACAAAGTGGCATAGCCGCATTGTTGATATGCTGAGTAGACGCTTCTTTTTGGAAGCGTCTGCTTTTTGTGTGGCATAGTGTGAGGCAAGGGAAAAAACGGCTGAATATTTACACCTCAAACCTGTGAAAGCCTTGACGTTTCTTATGTTGCGTGGTACATTTATAGTTAGTGCTTGCATGCACGTGGACTGGACGAGGTGCATTTCATGAGCGAGAGAAACAGGAGGAGCGGCGTTGACCGCTTCGGGTTAGAAAACAACGCCAAGGAAGAAGCTACGCAGCATTTGTATACTGCGCGGTCGTTGGCGGATGCCAAGGGAGGCCTTGAGGCCGACGCATCGCCCTGGATGGATGATCCCGTCCCGGATGCGGGTGAAGCGTCGACAAAGCAAACCTCGGCCTACACCCCTAACGATGAATGGCTGAAACAGGCCTCGGGATATGTCCCTGGCGGAGCGCGCCCAAAACAGGCTACAGCCTACACACCCAACGAATGGTCCAAACAGACCCCGGTATACACCCCTAACGAAGTGAGCCCAAAACCATCCCCGGCTAATGAGGCGGAAGACGATTGGCCCTCCGCGCGTGTCTCCTCCAAAGAGTCTGTGGAAGAGGACTGGGACACGCCGCCGTCCCATAAGCAAGCCGGCGCTGTGTTTACAAGCGCGCCTTCCTTCCAGTATCGCCGCCCCGGCAGTGCCCAGGGCGAGGAGGGGTTGGAAGAGGCGCGGGAAAATGCGGCTTTTGCGCCGCCACTAAGGTTTGAAACGCCCCACGCAATCCTGGATCCCTTTGTGGACATGCCTATGCCTGATGCGCAAAAGCGCAACGTGTACCAGCCGCGCCAGGTGACCTGGGCAGCCACTGGGCGTATGGACACAGCGGCCTTGCGGGAGCAATACCGGGTGGAGGAGACGCGGGACAAACCCCGCAAAAGCCTACGTCGAAAAAAGCGCGCCAGAAGGCGGGCAATCGCCGTGGTATGCGTGCTAGCGGCGCTAGGCATTGGCGCTTATGTGGGAAAGGATTGGATCATCCAGCAAATTGCGCTTCTAACAGGTGCTGAGCAGGTGAACACAGCGTCCCATGATACAAACAGTCTCTCTGTGGCACAGGTGAAGGGATATGACGCGGCGCCGGAAACCCATATCAGCGCCAAGGCGCAAACGGGCATCGCGGCGGTAAGCGGTACCATCCCCATGGAAAACGTGGCTGTGACCACCAGCAATGTGGTGGTGCGGTCTCCCTGCGGGGCGGGCATGTTCGATTATTATTTGTTTGCCGCCGCCGACGGCAGGCTGTTGGGGTATTACGAGGGGTTGGGAGCGGCGGACTTTATTGTGCAGCCGAACGATACCTTCTATGTGAGGCAAGCCCCTTATTTATTGGATAACCAGGGCAAAGCCTTGGTCAACACCTCTGTGTATCAGCAAAATGTTGGCAGTGGCGCGGTGTTGGGTCCACTGGAACATGGCTGGGCCATCTTGCGGGATCAGACAGGCGCCAAGGCCAATTATATCAATGCCGAGGGAACGCTGTTGAGCGCCCTTTGGTTCTGCCGCGCCATTCCTTTTTGGGACGAAAACACGCTGGCTTATGTGGACACCGGCAATATGGCCAAGCCGGAAGAGCGCTACGCGTTGTATAAGCTTTCCGCGGATGGGACCATGGAGCGGTGGCAGTACGCGGCCAATACCACTGGCGTTGTGGATGCGGCTTGCGACGTAGCGCTGATGGACAATGGCGATCTAGTGAGGCTGAGCGATCTAAGCGTTTTGTGTCAGGCCAGTGAAGTGACCGCTTATTTGGACTGCGGCGCGGCCGTGGTGCGGGACAGGGATACCGGCAAGTACGGTTTGTTTGTGGGTGGAGAGCAGCATTACGATTTTGTGTATGATCGGATTGCGCCCATGCAATGCGATATCCAATGGGAACAGAGCGTGCAGGGAGCGTTCGTCAGAAGCGCGGTGGTGAATGCCGCGTACCCGCAACCCTTGTCCCATTATTTTGTGCTGGAAAAAGAAGGGGGACAGGAACAGGTGGCGCTATCCACCCGTTCTTGTTGTCCGGTACTGATGAACTAACGCCTGTAAGAACATAGGAGGATGGCTTGATGAAACGTCTATTAGCGGTCATCGCGGCGCTTTGTATCCTGGCGTCCCTGGGCGCGCTGGCTGAAGAGCCCACGGAAAAGACCCTGGATGTGGCGGGGCATGGGATCATTGTGATGCGCAACAAGGACGTCCGCGAAACGGACAAGCAGAAGATCGCCATGGATTATCCCACCTTTGAAGGGGATGACGCCCAGTTAGCGGCCTACCTGACACAGGTGATTACCACGCCGTTTTTAGCCTTGCGCAAGCTAGGCCAGATGGCGGATGACGCGGCTTATGCGGATGGTGTGAAGGACTTTATCCGTAGTGGTTACTATGCCTCCATGGATTTTGACGGCATTCTCTCCATTGAGATGTCTATGAGCAACCGGGCTGCCGGATCTCAAACCGCACAGACTTCCATCATGTATCGCATCATCGATTTGGCGGAGAAAAAAGAGCTCACCTATTACGACCTGTTTATAGAGGATCAGGGAACGGTGGACGCGGCCCTACGGCGGGAGGTTTTCAGCGGAGCGCAGAGCCAGGGCCAGGTGTCGCCTGCCATAACGGCAGAGGATCAGGTACCATTGCCCAACTCTTGCTACCTGACCAGCGAGTATTTTCGTTGCATTTATGCCGCTGGGACGGTGCGCATGGAAGCGACCATGGTGGATATTCCATGGACGCAACTGGGATTGACACAATCCTCTTTGCTTGCGGCGGGGGCTTCCCAGGATGGGGACGCGGAACCTGGCATGGCTGCCACAGAGGATTTAACCGATCTGGATACGTTGATAAGCGCGCTCACCATGGATGATTGGTGGGTAGGCGAGGGGGAGAGCTGCCTGCGCTTTGGGCAGGATGGGGAGTTGATGAATCCCCAGGGCGGAACGCCTGTTTTTGATGAATACTATGTGGACGGGGGAAAACTGGTACTGGAAACAGCGGATAAGCCTGGACAAAAGGCTACCGTGGCCCGTGCGGGGAGAAGTCTGGTGCTGACCTTTGATCCGGGCACCAGCGATTATACCACGTTGGAGCTGACCCCCATGGATGGCGCGGGGCAAGTGGCGACCGATGGGGAAGAGGATCCCGCGCAAGACATGCCGGAGACGCAGCAGCCTGAGATTTTGCCGCAGGGCGGGGAACTCACCGCTGATTTTGCGTTGCCTGACGTACAAACGCCGACCCCCATGCCTCTTTCCGGGGAAGATGTTGTGGTGGGCGATCTGCTGACCCGTGGCCTATGGAAACAGATGGGTACGGATGGAAATACCTATTACCAGTTTACAGCGGATGGAAAGTTGCTGGTGGTCAATGTGGAGGACTATATCCTTCAGGAGGGCACACTGCAAAGCGACTCCCTTTCCGGCGCGGTGCTTGTGGGAGGCGATACTGCCTTTACCCTGAATACTGGCGATCAGCAGGTGGGCTATGTGTTGAACCGGACTGCCGTCCAGGTCTCGCCGGAAGAGCTGGTGCAGCCCACGCCTACGCCGGAGCCTACACCCACGCCGGAGCCTACGGCCACGCCGGAGCCTACGGCTACCCCCACCCCCGCGCCCACCCCGTCCCCGTTGGAGGAAGCCCGGCAAAAGGCCCCCACCCTGGCCAAGCTGGACGATGCCGGTTTTGAAAAGCGCGCTAGCCTGAAGGTATATAGCGCGCCCTCTGAAGATGCTTATCGGGAAAGCAAGTGGCAGGTGACCACGGACGATACCGTGGATATCTACGGTCTTGAAAATGACTGGGCTTTGGTGGCCTATGAAATTGGCAATGGCAGCAAGGGCCGCATGGGGTATATTAAGAACAGCCCGCTGAAGGAGCCGGATCAGGTGGCCACCCTTGCGCTTGCTTCCGTAGAGGTTGAACTGCCAAAGGATGTCAATGCTACGGATGACCCACTCAATGGAAAGACGAAATTTTGCACCTTCCAAAAGGGAACCAAGGTGAAGATACTGGCCTTCCTGGGGGATGAATGGGCCTATGTGGAGAGCACCTATAAAGATGAGACCTGCCGTCTGTTTATTCCCATCAAGAGCCTGGAAGAGGAATAAGGCGCATCATTTGGCGGAAAGCGCGGGGACGGGCCTGCGCATAGAAGGAGCAACACCATGGACCGCAAGGACGAGATCATCAGGTTGCAGATGGATGTGATCAATGACATGACGCAGAGCAATTTGCGCCGTTTGTCTGACGATTTGTGGGGAATCCCCGGTTTACGGGCGGCAGGCAGCGGTGAGTCGGACAGCGAGGCGCCCGTTGCCAACCATGAACCGCAGCAAGCCATACAGCCCCAGCCCATGGAAGCCCCGCTGCAGGAGCGGCAAGATCCGCCCGAGGATATCGAGGCGTTGAAAAAGGAACTGAATGAGTATATCGGTCTGACCTCTGTGAAAAAAGAGGTGGAGAGCCTGATGAATTTGGTTACCGTGCAAAAACTGCGGAAAGATAACGACCTGCCGGTGGAGGATTTGTCCCTGCACATGGTGTTTTCCGGTAATCCAGGCACAGGCAAAACCATGATCGCTAGGCTGATGGCGCGTATTTATCGGAGCCTGGGCATTCTGTCCAAGGGCCAGCTGGTGGAGGTGGACCGTAGCGGCTTGGTGGCGGGGTATGTGGGCCAGACCGCCCTGAAAACCGCTGAGGTGATCGCAAAAGCCATGGGCGGCGTGCTCTTCATCGATGAGGCTTACGCGCTCACCACCCGGGGCGGAGCGGATTATGGCCAAGAGGCGGTGGACACGCTGCTAAAGGCCATGGAAGATCACCGGGAGGACCTGATTATCATCGTGGCCGGCTATACGGAGCTGATGGATGAGTTTGTCAACTCTAACCCAGGGCTTGAGAGCCGTTTCAACCGCTTCATGATCTTTCCGGACTACTCCGTTCAGGAAATGATGGATATCTTCACCATGCGTTGCAGCAAGAGCGGCTATTGCCTGGCGGAGAACGCCACGGAGTTGCTGCGCACTTTGCTGGCCCTGTTCAGCCTGGATCAAAAGGGATTTGGCAACGCCCGGGGTGTGCGCAACCTGTTTGAAAGGGCGGTAAGCGCCCAAGCCAATCGCTTGGCCGGGCAGGATAGCGTAACCAGAGAGGAACTGATGCTGCTCACCGATGATGATATCCGTGCCGCAGGTGGTGGGGAAGAGGATGCCCTGGTGCAGGAAAAAGCAGAAAGCATGCGAGAGGAAACCGCATCGGAAGCGATGCAGGCGAATGTGGACGTCAAGGATGTGCAGGACGGCATCGAAACAAGTACATGATGGAGATGCAAAAGCCCTCCCAACAACGGGAGGGCTTTTGCATTACTTTGATTTGGCGATGCGCATGGCTCGCATGGCATTGAGAACCGCCAGCAAGGACACGCCTACATCGGCGAACACGGCCATCCACAGGCCGGCGATGCCCGCGGCCGCCAGGATCAGCACCAGCGCCTTCACCCCCAGGGCGAAGATGATGTTTTGCTGAGCAATGCCCATGGTTTTGCGGGCGATTTGGATGGCCAGCGGAAGCTTTGTGGGATTATCGTCCATCAGCACCACATCGGCGGCTTCCACGGCGGCGTCGCTGCCCATGGCGCCCATGGCAATGCCTACATCCGCACGTGTGAGCACAGGCGCGTCGTTGATACCATCCCCCACAAAGAGAAGCTGTCCACCCCGCACCTTCTGGGTGAGCAGGGTTTCTACATGCTCCACCTTTTGGGCGGGCAGAAGTCCTGCAAACACTTGATCCAGGCCCAGTTTGACCGCCACATCATCCGCTACGGCCTGGCTGTCGCCGGTAAGCATCACGGTTTGGCGGACGCCCTCCTGCCGCAGATCCTGGATGGCGGCTGCAGAACCTTCCTTGATCTCGTCGGAGATCACGATATGCCCCAGATAATGATGGTCCCGGGCCACATGCACCACAGTGCCTATATGAGGGCAATCGGGGAGAGCCACATGGATGGCGCCCATCAGCTTGTCGTTGCCCGCGTAGATGGTATGCCCTTCCATCACCGCGGAGATGCCTTGCCCGGCGATCTCCTGCACGTCGGATAGTGTTTCCTTGTCAACGGGGCCACGGAAATGGGCGCGGATGGAGCGGCTGATGGGATGGTCGGAATAGCTTTCGACCGTTGCGGTGATGCGCAGCAGCTCCTGCTGGCTGATCTCGTCCGGGTGGATCACCGTTACATGAAAAACGCCATGGGTCAACGTACCGGTTTTATCCAAGACCACGATGTCCGCCTTAGACCGCGCCACCAAATAGTTGCTGCCCTTGAACAAAATGCCGCGCTTACTGGCCGCGCCAATGCCCCCAAAGAAGCTGAGCGGCACGGAAATCACCAAGGCGCAGGGACAGGACACCACCAGAAAGCTCAGCGCGCGGGTACCCCAGTTGAGCCAATCCCCGGTCACAAGAGAGGGCGCCAGAAACAGCAGCACAGCGGCGACCACCACCACAGGGGTATAGACGCGGGCAAAGCGAGTGATAAAGCTTTCCACCCGCGACTTTTTGTCGCTGGCGTTTTCCACCAGATCCAGGATCTTGGCTACTGTGGACTCCCCATAGGGCTTGGTTACCTTCACCCGCAGCAAGCCGCTTTGGTTGATGCAACCGCTGATGACCTCATCATGTACGGTCACGTCCCGAGGCAAGCTTTCGCCGGTAAGAGCGGATGTGTTGAGGGTGGATGTCCCCTCCAGGATGATGCCGTCCAAAGGAACCCGCTCGCCCGCTTTCACCACAATGGCTTCCCCAACATGCACATCCTCTGGAGAGACGGTAAGCAACTGGCCTTCCCGCTCCACATCGGCGGTATCCGGGCGGATGTCCATCAATGAGGAGATGGATTTGCGGGATTTTTGCACCGAATAGGATTGAAATAGCTCGCCCACCTGATAGAACAACATCACAGCCACGGCCTCAGGGTATTCGCCGATGACGATGGCCCCAATGCTGGCGATACTCATCAAAAAGTTCTCATCAAAAACCTGCCCGCGCAGGATGTTCCCGCCGGCTTCCTTAAGCACGTCATAGCTCATGGTGAAATAGGCCAGCATTAAAATCACCCAACGGGGGATGCTGCCCTCTGGGAAAAAGACCAAGGCTACAGCCAGCAAAACCGCGCTGACCAAGATCCGTATCAGGACGATCTCCTGTTCGCGGGTCATGGGAGAGGTCTCTTTGGTGACCAGCTTGCAGCGAGGGAGAATTTTGCGAATGGCAGCATGGACATCGTTAAGGATGCGGCTCCAGTCCTGCTCATCCGCCGCCAGGATGAGCTTTTGGGTCATAAAATTGACGGTGGCACTTTGTACACCAGGGATTTTGCTGATGGCCTCCTGCATTTTCGCGGCACAGTTTGCGCAGTCTAACTCTTGAAGCTTAAAGGTCTTTTCCATGAGCCAGTTCTCCTTATCGTATGTTTTTGTAAAAAGAAGTCCTGTGTTATTCGGTTACGTGCTCCATACCCTGGTTTAGGACGGTGGACACATGCCCGTCCGCCAGGGCATAGAATACGGTTTTCCCTTCTCGACGGTATTTGACCAGCTTGCTTTTTTTCAGCACACTCAGCTGGTGAGAGATGGCGCTTGGGGTCATGCCAAGCAAAGAAGCGATGTCGCAAACGCACATCTCGCTTTCCAGCAGGCAATACAGGATACGGATTCGTGTGGAATCGCCAAAGATCTTGAACAGCTCACTCAGGTCAAATAGCTGCTCCTCACCGGGCATTCGATCGGTCACTTGCTGGACGAGGTCTTCGTGGGCGTGCATATACTGGCATTCGGGCTGGCATTTTGGCGCTATCACTTTTGCACACTCCTTCATATGAACAATCGTTCATATGAAGTATAGAAAGAAAAAATTCTTTTGTCAATAGGCAGATTAAAAAAGTGGCATAAGCCACTTTTGATTGAAAATGGATATGATTATTCCACCGTAACACTTTTGGCCAGGTTGCGCGGCTTATCCACATCACAGCCCCGCGCGACCGCCATGCAGTAGGCAAACAGTTGCAAAGGGATAACTGCCAGCAGCGGTGTCAACAAATCTCCAGCGTCAGGAATGGGGATCACCTCATCCACCTGGTTTTCCACCTTGCCCAGCAGATCCTCCCGGCAGACGGCGATGACCTGCGCCCCGCGGGCCTTTACTTCCCGCAGGTTGCTCATCATCTTGTCTACCAGCGCGCCTTGGGTGAGGGTGGCTATCACCAAACGGTTCTCCTGCAAAAGCGCTATGGGCCCATGCTTCAACTCACCGGCCGCATACGCCTCGCTAAAAACATAGCTGACTTCCTTTAGCTTCAGCGCCGCCTCCATGGAGAGGGCGTAATCCATACCCCGGCCCACGAAGAACACATGCTTCTTTTGGCTGGCCGTGCTGGTAATGCGCTGCAACAGCGCCTGGGTTGCCAAGGTCTTTTTGGCCAAGGCTGGTAACTGCCCAAGTCCAGCCAGCAACGCCAGCACTTCCTCACGGGGCAATACGCCGCGCATATCGCCCAGGGCAATGGCAAGCATCATCATCATTTCCGCTTGGGTCATGTAGGCTTTGGTGCTGGCCACGGCGATTTCCGGCCCCGCATAGGTGTAAAGCGTGCCCTTTTCACCTACCTCCCGGGCAATGGTGGAGCCCATCACATTGCAGATAGCAATCACATTGGCCCCGCAGCGCTTGGCCTCCCGCAAGGCGGCTAAGGTATCAGCGGTCTCTCCGCTTTGGGAGATGGCAATGAATAGTTCATCAGCGCCTATGATGGGGTCGCGGTAGCGGTATTCGCTGGCGATGTCCGCTTCCACAGGCAGCCGGGCCAGCTTCTCAATGGCATATTTGCCCAACATCCCCGCGTGATAGGCAGTGCCGCAGGCCACGATGCTGATTTTTTGGAGCGCTTTAGCCTGCTCCGCCGTGAAAGGAAGCCAGGGATAGGCTCCGGGAATGCCGGATAGGCGTGGGGTAAAGGTGCCTTGCAGCGCGGTGGGTTGCTCGTGAATTTCTTTCAGCATGTAGTGGGCGTAGCCGCTCTTTTCAGCACTGCTGAGATCCCACTCCACATGAAAGAGGGCATGCTGCTTATGTCGGCCATAGATGTCATAGATGCTGACGCCCTCCTGATCCAGCACGCCAATTTCCTTGTCCTCCAGAAAGATCACATCCCGGGTGTGGCTTAGCAGGGCGGGGATGTCCGAAGCGATGAGGGCCTCTCCCTCCCGTGCACCAATGACCAGCGGGCTGTCGCAGCGGGCGCAGTACAGAACGCCCGGCTCTTGGTCGCTGATGATGCCCAGGGCATAGCTGCCCTCCAGCATACTCATGGCTTTTTGCAAAGTGCTTTTCATGTTGCCATCATACAGATGGTGCAGCAGATGGGCGACCACCTCCGTGTCCGTTTGAGACACAAAGTGAAGCCCCGCGCCCTCGAGATAGCGGCGCAGGGGTTCATGGTTTTCAATGATTCCGTTATGCACCACCGCGATGCCGCCCTTGACATCCGTATGGGGGTGCGCGTTCAGATCGCTGGGCTCCCCATGGGTGGCCCAGCGGGTATGTCCAATGCCCATATGGCCGGATAAAGGCTGGGATGCCAATAGTTCCTTCAGGTTTTCCAAGCGCCCCTTAGCCTTGCGAACATGGATCTTTCCATGCTTATCCATCATGGCAAGGCCCGCGCTATCATATCCCCGGTAGGACAGGCGGTCCAAGCCTTCCAAAAGAATGGGGGATGCCTCCCGCGGGCCGATGTACCCAACAATTCCACACATAGTGCGCCTCCAAATTGTATTATATTGTTTTATATTGTATCATATTGTATTTTATTTTTCAACCCCCAGGAAAAGTGGTAACGGATCCACCAATTGGCCGTTTTGCCGTATTTCCAAATGCAAGTGGGGCTTGGCATCCGCCTCAAAAATGACCCCGTTGCCCACGTGGGCGATGGTCTGCCCGGCAGCACCGGCATCACCCGTCTTCACATAGGGGGCGTTGCTAAGCCCCGCATAGAGGCTTTCATATCCATCGGCGTGGGTGATGGTAAGGGTGAGACCCAGCAGGCTGTTATTTTCAACGGCCGATACGGTCCCGGCCGCGCAGGCGGAGACCACGCTGCCATATTCCGCCTCTAAATCCAGCCCGGTATGGGTTTGCCAGGTTTGGCTTTGGACAAAATACTGAGGCTCTTTTTGGGAAAAACTTCGGCTTACGAAGCCCGAGATAGGTTGCAAGATGGAAAAAGGCGCAAGGGCGGGCATGGCGAGGGGTTGGTTTGCAACGGGATTTTCGCTGGCGATCAGGGTTTGGGCTTCCCGCAACGTCTGCGCGCCTTGGGAACTACCAACGCTTTGGATGGCTTGCTGCTGTTGTTCACTGAGATCAGGGTTTTCAAGGGATTGCCGTAGATTCATGGTATAGAGGCATGACAACACAATGACCAACACACAAATGCCCAACAATACATAAAAACCTTGCTTTTCCATGAAACGATCATAGATCTGATAGCCATGCCTAAGCTTTTCCCCAAAGGATGAAGCGCGTCTGTTCATTGACATCCCTCCAAGGCTAGGTTGGCCCAGGAAGGCTTGGAGTATGTGCGCTAAGGTTGGATGGTTTCCAACGTAGTGCCTTGGTAATAATGTGCCAAAATGGCTTGGTAGTCGTCATTTTTTGCTGCCATGGCGTTGGCGCCGGCCTGGCTCATGCCCACGCCATGGCCATAGCCACGTTGGTGAAAGGTGATGCTCGTTGCATCCATCGAAACGGAGAACCAAGTGCTGCGCAGATCCAGGGCTTTGCGCACTTCTGCGGCAGGCACTTCCTTGTCGTTCAGGAGGAGGGTATCCACCCGGCCTGTGGGCAAGTATTCCGCGATGGCAAAGGTTTGTTGCAGCTTGTCAGCGGTCAGCCCCACCTCAGGGAAAGCGGCATTAAGCAAAGCAGTGGCCTGTGCAAAGGTAAAGGTCTTGTCCTCATAAAAGCCACGCACGCTTTCCTCGCCCTGGCTTTCCACGCTGACCAGATAAGGCAGGCTTTGGGAAAAAACAGCGGCGGCATCCTCCGTCATACCGCCGCTGATCGCGTGGTATAAAACGGTGATTGGCATACCGTCGTAGGTGAGAATTTGCCCGTTGGTTTCCCGTACCGCCTGCGCGACCCGCTGTCGGTACACTTCATATTCGTTGCCCCATTTGGCCTGACAGGCCGCGATATCCGCATAGGCTTGGCAATGAGCGCTGTCTGTGCAGATGTCCGCGCCGTCGTGTAGGCTGCAACCACAGCCCTGGGCGGCGCCGCTTTGGGCAATAGCCCGGGTTCGGGCGGCCACAGCTTGGGCTTTTAAGGCCTCCAGGTGGTAGCTGGCAGGCATTTCCGCCGCCACCACGGAGCAGATGTACTCCTCCAGCGGCAGGTGCATCATGCCGCCCGTTTGCGCGTTAAATACAGCCAAGGTGATCGCAGAAGTAGGAATGCTTTGGTCGGCGACCGCCTGCCCTGTCAGACGGGAAAGCAGTGCCGCTTCCGGATCCAGGCTTTCTTGGAGCAGCGTTGGTGCGGCCTGTGACTTGATGGGGCTTAAAAAAGGCCAGAGCATGGCCATGCGGGCCATCCGTGTAGGCAACAGCACCCGGGCCTGCCAAAACGGCGTGCCTAGGTTTTTCCAATCCTGACCGCTGATAGGCGCCCCCAGCATGCGCCATAATAGGGTCAATACCAATAAGGCCAGGCATAATAACTGGACCAGGCATCCGCGTCGCATAGGTCATCCCTCCGGAGTAGGGTATGCGGATTGATCGCGCAACATGAAAACCCCCTTCAAGAAAGCTCTTGAAGGGGGTTGGCTTGTGGAAAAGGCTTTGTAGGCGGCATTAAAACTGCATGAGTCCGCCAAGGTTTATAAGCACGCTGGGAGGAAGCAGGCTCAGCGCACCGAATACCGTTTGCATTGAGGTTTGAGCTAGGCTTTGCCCGATGGTCACCAGTTCGGCTAGGGTCATTTTCAGTATCTGGACGGCGGTCTGTGGGGTGGCTTCCTGCAGAGCTGCAAAGCGGGCATCCGGCTCGGCAGCAACGCTGTGAAGGCTCAGCGTTATGAAGCGCTTCAGCCCATCGCTTCCCTGGGCAACAGCCTGGGTAGTGTCAGCCGGGGCTTCCGTCTGCTTCTCAGCGGTATCCAAAGTCGGTTCGGCAGAAGCCTGCGGGGAAGTGAACCCCATCTGGGCCTCGTTGATCAACAGATCCACCTTGGCGTCCAAGGCGTCCATGCCGTCCTTGATGGTGGCCTGAATCTGGAAAATGTCCTTGCCGTTGTGCACCACATGAAAAGCTAGAGCGGTTTCCTCACCTTCCACCACGCCATATCCTTTCAGGACAAGCTTGGTAGACTGTTTGTCGTCAATGTCCACATTGAACTCAAAGTTGGTTTCACCAATCACTTCCACCGTTCCCATGATAGCCAAGGCATTCTTGCTATTCTCATTCACATCCATCTGAAAGGAATGGTTGACGGCGTCCCCGGTGGTGAGGCGATTATAAGAGATGGGCATATCGATCACAGTGAGGGCTTGTGTAGACGGCGGGGCAGCATCCTGGGTTGTATCCGCGATGCCTGTAACAGGAGCCGCCATGCTCATGTGAATGGGCATGGACATCGACACCACCGTTTCGCCATTGGCCAGTACCGTGATTGGCATATCAATGGTGGAGCTCTGAAGCTGTGCTTTGCCTTCATCGATGCTTTCTTGTACCATTGTATCCAACTGCTCGGCGGTAAGGTCTGCGTTGCTGGCAGCGATGGTCTGTTTGAGTTGAAGCCGCATATATTGGCTGTCCATGATCACCAGGATATCCTCCTGGTTGAGGGTTAACTCCTGCTTATCCGTGGCGGGATCATGGCTGGGATCCAGATAATCCCCATGGCTCACCACCATGCGCTTTTGTATATCTTCGATCCATTGCATCATCACAGGATCATTTTTGATAATATCTGGGAGTTCCTTCTCAATGTCGAGAGGGGTGATGGAGAACAAATCGGCAGGTTGGTTTTGGGTGAACAAATCACGCAGAGAATCGAGCTGCGATGTTGCAGCGGCTCCAGGAGCATCGGAATTGGCAGTCAGGGACGCTATCAATTCCTCCAAATCTTCCAAGGAGAAGTATAGAATGTCTTGGCCAACCAAAGCCGACTGGAAGAAGAACCCATCCTCGGTGGTCTTGATGTTCCCGGACAAGGCGTCCTGCCCACTCAGCTGTATGGTAAGGCTTCCATATCCGTCCTTTTGACCGACGACCTTGATGGCCAAGGCGTTGAGCAAGTCGGAAATGGCTGGCTGCTGCGCCAATAGTTCACCTGGAGCTACGGTGAGGGTGGTAATGATTTGCTCGCCATCCTCCCAGGCTTTGCTCAGCCAATCAGGCTGCTGTGACGTTTCCGCAAGGGCGGAAAAGGGAAGAAGGATTGCCAATGCCATACTCAATAACCATACCAATTTTTTGTTCATGAGAAGACCTCCTCTAATGATTGAAATATGCGTGAATCGTACTAAATCATGGGCACAATATGCTTCTACATTATACACGAAGGGGAGAAAGCTGTCATTGTTTTTACAATAATGGGCAGGAAAATTCAGGAGTTCTCTTTTGTCGGCGGCTGGACCGGCAAGCTAAAGGTATCCGGGTGATACGGGTCAAAGCGCTCGTTGGCCCACATCAGGGTGTACATGGGGTTGTTCCCTGTGTTTTCAATGTTGTGGGTATATCCGGGCGGGATGTCCACCAAGGTGGGCAAATCCCCGCAGACAGCATAGGAAAGGATATCTCCATCGCCATCCGCGCGTCGAAAGCGAATCACGCCCTCCCCGGCCATAACGATGAACTTTTCATGCTTGGTCTGGTGCCAATGATCCCCTTTGGTGATGTGGGGAAGGATGACATTCAGGCTGATCTGTCCATAGCCGTCCATGTGTAACAGCTCCGCAAAGGAACCCCTGGCATCCGCTTTCACCTTGGTGCTGCGGGCAAAGTCCTCCGTGGGCAAGAAGCTGAGGTAGGTGGCGTAAAGTTTGCGCACGAAAGGTTCGCTTTGATCCACCAGATCCAGCTGCTCCCGGCTGGCATGAAAGTGATACAGCAGTTCCGCCACCGCACCCAGGGAGATGGAATGCTCCGGCAGCACCGCGCAAAAGTCCCCTTGGCGGGTCGGACTACCGTCCATGGCGCGCAAGAACTCTGCGATGATATCATCGATATAGTTGAGCCGCAGGATAACGGAAGGGTCATTGATCTGAATGGGCAAGCCCCGGCTGATATTGTGGCAGAAGGTGGCGACGGCGCTGTTGTAGTTGGGGCGGCTCCATTTGCCAAAGGCATTGGTAAGGCGGTAGACATAGACTGGGCTGCCGGTTTGCTTGCCATAGGCGCGCAGGGCTTCCTCCGCGTCTTTTTTGCTGCGTCCATAAGGATGATCCAAGGCAGCTTGAGTGCTGCTGGTGAGCAATACGGGAGGCCTGCGGCCTGCTGACAGCTGGGCAAGAAGCGCCCTGGTGAAATCAACATTGCCTTGCTGGAACTCCGCTTCCTCTTTGGGCCGGTTCACCCCTGCCAGATGGAACACAAAATCCGCTTGGGCACAGGCCTGGGCAAGATCCTGGGGAGAAGTATCCACATCCGCCAGCCATAGGGAAAACCCCTGGCCACCCGCCTGGTCGCGCAAAATGGTCTGCAAATTTTTTCCCATGAAACCGTTTGCGCCTGTGATGAGGATATTCAAGCCGAAAGCCTCCTTGCCACATTTTTTCCATCATACTCGAAAACCCCAGGCCTGTCAATCAAATCAAGGACTGAGAAGGGTTTGAAACTTGACGCATGGTACATTTCCCCCTATAATTAACAGGGATATTATTACAAAGGAGCCGTTATGCTTGGAATCCGTTTGCTGCTGGTTTTTTCGAAGTGTCCCCAGCCGGATGAGCTGGTGGATACGGTGCTGGATGCGGTGGCCCATGCGGCAAGACCCTTTTGCTTGCGCTTTGCCTTGCCCCTAGGAATGGAGTACCTTCGGCAGGCGTTACCCCAGGAAGCGGTGGGCGGCGTTTCCCTACAAGAAACCCTGCTGTTTTATCCTGAGGATCAAGGGCTTGCGGGGGTATTGCCCTTGCTGACGGACGAAACGCATTTTTTGGCGCTGAAGGGCCCTCACGCCTTTTTGGAAAAATGGGATCAAGGGCTACTGTCTCGTCTGGACAAGCTACCCGGGCAAAACGTCATCCTTACAGGGCATATCAACGCCCAGGAAGAGGGGCTGCCTCCCCAGGCTTATCTACCGGCCTTTGCCGAGGTGTTCAAGGAAAATGCGGTGCGGATTGCGCGGGGGTTGCCACTGGTCTGCGCCGTCGCACCGGTAAAAACCATGGTGGTGGAGCCGGGGTTGATCTTTGGCGAGGTTTCGTTTCTGAGGCAGGCGGAGACCCAGGAGGAACTGCTGTCCATTGCGGCCTTCGTGGCGGAATATGCCGTGTATGCACTGGAAAAGCCGCTGCTGCAGCCCCTGCGCCGCGGTGGCAAGCGCTGGCTGCTCATGCCCTCCAAGGACATGCTGCCCACCCATTATTTGGCCCGGTTTGAGCAATTTGCCGGGCTGAGCTTTGAGAAGCGCAAGGTGGGGGTACGCAGCAGTCTGGGGTTGTTTGCCACCGAGGACAGCTATGCCCAGAAAGCTTCACCTTCGTTTTTGCTGGCGCAACAGACCAAAGCGATCCTCTCCCGTGGGCGACGGCTTTCGCTGATGCTGGTAACGGCTTTTGTGGATCTTCCAGACGCTAGTAAGCCCACGTTGCTCTATATGCTCCGGTTCGCCTTTTTGAGGGGGCTGGCGCAGCTTCCGCTGCTGCTGTATGCGGGCGGCAACCAGGAACGCTCGCTGAAACTGCGCTTTCCCAATACCCTCAGCTATCCGGACAACTCGCTGTTGCCCCGCGCTCTGCTTGCCGAGGGCATGCCGCCCATGCAGCATTTTTTGCGCAATAAGCTGCCGCTGCTGCAACGCAGCATGCATGCCTATTTGGGGTTCACCCACTATGCTTGGGTGGACTTTGACATTCTGGAGCATCCCATCTGTCCCCAGGCCATGCCGGATTTTACCTCGTTAATGGACGAAACCGTGCATTTGGCTCTGGTGAGGGGACGGCCTGACAGCTCTTTTTTATTGGTTCCCCGTCAGCATTTGAAGCTGTTAACCCGGGAGGTGCAAGCGCTGTCCCAGGTGGACATGGCTATCAAGCGGAATTTGTCCGAGGAGGCGATGATGATTCGCCTGGTGGAAAAATTTCCCGATTTGTTTACACTGCACCCCATGCCATGCAGGCAGCTCCTGTTTGTAATGGGTTTTGATCCGCAGCTGCTGAGCCAGGAATATAGAGCAGTGCTGGCGGATTTGCCGCCGCCCGTCAAGGGCAGACAGTGGCTCGGGAATAGGGAGGGAGGAATCGAGGATGAAAGAACCAACGAAGTCCGGCAATGAAATCCGCGATGCCAAAAGCGTTGCCCATAGCCGTGCGGAGCAGGTACACATCATCATGCCCATGGATGTAAACGCCAGCTTCCAGCTTTTTGGCGGGTTGCTGATGCAATGGATTGATGTGGTGGCGGCGGTTGTGGCGCGTCGGCACTGCGGCTGCGAGGTGATTACGGCCGCGGTGGATCATTTGGAGTTTTTGGCGTCGGCTGGCCTCAACGATGTGCTGTTGCTGCTGGGCCGCATGACCTATGCTGGCCGCACCAGCATGGAGGTGTGCGTAGAAACCTTTGTAGAACAGCCCGAAAATGGAGGGACGCGCCAGCTTGTGAACCGGGCTTATGTGACCATGGTGGCCCTGGATCAGCAGCGTAAGCCCGCCGTCGTGCCCAGGCTGCTGCCGAAAACGAACGCGGAAAAGGCGGATTATGAGGCCGGCAAGAAGCGCCGGGCCGAACGAAAACGCACGGGGGAGCCGTGATAAGTGGGACTGGCGGGGTGGGTCATGCTTGTGGGAAAAGGGTTCGGGGACCTTGCCGGACAGCGTATGTCCTGATGGGCAGCGCCAGCGAAGGCGCGCGCAGTGTGCGCTTTGCCCAAGGCAAAACAGAGCGAGAGTTGGGACATGAGACGGGTGGAGAGCCTGGCAAGGCTTTCCACGACACCCAATGACCGGAGCAGGGGCAAAACCCCTGTGCAAAGACGCTTGAACACAAGCAAGGCCCGCCAATTGGCGGGCCTTGTAAGCAGTTTTTTGAAGGTCACATCAGGATGGGTTCCGCTGCGCCTGGGTCATCAGGTAGAGCAGTTCTTCTTTGTAAACATCCCCGGTGAGGTTGCCGGTGCCCCGCAGCAAATCCAACGCCTGGGCATAGGTGGCGGTGCCCTTCCACTGGCTGTCTCGCAGCAACATGCCAAACTCAGCAACCGCCGCCGCAAAGCGCAGGTTGTCGCTCATGATTTCATGGTATGCGCTGCTATCCACCGGATAGCTGTACAGCTTGCTGATGTCGCCATCCGGTTCCTTAGCGCGGACGTTGACGGTGAGCCACTCGCTGCTGGCGCTGGAGGAGGCGTTTTGGTACTTGGTTTCTACGGAGGGGATTTCCATGGCGCTGTCCATGGGCACCAGCTCATACAGCGCCGTAACCCGATGGCCGCTGCCCAGTTCGCCGCCGTCCTTGGCGTCATCGGCAAAATCCTCGGCGGCCAACGTGCGGTTTTCATAGCCGATCAAGCGATAGCCCTTGATTTTAGACGGGTTAAACTCCACCTGTAGCTTTACATCCTTAGCCACGGTCAGGAAGGTGCCGCCGATCTCCTCCACCAAGGCTTTGCGCGCCTCGTGGATGGTGTCGATATAGGCATAGTTTCCGTTGCCGTTGTCCGCCAGGGCTTCCAGCTTGTTGTCCTTGTAGTTGCCATACCCAAAGCCTAGCACGCTCAGGTAAACGCCTTCCTTGCGCTTTTCTTCCACCAGGCGGGTCAAGGAGCCTTCGTCGCTGACGCCGATGTTCAAGTCCCCGTCTGTAGCCAGGATGACCCGGTTGCTTCCACCGGTGATGAAGTGCTTTTTCGCAATTTCATAGGCGGTGTTAATGCCTGCCGCTCCGGCGGTACCGCCACTGGCAAACAGATCGTCGATGGCTGCCATAATGTCGGTTTTATGGCTGGCCTTGACACCGTCCAGCACCACCTGGTCAGCCCCGGCATAGGTAACGATGCTGACGCTATCCGTCGGCTTCAGCTCCTCCAGCAGCAGCCCAAAGGACCGCTTGACCAGGGGCAGCTTATCCGGATCATCCATGCTGCCGGATACGTCGATCAGGAAAACCAGGTTTTGGGCGGGGGCGTTGGCAGTGTCCACCTCTTTGGCCTGCAGACCGATCAGAAGCAGCTGGGTATCCTTGTTCCAGGGGCAGGGGGCTACCTCTGTGGTGACGCCGAAGGGTTCCCCATCCTTTGGCTGAGCATAGGTGTAATGAAAGTAATTGAGCATCTCCTCAATGCGCACGCTGTCCGCAGCCACAGGGTTGCCGGCCAGGATGGCGGCGCGCAACTGGGCATAGGAGGCCGTGTCCACATCCGCGGCAAAGGTGGAAAGCGGAGAAGCCTGGGTGGATAGAAAACGGGTCTCCTGGATGTGGCTGTACTCGTTGGTGTTGAAAACAGGGGAGGGCGCCGTGCTGAACATGAATGAGCGGCCACTGGGTGCCCCAAAGTCCACTTCAAAAAACTCCATGCCCATATCATCAGTCATGCTTGCGGGGGCGTTCTGCACGGCGCTTGGCGCTACGGGTTGAACTTGGGCTGAGACGGAATCCAATTGTTTGGCTGAGGAAGCCGCTTGGCCCGCAATGGCGATTTGGGTAGCAAGAGGCTCGCTGTTTAAGGTTGCATCGAGGTTGTGCTTGGCCACTTCTACCGGGGAGGTCACCTGGGTCGCGTCCCGCAACACGGGAGTAAAAATCAAAACCAGCACGGCTGCCGCCGCCAATACGCTGCCGCCGATGGTCAGCGCTTTTTGGGGGTTCCAACGGGGTCTATTCGGTTTTTCCACTTGATTCATCGTGTCTTCCTCCTTCACGCTTTGGGTGGAGGAGGCTTTCAATAGGGCCAGGGTTTTGGCTTCCAGGTCCTTGCTGAAAGGAAGTTGATCCATGGCCTTATGGTATCGGTTATTCTTCATCGAAAGTCCCTCCTAACTGCTGTTTCAGCTGCGCTTTGGCCCTGGCGAGCCTTGTGCCCACCGTGGCCGCTGGAAGGGAAAGAAGGCGCGCAATGTCTTTGATGGCATAGCCCTCATAGTAGTACAGGTGGATGGGAAGGCGATATTTTTCCTCCAAAGCCAGCACGGAGGTAAGCACCTCGTTCTCTTCGGGCGGCAAGGCTGCAAGCCCCTCCGGAAGCGGGTTACGGCTTTTTTGCCATCCGCTTTTCAGCTGGTTCTTGCACTTGTTGATGCATACCCGCAGAAGCCAGGCCTTTTCATGCTCGCTGCCCGTGAAGCTCACATCGCAGCGTAAGTACGCAAGAAAGGTGTCCTGGGCAATATCCTCCGCATCCTGGATGCTATGCACATAGGTATAGGCCACGCGGACAATGCTTTGCATATGCGCGCGTACCGCCGTGGCTACGCGGCCATTGAGCTCATATGGCACACTCACCGGCGATCAACTCCCTTCACTGAGGATACAATCCAGCTTTGGATTTTTTTTCATGGAGAAAAAAATTCTTTTCATCATTATACCATATAGCATATTGAAAGGCCATTCAAAGAAAAATGGAATGGAAGGGTCTAGAAATTTTTTGCGTTTCCGTTTTGACAGCCTCGTGGCGGAATGCTATAATCAACCAGGAGCCAAAAAGACGCATGCTGGTTGTGGAATATAGATCAAGGGGGATACAACGTGGATGTAATGGCCCTGCTCAAGGAGCTTTTTTCAGGTGTGCTGTATTTGTTTACCCTGGCCGGGGTAAAAACTTTGGTTATGTTCATCGTTGCCTTTGTGCTGATCTACCTGGCCATCAAGAAGGATTATGAACCCGCTCTGCTGCTGCCTATCGGCTTTGGCGCGATCCTTGCCAACCTGCCGCCGGTGATGGACGCGGCTGGAAATCTGGCGGCCAGTGTATTGGGCAGCGAGGGATTCCTGACGGTGCTGTTTAACGCGGGCATCAAGAACGAGCTGTTCCCGGTGTTGATTTTCATCGCCATCGGCGCCATGATCGACTTCTCACCATTGCTGAAGGATCCCTCCATGATCTTTTTTGGCGCGGCGGCACAGTTTGGCATTTTTGCGACCTTTTTTTGCTCCATGCTGCTGATCCCCGTATTGCTACCGGACGTGGCCGCCATGGCAGCTGGCCCGGAAAGGGACAGCCTCATCATGCGGCTGGCTGCGGCGATTGGCATCATCGGCGCGGCGGACGGGCCTACCACGTT
>JAVBSI010000042.1:0-4334 GCA_031556815.1 Eubacteriales bacterium | reverse complement strand
AAAGGGAATGATGATCCCCCAGAAGCTGTTCATCAACCCGAACTGCCGAATGGTGAGAAACAGGGGGATGAGCCCCGGCCCAAAGAGCATGGTGAAGAGCATCACCTTGGTGAAGAACTTGTTGCCGGCCATGTTCTTCTTGGACAGCGGGTAGGCGATGAGCACCGACATGACCATGGAAAAGGCCGTGCCCACCAGCGTAAAGAGAATCGTGTTCCGGTAGCCGGTAAAGAACAGCTTGTCCGAGACAATCTTTTTGTAATTCTCCAGATAGTACCCTACCGGCCAGAAGGACACCTCTCCGCGCACCACCGCGCCGGGGGTGCTAAGGCTGATGGCAATGATGTTAATGAAAGGCACCAGGCATGCAAACGCCACCAGGAGCATGAACAGCAGATTGATCCATTGAAAGATATGTTGGGACGCCGTAAGCTTCATACTATTACCTCCTTACCACAGGCTGTTTTCCGATATACGCCGTGCAACCTTGTTGGCCGATGTGACAAGGATCACCGAGATAATGGACTCGGCAAGGCCGATGGCCGTGCCCACGGAGAACGATGCCTGCTGCAGGCCGATGCGGTATACGTAGCTGGAGATAATGTCAGCGGTTTCATAGGTGGCGGGGTTGTACAGCAGAATGATTTTTTCATGGCCGATGCTCAGGAAGTTGCCGATATTGAGGATGAGCGTGATGACAATGGTGGGCGCGATGCAGGGGAGCGTGACATGAAGGGCCTGTTTGAACCGTCCCGCGCCGTCGATGGTGGCAGATTCATACAGCTGCGGATCCACGCCGGATATGGCGGCGATGTAAATGATCGCGCTCCAGCCAGTGTTTTGCCAGACGCTGGAGATGATGTACACGGGCCGGAACCATCCCGGTTTCATCAGGAAGTTGATCGGTTCTCCGCCAAAGAGGCGGATGGCATTGTTCACCAGGCCGACCGTTGGGGATGTCATTTGGTAGATGATGCCCGCCACCACCACGGCCGAGAGAAAGTGGGGCAGGTATGAAATGGTCTGCACCAGGCGGGCCGTGCGTTTTTGGGTCATTTCGTTGATCAGAAGGGCGAAAATGATGGGCAAGGGGTAGCAGATGGCATCGCTGAGGATGCCCAGGATAACATTGTTCTTGATAGCCCGAAGGAAGAGCGGATCGGTGAAAACCTGTTCAAAGTACCGGAAGCCTACCCAGTACTGGCCAAACATGTTGCCCGTGGGGGAGTAGCGCCGGAAGGCCAGCACCAGCCCCAGGCATGGGTATATCTTGAACATGAAAATAAGGATGAACGGCACGATGATCATGCTGTGGTAAAAGGCGTTCTTGTTGCGGAAGGTTAGATACGCCCACAATTTTTCCCGCGGCGTTTTTTGCCTGCCCACGGACCGTGGTATGCTGGGTACCGACATATTCTGCCCTCCAAATGTAAATGATTTCACACGAGGAAGAAATCCGGCGCAAGAAGCTGAACAAAATGCTTTGTTTATTGAATCTCTTGACAATCTCCTTGCGAAAGCAATAAAATGTACACGGTTTCACTAAGCGCAGTGTACAATGTTTTCCAGGCCTTTGTCAATACTTTTTTGGAAAAAAGGAGGCGAAATCTATGGACATGGCACCTTGGATCACCGGCGTGGGGGAGGTGGTGGCTACCCATCGCCTGGGCCCTGGGCAGTATGCCCGCTGGCTTTGGCAGGATGAGAAAAGCTCGCGGGAGCTAGGGCTCAACCCTTACGGCTGCGCAGATGCCGCCAACATTCTCTATACCATCGGCGACTTTTTCCTTGCTGGGCAGGAGCGGCGGAGGTTCATCGAAACCCTGGGCGCGATGCAGTCACCGGAGGATGGCCTATACCGCGAGAGCACACACCATCCCATTCATACCACGGCCCATTGCGTGGCGGCGCTGGAGCTGTTCGACGCGCTGCCGCCCCGGCGGCTTTCGGGGCTGGACCCCTACCGGAGTATCCCCGCCATGGAGAGTTTGCTGGAGGGCCTAGCCTGGCGGGAGAACCCCTGGCCTGCCTCCCACCAGGGAGCCGGGCTGTATGCGGCGCTGGCCATCACCCGCACGCTGGACAAGGCATGGGAAGCCGCCTACTTTGCCTGGCTTGCCCAAAACGCCAACCTGGACTACGGAATGGGGCTGCAAAACCGGGTCGACCTGGAGGCTGCGCCGTTGGCGCACCAGCTCTTTGGCTGGTTTCACTATCTATTCAACCACGTTCATGCAAGGGAACCCTTTCCGCACGCTCCCGCATTGATCGACACATGCCTGTCTCTGTACCGTCAAGATGCCCTGACCCCAGGCTTTGGTCGGTCGATCGGCTTCCGGGAGATCGACTGGGTGTTCAGCCTCCACCGGGCCTCCCGGCAGACGGATCACCGGTTTGCCGAATGCCGGCAGGCCCTGGCGGACTTTGCTGAGGTGTTCTGCCCCTATCTATTATCCCTGGATATGGCAACCCATGATCCTGCAAACGACCTGCACATGCTCTTTGGCGCCCTTTGCGCCGTGGCGGAATTGCAACAGGCACTGCCCGGGGCAATCAAAACGGCCGTCCCGCTCAAGCTGGTGCTTGATAGGCGGCCGTTTATTTAGCACGAACTATACCTCTGCCAATGCCCTACGCCCCGTAGGCAAACTCCACGATGGCGTAGCCGTCCACCAGTGGAACCGTTACCTTTCCATCCCGGTAGGGGAGCGGGAGGCCTTCCGGCACCAGCCGGACCTCCCGCACCGGGCGGGGCAGCGAGACGGTGAGCGTTACATCCCGCACCGGCGTCCGCTCCTCAATGATGTCGATGGTGGCGGACTTCCGCACCGGAATATAGGAAAGAAGATGGACCGCGGCGCGGCCGTGTTCCGACTGTTCCAATACCTGTACCGAGAGTGTGGAGGGGCCGTCGTGGCGGATTAACCGGTCGGGCAGGAGCGCGTCCAGGGCGTTTGCCACCAGCTGCTTCACCCAGTGGGGCGCGCACTCCCGGTACTGTGCCAGCAGTGGGTGCCCAAAGAGAATCACATTTCCATGCCGGTATGCTGCGGGATATGGTTCGCCCTTGGCGCTGGGTGTATAGCGGTGGGAGCAAAAGTGACTGCCGGTGCGCGCAAAGTAAGGCGCGCGTGCCCACAGCACAGGTTGGGCCCCCTGGGAAACCAGCTTGGCCCCCTGCATGTAGATGGCGTACTCGTTGTCCGGCTCCAGGCCCTGGGATAACGGCCCTTCGCCCACCACAAAATCGGGATAGCATTCGTTTTCCCCGCCGTAGGACACGCCAAACTCGGCAGGATACCCTGTCTCCCTATCCAGCGCCCCATGATGGAAGGCAATTACCCGGCCACCCTGCTGGATGTAGCGCTCCAGGCGCAGCCGAAATGCTACACTTCCTGTGAAGCTATCCGGAATCATGATCAGCTTGTACCCTTCCAGCGCCATCGTATCGTCCAGCAGGTCAAACTGAACGGCCAGCTCTTCCAGCATTTGACAAGCGCCGAAGATGCTGGCTGGAATCTGCTGTTGATGCAGGGGGCTTTCGTTCGTCATCACGCCCACATCTACCAGCGGGCGCGAGGGTCTGGCCCAGGGCTCACAGCGCTCATACTGCTCATATATCTGTCCAATGAGGCGGTACGTAGCGGGATTCAGCATCCCATTCGGTTCCAACTGGTCCCCAATGGAGCAGGCAAAGCCATAGCTAAGCATGCGGAAGGCCTCGTACTCCAGCGCGGCCCTGTTTTTCAGCGAATGAAAATCGCCCCAGCTGGTGTGGAACTTCCCTGTCATCCCCATGCAGTCAAGCCCCAGCTTGCGTGCATAGCGGGCAGTCACCGGGAAATGCAGGTATCCCCACCCGCCGCTGGGCAGGCTCTCCAGCTCGAAATGGGAGAAACTGCCGGCACTATCCCGCGTGCAAGGGCCCACATGCCCCGCGTTGTAGAAGATCGTGCAGCCTTTGGAACGGCTCCGCACGAAGGCGGAGAGGTCCGCGCGGAAGCGGTCATTCACCTGTTTGGCAAAGGCACGGACCTGGACCTCATCCTTGGCATCGATCCCTAGGGCCGCCATATCTGCTCGGCACTTGGCGCACCAGCAGGGGCGGATTCCCGTGATATCAAAGAAGATGCCGTCCAGTTCGTCGCCCAGCAGGTCCATGATCTCGCCGGTTTGCGCCGTAAGGTATTCCATGTACCCTGTGTTTACGCACAGGGACTGATAAAAACCCGCCTCCGTAAAGGGCGGTCCTTCATGCTGACCGCCGATTTTACGGATCAGCCACTCCGGATGGGCGTTTGCCATCTGGTAATCCCATTGCACGGTGATGTATA
>JAVBSI010000043.1:0-7721 GCA_031556815.1 Eubacteriales bacterium | reverse complement strand
GTGCCACCAGCTTCATGGTGCCGGCAGCAACCTGTTCGTCCAGCGCGCCGGAGCGGCCGATCTGCGCATCGGAACCCATCGCGCCTTGGATGTGGATCACGTTGTAAGCGTCCAGCTTCTGGTCCAGCAGCCATTGCACGGCGGTCTTGCCTTCCTGAGCCATGTCGGAAACCACGGCGGCCTCGTAGAGGCTTTCGTCACAATCGATCATGCGGTCAAACAGGAACACCTTGATACCGGCTTCCTGAGCAGACTGGAGCACCGCGTCCCAACCGGTGGTCTCAGCGGCGGAGATCAGCAGGTAGTCCACGCCATCCGTGATGAACTGCTGTGCGGCGTTGAGCTGCTCGTCGTTCTTGATGCTGTAAGCGGTTTTGGCGGTGTAGCCATTGGCCTCGGAGAACACCGTCTCAAAGCTCTTCACGTTGGCTTCGCGATACCCGGACTCGGAAGGCGGGTTGTTCACAATGCCCACAGTGATGTTGTCCGCGAGAGCCACGCTCATGGTAAGAACCAGCATCAGTGAAAGAACCAGAAGAACCGTTTTTTTCATCGTTTTTTCCTCCTCATTGTAGATGATGTTGTGAGTGCAGTCAACCGTTTTTGAAGTGTGATGTTGACCCCATCAACCATGCTTGTATTCTACTATTTCGCGTAGGGTATAAACATTCAGTTTTTTAGGAAACTCTAGCAACAATTTTTTCAAAACATTACACTTTGCATTGAAATGAAAGATTCATTTGGTAAAATGATACTTTTTTGTTCTAAGCGCCCTTTGCTCGCCGTTGAGGCAACGATGTGGTATAATAGGCTATCTCTCCCATTGGAGGTCGCCATGATTCCGTCCAGCCCTCCTTATGAAGCGCCCAAAACCAACATCAGGCGGCAAATCAACAAGCTGCTGTTGATAGTGGCTCTTTCCATGCTGGTGATTATCATCGCGCTGGTTTCCATGCTGGTATCCATCAACACGCAATATACCAGCGCGCTGCAAAACGCCAACACCGCGGCGGATTTTAATAAAGAATTTCGTAAAACGTTGGATTTGGAAATGTACAACCATGTGATCCGGGCGCGCAGCGAGCAGTCGGTGGAGGACTTGCCCATGAACGAGCTGAACGACGCGGTGGAAGTTCTGCGCCGCCTGGAGACCACCACGTTGCTGCGGGATAACCGCTGGCGGATCCGCAGCATGCTGAACATGTGCGAAAACCTGCGCGGCTACATGATTGAAATTGCCAACACCGAGCGCTACGACGACCGCATGGAGCTGCTGGAGCGCAATATCCGGGGGGAAACGGGTCTCACCTTGCTGATTGAGACCTACATGCATGAGTATATTGATGATGAGGTGCGGGAGCTGGCCAGGATGCAGAGCATCATTGGCACTCAGGTAGCGCTGGCCATCGCCTTTATCATTGTGGGCGTTTTGTTGCTTACGGTGATCATTCTCATGGCGTCCGTGCATTTTGCCAGGCACATCACGGAGCCCATCGCCGCTCTGGCGCAGAAGGCTCAAAGGCTTGGCGAAGGGGATTTCGCAGTGGCGCCCATCAAAACCAGCAGCGCTGAGATCCATACCCTGGACAAGGGGTTCAATGAGATGGTAGGCCGTATCAACACTTTGATGGGCAAGCAGATTGAGGACCAAAAATACCTGCATCGGGCTGAGTTGGAATTGCTACAGGCGCAGATCAACCCGCATTTTTTGTACAACACGCTGGACTCCATCGTCATCCTGGCGGAGAACCATCGGGATGAAGAGGTGGTGCAAATGGTCACCAACCTTTCGGTGTTTTTTCGCAACTCGCTGAGCAAGGGCAAGGATATCATCACGCTACAGGCGGAGCGGGATCATGTGACCAGCTATCTGGAGATCCAAAAGATCCGGTATAGCGATATCTTAACTTATCAGATTGAAATTCCCAACGAATTGTTAACCCATATGGTGCCCAAGCTGATCCTCCAGCCCCTGGTGGAGAACGCCTTGTACCATGGCACCAAAAACAAGAGGGGCATCGGCAGCATCTTCATCACAGGGCAAAGCCAGGGGGAGGATATGCTGCTGCAGGTGAAAGACAACGGCGCGGGCATGGATGAGCAGCAGCTGGCCGCGCTGCAGGCGGGCGTGTATGAGGATCGTCATACGGGCCTGGGCCTGGTGAATGTCCAAAAGCGGATCAAGCTGTATTGCGGTGAAAAATACGGACTTTCCTTTGAGAGCACGCTGGGGGCGGGCACCACCGTGTCCGTTTTGTTGCCCAAGGACATGAAGGCGGACCTATAGGGGGGGAGAGAAGGATGAAACGGCTTCTTTTCGGTTGTTTGTCCGTGCTGCTCGTGCTGTGCCTGGTGGGCTGCGGCAACCAGGCGGCCGTGGACAGCATGGGCGAGGATGAGCAATATGAGGACTTTATTGTGGTGGGGTTTTCCCAAGTGGGGGCGGAGAGCGATTGGCGCGCCGCAAACTCCCAAAGCATGCAGGCGGCATTTACGGAAGCCAATGGCTACAAGCTGATCTTCGATGACGCGCAGCAAAAGCAGGAGAAGCAGATCACCGCCATCCGCAACTTCATTCAGCAGGATGTGGACTACATTGTGCTGGCGCCCAACACGGAGATGGGCTGGGATACTGTGCTGGCAGAGGCCAAGGCGGTAGGCATCCCCGTCATTGTGGTGGACCGCATGATCGAGGTGTCCGATGATAGCCTGTTCATCTGCTGGATCGGCTCCGACTTTCACAAAGAGGGAGCTACGGCGGTGGCCTGGATGGAAAAGCGGTTTGGAGATCAAGGCATTGATATCGTCCATGTGCAGGGCAATATCGGGTCTTCCGCTCAAATTGGCCGCACGGAGGGTCTGGATGAGGGTATCCGCAACAACCCGGGCTGGAAGTTGGTGGCGCGTACAAGTGGGGAGTTTACCCAGGCCAAGGGGCAGGAAGTGATGGAGGAAATCATCGCCCAGAGCATCCCCTTTGATGTGGTGTATACGGAGAACGACAACATGGCCTATGGCATCATAAACGCCCTGAAGGAGGCCGGATTGAAGCCCGGCGTGGACGTGGCCGTCATTTCTTTTGACGCCAACCGGACGGCCCTGCAAATGACGCTGACGGGAGAGATCAGCCTGAATGTGGAGTGCAATCCGCTGCACGGGCCGCGGGTACGCACCATCATTGAGCAGCTGGAAAAAGGCTTTGTCCCTCCCAAGTTCACCTATGTGGAGGAGACCTCCTTTGACAGCGCCACCATCACCCAGGAGATGATCGATCGGCGGGAATACTAACGCCGGCAAGAAAATGTTGACCGGTGGGCTTTTTGAGCTGCGATAGGGGATGAGGGATGCGCATGTATCAGATTTTTGTGGTGGAAGACGAGCTGCTAATCCGGCAAAACATACGAAATATTATTGAAAACATGGCGGGGCCGTATGCATTTTGCGGGGAAGCATCCGATGGAGAAATGGCGCTTTCCATGATGCAGGATTTGATGCCGGATATTTTGCTTACCGATATCAAGATGCCCTTTTTGGATGGGTTTGAGCTGATCCGGCATGTGAAGGCCATGATGCCCTGGCTAAAAATTATCATTATCAGTGGCTATGGGGAGTTTGAATCCGCGCAGAAGGCCATTTCCCTGGGGGTGGATCTGTACCTTCTCAAGCCCGTCCGCTCCGCTGATTTGGCCAAAGCCATCAACGAGATTGCCCTGCAAATTGAGGAGAATAAGAGCAACAACGTTCTGCCCCAAGGGTATAACAAGGATGAGTTGCATGGCGCCCTCCATCAGCATTTTATGCAGCAGCTGCTCTACGGAAATGTTGCCACCAACCTGTTGCTGGACCGGGCCCGGGCGCTGGAACTGGATGTGGTGCACCCTTTTTACCAGGTGGTGCTGTTCCATTTTGACTGTGAGGATGCCACCCGGGAGGAGTTGCAGCGCGCCTTGGCCGCGTTGCTGCGCAACCTCAAAACTCCCTTGTACGATTCCCATGGGGCGGACCAGTTAACGCTGCTTTTGTACGCCCCCACCCGGGAGGCGCTCAGCGAAGAAGTGTACCGGTTCATTCACATTGTGCGCCATGAGCTGAAGGACCTTGGCACGGTGATCACCACGGTGGTGGGCAATGTGGCCCAGCGCATCAGCGCTGTGAAGGACGCGTATGGAACGGCGGAGGCGATGCTGAAAAAAGTGCACGGCGTTTCGGCGGGACAGGTGATTGATGTGAATGATACCGCCCAGATCACCGCAGATATTGTGAGCTTCAACAGCGTGTTTGGCGAAGAGTTTCAAAAGAAGCTGCAGTATGTGACGGTGGAGGAGCTGCCGGCGCTGCTGGAAGGATACTGGAAGGAAGCCGGCCATGATGCCTTCCGCAGTACGCTGTTTCGCTATTATGCGCTGGTGGACATTCTCAAAGCGGCTGTGCGCATCGTTTCCACCGCGAAGCTCAACATGAACCCCAAGGACATTGCCGCCCAGTTCAGCCATGAATATGACATTTTTGTGGCCTCCGGCGGGCGGGAGAGCTTTCACAAGACGGCGTTGGCGCTGTTGCAGGAAGCGGTCCGCATGAAGCAGGAAAACCTTGGCATCCTCAGGCACAGCCATGTTATCAGCCGCGCGGAGGATTATGTGGTCAGCAACTACTGCGATCCCAATATCTCCCTGATTAGCGTGGCTAAGCATGTGGGCATGAGCTCTGCGCATTTGAGCACCATCTTTTCCGAGACGACGGGCAAGACTTTCATCAGCTACCTGACGGCCATGCGCATCGAGAAGGCGAAGGAGCTGCTGGCCCATACCGACATGAAGCTTTCCGCCATTGCCATGGAGATTGGGTACAATGAGCCCAACTATTTCAGCCATGTTTTTCGTAAAATGGAGGGCATCACCCCCAAGGAGTACCGGGGTCGGTTTCAGCGCCATTAGCGCTGGCCTTGCCCCGCCTTGTACAGAAGAGTTGATGGAATCCCCGCAATGGGGTATGATAGGGCCACTTGGATTGATTTGGAAAGCAGGGCAAGCGATGCAATATCGAACCAACCCGAAAAATGGAGATCAACTTTCCGCCCTGGGGTATGGCTGCATGCGCCTGGGCCGCAACGAGCAGGAGGCCGAAAGGCTGCTGGTTTCCGCTGTGGAGCAGGGCGTCAACTACCTGGACACCGCCTATTTTTACCCGGGCAACGAAGCCATGCTGGGCCGGATTTTGCGGCGTACAGGGCTGCGGCATAAGGTGAAGATTGCCACCAAGCTGCCCCAGTATTTCGTCACCAAAGGGGCGGATATGGAGCGGCTTTTCGCCACGGAGCTGCAACGCTTGCAGACGGACTATGTGGATTATTACTTGATGCACACCCTCAACAGCATCGACCAGTGGAAGCGGTTGGTGGGTTTTGGCGCGGTGGAGTGGATCGCGGAAAAGAAAGCCAAAGGGCAGATCAAGAACGTCGGCTTTTCCTACCATGGAGGGCGGGAGGATTTTCGGCAGATCATCGACGCCTATCCCTGGGAGTTTTGCATGATCCAGTATAACTACCTGGATGAGAATCACCAGGCGGGCAAGGCTGGCCTGCTGTACGCGGCGGAAAAGGGCCTGGCGGTGATGGTGATGGAGCCTTTGCAAGGGGGGCGGCTGGCCACCCGGCTGCCAGAGGATGCCAGGCGATTGCTAGCCCAGGGCAACCCCGGCCGCAGCCCGGCGGAGTGGGCGTTGCGCTGGGTGTGGAACCATCCTCAGGTGACGCTGGCGCTATCGGGGATGAACACCGCCGACATGCTCCTGGAAAACCTGCGGGTGGCCCAGGATGCGATGCCGGACAGCCTTTCCCCGGAAGATTTGGCACTGGTGGGCCAGGCCCGTGATATCATCAGAGCTCATACCAAGGTGCCCTGTACCGGATGCGCCTATTGCATGCCCTGCCCCTTTGGGGTGGACATTCCCTTGTGCTTGGACTGCTATAACCAAACGGCGGTGGTGGGCGCCTTTCGAGCCCGAATGAGCTACGTGACCTACGCGGGAGATCACAACGCATCCCGGTGTACACAATGCGGCAAGTGCGAAACCCATTGCCCGCAGCACATCGCCATCCGTGAAGAGCTGAAACAGGCGGCTCATACCCTGGAGCGTTTCCCCTACCAGCCCGCACACGCGGTGGTTGCCTGGTGGCTAAAACGCAAGCGGGGAGGGGGAGAGGCATCCCCGCCGTTAGAAACCTAACGCCGCTCCTACCAAAATCACATACATCCGCCCCTCAGCCACCGCGCCGCTGGTAACACATAAATGATTGCCCGCGGTCTGGGTGGCTTTTTCCAGGGCTTCCCAGGAAGGGTCTTCCTTTTGGAACAGCATCAAAGTCATCTGCGCGGCCTGATGCCGGGCTCTTTGGATGGCCGCCTCCAGCGTGGGCGCCACCTTGTTGATCCCGGCGATGACCACTACCTTGCCTGGACCAAAGGCCAGAGCCGCTACCCGGTTGCCGATGCCATCCACATTGACCAATTCTCCGCTTTCCGTGATGGCGTTGGCGCTCATGAAATACACATCGCTGGCCAGGGCGTCATGGGCCACTTGAACCCGCGCACTGGAATCGACAGCACGTATCGGGTCCAGGAACCGGCAGTCCATCTCCCGCAGCCGGTCCAGCAGTCCCAGCTCCCGCAGGGTTTGAGAGCCGCCGCAGCTGACGGTGTCGCCGTTTCGCACATGGGCCAGGGCGGCGGCCAGGGCTTCCTCCTGGGTCTCACAGTACGTAAGATCCATGTGGCGGGCTGCCATGGCCTCCTGGATATGATTGGCCAGCAGCTTGTGGTAGCGCGCTTGTACGGTCATGTGAACGCCTCCTTTTGATATGACAGGGGAGGGAATTCCCATAGGATACCACAGCTTTTCTCGAAAAAACAGCCTTGTTTTGCGGGAAAAAATCTGGTATGCTGTCAATAGAGAAGAGTCTGCGCGATGCCGCGGACTCTTGCGTTGTTCAATAAAAATGATTCTTTTTACAACAATTGGATATTTCTCTTAAAAGCGAACCCTTTTCACAACGTAAAACGTGGTGAAATAAAGGGTTCAAGACATAACGCTAAGGAGGGTTTTAGAGGCGACAGCCCCTAAACGGACTTTGCCTCACCCTACGGCGCCACTGTCAGATGGATATCGTCCATCTGGTCGTCCTCCACGATGAAATCCAGATAGGAAAGCAGCGTGCCGCCGTTTTCCACCAACAGTTGATAGGTCTCTTGCGCCTTTACATCCTCAGGGACGTCCGCGCCGCTAAAATAGAGGAAGTTCAGCTTCCGCACTAGGGCTAGCATGTCGGCCTGCTGTTGGGGCGTAAACTTCTCCCCGTCGATGCGGCTGCCCATGTTGCTGAGGGTGGCGTCCATCTGGGCGCGGGCATAGCGGTCATAATCCAGCAGGTTGGGGTCGGTAAGGCCTTGCACTTTGGCCCAGGCAGCGATGTCCAGCCGCTGGGTATGATAGTCCATGGCGCCGTTTTCATAGCGCAGCACTCCATATTGGTGGGGGTATAGGCATAGCGCTTGGGACACCACCTCCGTCACCCCCTCATAGGCGATGATATCCTGGGCGTGGATATGCCCGCTGAAGGTTAGCTTTACCCCAAGGTCTTGCATCAGCGCAAAGAGCTCGGCGTTGTTTTCAATCACATAGCCGCTGGTCAGGCGGGGATGATGGCGGTACAGGTTGTGATGGGT
>JAVBSI010000017.1:0-25402 GCA_031556815.1 Eubacteriales bacterium | reverse complement strand
TAATTCAACAAATAAACTCACTCCGGTTTGTCCCCTCCCCCGTCCGGGGCGGGGCATCATGCCCCGCCGCAACAATGTGCCGTTACTTCTGATCATGGGGCGGGGCGCTTTGATCTGTGCCAACGGGCGCACTGGATTTGGCAATGCTGTCTCGCATGCTGGTATCCGCCACCACGTTTTGCATCTGGTAATAGTCCATCACACCCAACTTGCCTTCTCGAAGTGCCGAGGCCATGGCTTTTGGCACCTCAGCCTCTGCCTCCACCACCCGCGCGCGCATCTCCTGCACGGCAGCCTTCATTTCTTGCTCATGAGCGACGGCCATGGCGCGCCGTTCTTCCGCGCGGGCCTGGGCGATGCGGCGGTCTGCTTCCGCCTGATCCATTTGCAGCTGCGCGCCGATGTTACGGCCCACATCCACGTCCGCAATATCGATGGACAGGATTTCATAGGCAGTACCGGCGTCAAGGCCTTTGTTCAACACGGTTTGGCTAATCAAGTCCGGATTCTCCAGCACTTGCTTATGGGTCTCGCTGGAACCAACGGTGGTTACGATGCCCTCGCCTACCCGGGCGATAATGGTTTCTTCCCCAGCGCCGCCAACCAAACGCTCAATGTTGGTGCGCACGGTAACCCGAGCCTTGGCCCGTAGCTCAATGCCATCCTTGGCAATAGCCGCCACCACCGGGGTTTCAATCACTTTGGGGGTGACGCTCATCTGTACGGCTTGCAGCACATCTCTGCCAGCCAAATCAATGGCGGATGCCTTTTCAAAAGGCATCAGGATGTTGGAGCGCTGGGCGGCAATCAGCGCATTGATGACCCGATCCACGTTACCGCCCGCTAAGTAATGGGTTTCCAACTTCGATAGGGTTACATCCAGGCCGGCTTTGCGCGCTTTGATCAGCGGCTCCACCAGGCGCTTGGGCGGGATGCGGCGCAGACGCATACCAATCAAGGATGCGATGCTCACACGAACGCCGGCGGCCATGGAGGTAATCCACAGGCCAACGGGTACAAAGCGTAAAAAAACCACCACAATAATCGCCGCAATGAATACCGCCAACAAAATCCAAATGATAGCCAAGTCATTTCCACCGCTCGTGGACCAGTTGCTTGTGGCAAGCAGCGACATCGCCAGTCCGTTTGCAGACATACCCTTACCTCCTCATTCTGTCCAAGCACGCCGGGTATCCCGGTGTGTAGGATCCGATCGAATCCTTTATGATTTGGAAACCATGCGTACCACCACGCGAGAGCCTTCCACCTGGTTCACCTTAACGCGGGTGTTCTTGGAGATGTATTCTCCATCCGCCACTACGTTCAACTTCACGCCGTCAAACTCCGCCATGCCCGTAGGGCGAAGCACCGTGGAAGTCATGCCCTCCTTGCCCAAGAATACCTCCATGTCTGAGGAGGCATTGTAGCCTTCCGCGGAAGTTTGCCGTTCATTGAGAATAATGGAGGATTTGGATAGACGCCCCTTGCTTGCGGAGCGTAACGCAATGGAAATCGTGATCCCCACCACTGCCAAAACGATGATGGTCATGCCCAGGGCGGCCAGGCCGCCGTAGTTCGCAAATACCAACACGACGCTGATGATCTCCAAAATAATACCCGAAATACCCGGAAGACCAAAGCCGGGCATAAACACTTCCACGATCAACAGCCCTACCCCAAACAGAAAACAAAGTATAATCGATAGGTTCGCGGTAATAAACTCCAACATTTTGCTCGTTCACCTCTCTTTCGCCCGCATTACGCGCATGATCTGACTGTATTATATCATAGGGTCGGCCTGCCGTCCGTATCCCCTTCGTCAGTCATACATTTTTCACTCTCAACTGTCGTCCATTCAGCCTTGGGCATCGTCAAAGAGCAACGCAACCGCTCCACGTCTCTTTGGTATTCTTCCTTCAGCGAAGCGCGGTAGATGATGGATGCCGGATGGTAGAGAACGAAAAGCGGCAAAGTGGTGGCTTTGCCTTTGGGAGGATGAACCACGGCCTGATGCCATTGCCCATGGCAATCTCCAATTTTCCGGTTTGTGGGCAAAAAGGCATGCATAGGCACATTGCCAAGCGTTACCAAGGCCCCTGGGTGTACCAAAGCGATCTCGCGCATGAGCCAAGGCAAAAAGAGTTCTATTTCCTCCTTGGTGGGAGGACGATTGACGAGGCGTCCAGCAACGCTAACTTTGGTGGGTCTCATCTTGACCAGGTTGGAAAGATAAACCTCATTGCGCGACAAACCCAACTGCTGCAAAAAAACGTCCAGGTTTTTGCCCGCCTTGCCCATAAAGGGCTTTCCTTGTAGTGCCTCCTGCTCACCCGGCGCTTCTCCGATGAGCATCAGAAGCGGATCTTTGGCGCAGCCGTCGCCAAAAACCAATGGCCTTGCTTCTCCGACCATAAGGGTTTCAAAAAATTGCGTGCATTCTTTTTGCAGTTTTGGCAACGAAGCTTGCGCCATGCTTTCTCCTCTCACCTGTGGGTTTTGCCGTTATTGTGCGCATGGCATCTTCCTGGCATGCATTGCCTACTGGATGCGGTTTTGAAGAATCACAAAGGAATGAGTGATGTCCGTGCGGATCCAAGAAAGCAGGCTAAAAATGAGCGTGGTCAACGCAAAGATCACCACGATCCCAGCAAAAACGCTGGCGGTGTCAAACACATTCATCGCGATGCGAAATTTGTGGGTGTCGTCCAATTCCTCATTATAGATGGAGTAGTCCTCATCTTCCAGGTCTCCATCGTAAGCATCACCATATTCTTCGTCTTCATCCTGGTGATCGTAGTCGTCATCCTCCAAAGGCTCATACCCATTCCATTGCTCTGACATATGGGCAGGCTCCTCATAAAAGCTTTGAAAAACCTGCGTGTTCTGATCCATGCTGCCTCCACCCTTTCTTACAAAGCATCGGCTTGTCTTGTTGCGCATGTAGCCTTCAATAAACGTTTGGTTATAGGGAATCCATCCAGGGTGCGTGAGCATCCTGGCGCCCCGTGAGTTCTCCCTTGGCGTCCAGTCCCTGAAAGCTTTGCGTTCGCAACGCTTCGTAGAGCACGATCGCCACGGAGTTGCTCAGGTTCAGGCTGCGGGCCCCAGGAACCATGGGTATCCGGACGCATCGGTCGTATGCCTTGCGCAGCAAACTCTCCGGCAAGCCTTTGGTTTCACAACCAAAGACCAAAAACCCTTCTGGATCGTAGGTGGCCTCGGTATAGCTTCGGGGCGCTTTGGTGGACAGGAAATGCATCTTTGCCTGGGGAAAGGCGGCCAGAAACTGATCAAAGCCGTCATGCACATGGTATCGCACCATCTGCCAGTAGTCTAGCCCCGCCCGCTTCAGGTATCGATCCTCCAAGGAAAAGCCCAGGGGCTTGATGAAGTGCAACACAGACCCCGTTGCGGCGCAGGTACGGGCAATATTCCCGGAATTTTGCGGGATCTCTGGGTTGACCAATACGATATTCATCACGTCGCTCCTGCTCTGCCCGCTGTCTTGCACCACCTCTATTGTACAGCGAACCCCTGTGAATTTCAATGGGAACCGTTTCTCCCTTAGCTGAGGGATACATTATGGGCCACCTGGCCCAAATAGCGTTCGGCTTGGATTTCAAGCGCTTGCCAGGCCTCTCGCTGCGCAGGGTCGGTTTCCAACGCTTCCGCACAATGCGCGGCTTCATACAGCAACGGCATATCACCAAAAGCCAGGCCTGCGGCCAATATTCCCATGCCATGTTGTTGGGTGCCAAGGATTTCCCCAGGCCCCCTCAGCTCCAAATCCTTACGGGCAATTTCAAAGCCGTCGTTGGTTTGGGTGAGTGCCTGGAGCCGCTCGTTTCCTCGGGCTAACAGAAAGCACCAGCTTTTTTCCGTGCCACGGCCCACCCGTCCCCGTAGCTGATGCAGCTGCGCCAGCCCATACCGATCCGCATCCTCCACGATCATCAGCGTAGCACCGGGCACGTTCACCCCCACCTCGATCACCGTGGTGGCCACCAAAACCTGGATCGTTCCACAGGCAAAAGCCATCAACGTTTTTTCTTTCTCCGCGGCGGTTTGCTTGCCATGGGTAAGCCCAAGTTGGAAACCTTTCAGCGGCCCTGCTTGCAGCTGGGCCACATGGGAAGTAGCGTCCTTGAGGGCTTCCATGGTCTCGCTTTCCTCCACCAGGGGACAGACGATGTACGCTTGCTGGCCTGCTGCCAGTTTTTCTCGCAAGAAGGCATACATATCTTCCCGCTTGCCCTCCGGTACGATACGGGTGGTGACGGGCAAGCGGCCCGGGGGAAGCTCATCCACCACGGATACATCCAAATCGCCAAATATTACCAACGCCAGCGATCTTGGGATGGGTGTGGCGGACATCACCAGCAGATGAGGCGCCATACCCTGATGAGTGTTCCCCTGAGCGCCCTTGTTGATAAGAGCGGTACGTTGGCTGACCCCAAAGCGGTGTTGTTCATCCGTGATGCAAAGCCCCAGGTTGTGATACTGTACGTCGCTGCTAATGAGGGCATGGGTTCCGATTACCGCCTGCCACTCCCCCTTCGCCAGATGCCGCAGCGCGTCGCGGCGCTCTTTGGATAGCATGCCGCCGGTGAGCAGGCCGCAGGAAATCTCTTGTCCTGCAAACAATTTTTGGGCGTTTTCAAAATGCTGTCGAGCCAAAATCTCCGTTGGGGCCATCAGGGCGGCCTGATATCCGTTTTCCACACAAAGCTGCATGGCTCCCAGCGCAATGGCCGTTTTTCCACAGCCCACATCGCCCTGCACCATCCGGGCCATCGCCACATCCCCAGCCATATCCTTGGCGATTTCCGCCAAGGTTCTGCGCTGCGCCCTTGTGGGGGCAAAGGGCAGCCGGCTCCAGTAAGCTTCCTGCTGCTCCTTGGTAACACGCATGGGCATGCCGCGCTGGCGCAGGCTCTTCACCCGGCGCACCGCCACCTGGTACAGCAACATCTGCTCAAAAGCCACCCGCCGATGCGCCTGACCCACTTCATCCATGGTTTGCGGCGCATGCAGGGCGCGCATGGCTTGCGTAATGCCCATCAGGTTAAACTGATGGATTAGGCTCTGGGGCAAAGTTTCTGGGCAGAGGGTATCCACATAGGCAAGTGCCTGTTGGGTCAGGCTTTCATGTACCTTTTGAGGTAACCCCTCCATGGGCCGGTACACGGGAACAATGCGCGTCTCATCCTCCAGAGAGGGATTGACGATTTGCCATTTGCCCCCATAGCGTTCCACCCGACCATAGACCAAGGCACGGGTACGCTTCATCAGGTGTTCCTTCATCCACGGTTGATTGAACCAACAGCATGTGATCTGCCCGGTGTTGTCCGTCCACAGGCTGCTGACCTTGGCTGTTTTGCCAAACCGGGTTAGCGTAGGCGCCCCTGCCCGGCACAGATCAAAACAGGCGCTTTTGCCTGCCCTGGCCTGGGCCACCGGAATACAGCTGCTGGCATCCCGATATTTGATAGGGAAAACATATAAAAGATCACGCAACGAGCAAATCCCCGCTGCGTGTAATGTCTCGATTCTTTTTGGTCCAATGCCCTGTAACTGGGAAAGCTCCATGATGGTACTACTCCACAGAGACCAAATAATAGTAGAGGGGCTGCCCGCCCTTGTGCATCTCCACATCGCACTCGTCGTATTGGGTGGCGATTTCGCCGGTCAGTGTCTGCGCATCCTCCTCAGGCACATCCTTGCCATAGTACACGGTAATCAACTCATCGTCCTGGGTCATGATATCCTTCATGAGATTCGTCGTCACATCATGGATATCATTGCCCACCACCTGGATTTTTCCATTATACAGGCCGATGATATCGCCCTGCTTGATATGCATATCCTCCAGCTCGGTATCCCGCACAGCGTAGGTCACCATGCCTGTACGCACCCGCTGGGCTGCTTCGTCCATGCGTTTGGCATTTTCTTCGCCGCTGATATCCGCTTGGAACGCCACCGCCGCCGCGATGCCCATGGCCACATTCTTGGTGGGGATAACATAGACCTCTTTGTCCTCGCAAAGCTCCGCAGCCTGCTGCGCCGCCAGAATCACATTGCTGTTGTTGGGCAACACAAAAACGCACTTTGCACGAACTTTTTCAATGGCTTCGTAAAGAGCCTCGATGCTGGGGTTCATGGTTTGGCCGCCCTCAACAATTTGATCCACAGTCAAATCCGTAAATATTTTGTTGAAGCCGTCTCCCACGGACACCGCCATCATCCCATAGTCCTTCATCGGCACAGTGGCTGGGGTTTCTCTTGTGGGTACGGGAATGCCTTGCTTGTCGCGCCGTTGTTGAACCATATTTTCGATCTTCAAATTCACCAGCTCACCCAAGCTCAAACCATACTCCAGGGCTTTGCCTGGATCATTGGTGTGAACATGTACCTTGACCAAGGACAGATCGCCCACCACCAGCACACAATCCCCAATCCGGTTTAAACGGCGACGGAAAGAATCCACATCCTCATCAACGATATCAGCAAACAAATTCTGAATCAAAAACTCGGTACAATAGGCAAACTCGATCTCTTCCATGGAATCATGGTCGTCCACAAAAGCCACTTCCCCATCCGCCGATAGGTCAATCTGCTCCAGCGGGACTTCCTCACCGCGCAGGGTGGCCGCATAGCCCATATAAATGAGCAACAACCCACGACCGCCAGCATCCACAACCCCCGCTTGGGTCAGCGCCGGAAGCATCTGCTGGGTCTTTTTCAAGATGGCATCCCCGGTGGTCAAAATGGTATGAAAAAGTGCATCATAATCATCGGGCTGTTTTTCCGCTTGCTTTACCGCATCCTCGGCAATCACCCGCGCCACGGTGAGAATCGTGCCTTCCTTGGGCTTCATCACGGCTTTATAGGCTGTTTCCGCACCACTTTTCAGCGCGGCGGCAAACTGCACGGGGGTGATCCTCTCCACACCTTCCAGCGCGCGAGCAAAGCCGCGGTATAGCTGAGAGGTAATCACGCCGCTGTTGCCCCGGGCACCGCGAAGCGCGCCACGGGCAAGGGCATCCGCCGCCTCGCAGGCGTTCAAGTATTCTTTATTGCTGATTTCTTTTGTGGCCGACATCATGGTCAGCGACATGTTTGTACCCGTATCTCCATCCGGAACAGGAAAAACGTTTAGAGCGTCCACCGCTTCGCGGTTTCTCTCCAACATGGCCGTACCAGCTAAAACCATATCGCGCAGCAGTAGGCCATCGATCGTTTTGGTCTGTATCAACGGTGTATCCTCCTGATGCAAGAATTAGACGCGCACGCCTTCAACGGAGATGTTCACACGGCGCACTTTTACCCCCGTCATGCTCTCCAGCTTATAGCGTACCGTTTCCACAATCGTTTTGCACACCTCGGCAATGGAAATGCCATACTCCACAATAATAAACAGATCCACATCCAACATTTCGTCTGCCAAGCGCAACTGTACACCTTTGGTGAGATTTTCTCGCCCCAGCCATTGTACCAAGCCGTCCTTTGCACGTTTACTGGACATGGCTACGATGCCATAACACTCCAACGCGGCATAGCCAACCACCTTAAGCATCACATCTTCCGTGATGTAAATGGTGCCGATATCGTTTTTGATTTTGCATTCCATATCCCTTACACTGCCTCCTTACGATGGCAACAACATCACCGGCATGACGGCTGCCCAGCGCCTGCGTGACAATCATGGTCATTATACATGAACCTGCTTTTTTACGCAACCGCTCCTCATGGACATTTTTCTCCCATCACAGACATTTCAACCCTTCCGGATTCTTACCAATAATTGTTACAGGTTTTCTACATTTCTATCGCAAAGTCACTTTTGAACCACTAAATATTGAAATGGAAAAATGCTGCCAACACAATTTCCAATCTTTGTCATCACTTTGTCATATTGTTTTCATGGGATTTCTTTGATGTGTTTACATTGGCGCAATATGTGATATAATAGTGGGGAGTCTGCAATTTTTTCTGACTCAGCATGGACAGTGACGGATGGATTTAGGAGATGTTTCATGAACGCTAGTAAGCGTATGAAATACGCTAGCACACCTACTTATGGTATGCAAAAGCGTAGTTCATCAAAAAAGACGGCTGCAACCCAGCAGCAGTCTTCTCCTGATTTTACGCAAATCCCACAGCCAGAGGTACCTGTGATGCCTCCGTTTTCTTCTGCTATGCCTGCGCAGGCCATGCCTTTTGCACAGGGTGGTTTTTCTGGACCGGCGGGGGGGTTTTCTCCCTCTGCTTACATGCCCCCATCGCAGCCCATCCCACCCGTAGGTGGCATGGCGGCGCCTTCCATGATGCCGTTTGGTACACCCTCGTTTTTGCAATCCACGCCTACCGCAGTCCCTATGATGCCACAACAAGCACCGCCCCTGGGAAATTCGCCCTTGGTGTCCACGCCATCCAATAACACTTTTTCGTCACGTCAGCAAGGATATGTACCGCAAGCACCTACGATATCGCCCCCTTCTTCCCCCTTTGGGCAGCAAAACCCGACACCGCTTTCTGGATATCGTCCGATGGCCGCCGGGGTAGCCCCTCCCTTTCAAGCGATGGGCTCCTTGCCTGCCTCGCCTTATCCACCCAACGGCTACCAGCCCATGGGCAGCGTTCCCTTTGGATCAGCCCAAATGCCCGGGGCTCCAAATCCGTTGCCAATAGGGGCTACGCCTGCGAATATGAATGCACTCCAGCAGCCCATGTTGCAGCCTGGCATGCCTGCCATGCAGGGCAGTTTTTCGCCACCGCAGGCTCCTCCTCGCGCAAGCCAGCCGATGGATTGGGATCGCGTGCTGATGTTTTATCTTTTTGGCATTTTGCCTCTTCTGTTCATTCCTTGTATGTTCGTTGCCTCCGCTATGGATTTTCTGCGCTATGCCTTTATCGTACTCTGCGTTATTGGATTGGGCGCTATGTGGTTCCGGCAGATGTTCACTCCGTCCACCCGGACCACACTTTCCATCGTATATGCGGCGCTGTGCATCGTGATTGTTTCGATGTTGCTAAGCGGCGCCTCCGATGCCAAGCAAACCAGCGCCGGCATGTTGGGCGCTTCGCAGGCCACCGAGGATCCAGGCCAGGCCATGGCGCCCTATGCCGCCACCACAGATCCTTCTGATGTAGTTACGCCAGGCCCGCCTGTTGGTCTGGGTGAGTCCGCAGCCGAACAGCGGCTCATCCTCTTTATGGAATACTGGAAGATCAACCGTACCGAAGACATGGTATCGTTGGTGCAGCCTAGCTGGGCGACCACCAAGGAAAAACCGGCTGCCGACTTGTTTAATCTATTGGTAAACCGTACACCCACAGATTATACCATTGAAGGCATCTCAGGCTCTGATCAAGATAACTCCCGCACGGTAACCATGTCCGCCTATATTGATAAGAACAACGGCAAAGATCCCGTGCGTTTCCGTTTCATGATCGTGATGGTGAAGGAAGCCGAAGAATGGTACGTGGATCCTAAATCGCTAGCAACCAACGACGTGGTCACGGAGGCTCCCACCAACGCCAACGGTTCTACCACCATCGGCCTGGCAACACCAGCGCCCGAGACGACTGTCACCCCGGTTCCGCCACCGGATACCAAGCTGTACTATAACCCGGACGGTGGCAAATATTACCATGCAGACCCCAATTGCCAAAGTATTAAGCCAGAGTTTTTGCCTTTGTCAGGTTCTTTCCTATACAAAGAACTAGGCGAACACAGCAACCTGGTTCCTTGCCTCAAGTGTGGCGCACCTACCATCGCGCTGTCGGAGTAAAAGTGCTTTTGATGTGGCAAGATCAGGAGCAGGCTGACGGATGATAAGACGGTGATCAAAGCCGCTTGGAGAAACACCTCCAAGCGGCTCTTGCTTTAACCCTTGTCACATGCGGCATCCGCTGCTGGGGATACGGTTCTCTTCATGCGCCTTTACTGCGCGTACACGTAAGCCATCACCACGCCGCCCATGTTGTCCAAAGATGCCTGAAAATCACTGGCAGGGTTGGGTACCGGAAGATCATAGGTGGGCAATTCCTCTGTGGTGGGAATTCGGAAGACCTCATATTGCAGTGCGCCATCCATATAGATGCAAATATGAGGATGATCCGCTAAAAACTCCACATATTCTTCCAAACAATAATCCATGACACGCATGGCTACGGCGTGCGCCTTGCCAACATAACGGTAAAGGTTCATCTGCATTGAAACGCCTGTTTTGTAGCTCTTATCCTCCCATTGGGGCGATGGAAAATTCTCTGTGGGAAAACGGAAGATGATACCATATTTCCAACAGTTATTCGTAAACCATTTTCCAGGCTCGGACTGTTGGAATTTTTGATCGTTCACCGACGCGTCGCTCTTGTTGTAGAGGTCCATTCGGAAAGACAATCCAGATTGATATTCACTGGTGCCGGGATAGTTCACCTCTTTTTTGGCCTGCTCGGTGAGGATATCGCCGCTATAGTCTTTGCTTAGATCATCCATTTTTTGGTTAAACAATGCCGTCTGGTTTTCCATGGTTCGATAGGCTTCTCGCACGATGTAGTCAACATGGTTTTCCTCTGCGGCCGCTTCAATGATGGCATTCAATGCATCAAACGCGTTTGGAAATACTTTGACGGTATTGTCTTTTACCTGGATCTTATATCCGCTGGCTGTTCCAACGCCAACCAGGTCAGTATCCATAAAATCAAGAGGCAATGGGTGCCATGGATTGACCAACAGCATGCCACCATTCATCAAAGCGGTACGCTCCAAAGTGACGGTGCTGGTATTTTCCAAGCCGGCGTACCCCATATCCTCCACACGCCATAAGCCGCTTCCCTCAATTTCTTTTTCCCAAAAAGCAAGATCACCTTGCTGTACCTGTGCGGCGGGGTTTATACCATTTTGTGCCTGGCTGCTGCGCAAGGCATTCATCTTGGCATTAAACTCTTGTTCCGCTTCGACGTTATATTTTTCTGTGGCTACCTTTTTGGCTTGGTAGTCGTTGACGATCAGAACTGTGCAAAGGTAAAAAATACCGATCCCCGCCACTAGCACAATGGCCAAAATCCCCGCGGTTTTGAGAAGTTGCTTATAGGGATCGCGCTTCAATTTATGGATTTTTCGATTTGCATTGACTCGCATACGCTCTCACCCTTTCCATGGACATGGGAGTATGCCGGTTTAGGTCACCAAACGTCCCACCATTTCAAAAATGTGCTCCAACTCTTCCGCACTGTTATAGGTTAGAAGGATCTTTCCCTTCTTTTCTGTGCCGCTGACCAGGGTCTTGACCCCAAGGGCCTCCCGCATGGCATTTTGCAGGGTCGTAAGCTCTGCGTTTACCGGCTTTGCTACTGGAGGCGACCGGTAGACATTCGGCTTTTGTGTCAGCTCCTCCAGTTTGCGTACACTATAGTCATGCAGGATACACTGGTGGGCCCATTCAATTTGGCGGCTTTCCGGAGATACGCCTGCCAACACACGGGCATGCCCCGCTGAAAGCTCTTGGTTCATCACCATCCCGATAACTTCCTCCGGCAGCGTAAGCAGGCGAAGCAGGTTGGCCACCACTGGACGGCTTTTGCCAAGGCGCTTGGCGGCTTCCTCTTGGGTATAGCCGCACTCCTGCATCAGGCTTCGGATGGCGGTGGCCTCCTCGATGGGATTCAAATCCTCCCGTTGAAGGTTTTCGATCAACGCGGCTTCCATCTGCTGCGCGTTGGTCATGCTGCGTACGATGCAAGGTACGGTGTCCAGCCCGGCCATCCGCGCGGCCCTAAACCGACGCTCACCGGCAACGATGCGGAAGCGGGTGCCGCTTTCCACCAGCAGGATGGGCGACAGCACCCCTGCCTGGCGGATGCTGTCCGCCAATTGCTCCATCGAGTCCTTATCAAAGTCCCGGCGCGGCTGCGTGGAATTGGGGTCGATATCCGAGATCGGGATGTCCCGGATAACGGTCTCCAAGATCTCTTCATTCTGTGGCAACAGCACGTCCAGTCCACGGCCCAGGCCAGTCTTTCTCATTAGCTTGTCCCCTTTATGCGTTCACATACCTTCATATGATAAAACAATGGAAATTGCCTACCTATTGCGCTCGATGATCTCCTGCGCCAATTGCCGATAAGAATCCGCACCGATGCTCTTGGAATCATATACATGGATGGGCACGCCATGGCTAGGCGCTTCCCCCAAACGTATGTTTCGCGGGATGGCGGTGGAATATACTTTGGATTTGAAGTGCTTCTTCACCGAATCCACCACCTGGAGGCCCAGATTGGTACGGCCATCCAACATGGTTAACAACACGCCTTCGATATCCAAGCTGGGATTAAAGCCTTGTTTAACCCGGTTGATGGTGTTCATTAGGCTGGTTACCCCTTCCAGGGCATAGTACTCACACTGGATGGGGATCAATACCCGCTGTGCCGCCACCAATGCGTTCACCGTCAATAGGCCCAAGGATGGAGGGCAATCGACAAAAATCCAATCAAATTCATTTTCAAGGGTTTTCAGAATATTTTTCAGGCGAAATTCCCGCTGTTCCAGGTTAACCAACTCCAGCTCGGCGCCTGCCAAACGGATATCAGCGGGAATCACCCATAGGTTGCTGATATTGGAGCTCACCACGCATGCCGTTAAAGGAATACGCCCCATCAACGCTTCATAAACTGTATTGCTGCCAGCGCGCATACCCAGTCCGCTGGTGCTGTTGCCTTGGGGGTCCAGATCAAGCAGCAGGACTCTGAGGCCCACTTCTGCCAGGCAAGCGGTCAAATTGATGGCGGTTGTGGTTTTTCCCACGCCGCCTTTTTGATTGGTAATGGCGATTGTCTTGCCCATAATCAACCCTCATATTCTGATTGTTTGTGCATTGAACACATTTCATATTGTACAATTTTTGTAACAAAAAGTAAAGGGTTGATCGGGTCCTCTAGAAAGACAATGATACCTCCGCATCGCCATCTTCGCCAAAAATATCCAAAACATAGGACTCGGGTCCTTCAAGCACACGTTGCTTTTCATAGGCCATTTGCGTGTCAGCATCCCCGCCGCGGCCCCTAAACTCCGCCTCCGCCAGCTGCCACTCGTCGGTAAACTCTTCCATAGTAAGGCCTTCACGCATGATATAGCCCGCTGCCGCCTTGCCCACATAGCGGAAATGCCAAGGCTCAAAAATGGTTTTGGTGATGTCCGTTTTGTCCTCTGGATAGCTGAGAATAAATCCAAAAAGCGCGCAGTTTTCTTTCATCCACTGGGCTTCCGCGGTCTCGGAAAAATCCGGGGTCATGCGCGGTCGACCCGCATAATCAGCATTCAGGATATCACATGCAAGGCCAGTCTGATGCTCGCTGGAGCCTGGATAGGCTACTACTGCGGGGATTTCCTCTTTGCCGTTATTGCTTTCCAATCGATTGTTGTACATTGTTTTTTGGCTGCCATAGGAACGGTATCCACTTTTCAAAAACAGGGTATAGCCTTCCTCTTTGGCGGCTGAAAACATGAGCTCGATGGCTTGGGCCGCCACAGAATCTAAGTATACCTTGGCCGATGTGGCGCGCTTCACTTTCATCTCCACCAAAGAAGCGGGCTCAAAGGTCTCATCCAGCAAATTGTCACGGTTGACCAATTTGCATTCGGGCGCATAGAGCGCCGTTAGCGGAACCCCGAAGGTCCATCGAACATCAGGGCCGCCATCCTGAGCCTCCGGGGCGGCTACCTGTTGGTTTGCCCCACCATCCGCCTCATCGCCTATCGCGGCATCCAAACTAGACGCACCGGCTGCCAATGCACCTGCGCATGCCAATACCAAAAGGAGTACGAACCAGAGGCAAATCTGCTTTTTCATGGATACACCTCATTGTTTGTTGCTTGAATTAGATACTCATAGACATCCAACCGGTGTTGCGACATAAAAATCTCCATGGGCACGCTGGCTTCAAAAATGGCCTGCGCGTATTGTTTCCCCACATAGCGCAGATGCCAAGGCTCGTAAGAATACCCCGTGATCTCCTCGTATCCTTCCTGATAACGAACGATAAAGCCAAAACGATGTGCGTTTTCCCTCACCCATTGCCCACTTTTGGTTTTGCCAAAACCAGAATTCAACTGGGACCTGCCCTTTTGCGCCACATCCATCACCAAGCCAAGCTGATGCTCGCTGGTGCCGGGCATAGCCACCAAAGAATCCGCCTTGTCCACGCCGGCGGTCTTCTTTTTTCGGGAGTAGATCGTCGCTTGCTTGCTGTAACCGCGATAACCGGATACCGTAGACAGGGAAACGTCGCTTTCCTCTTTGGCGGTGGCGAATAATTCCTCCAGCGCAGTGGCGGCATCCGGCCGCATGGATTGGGACATCCCGTACAGGTCGGTCTTGCGTACCTGGGGTATATAATCCTCATTAATCGTATGCTGGCGATTTACCAAAAAGGCTGTTCCATGCACATCTTTGTCAGGCATGGCCACACCAAGGCTTCCTTCCATCAAAGCGCTCGTCAGCGTTACAATGGAAATAATCTTTTGAAACAGCAAACGGTACACTCCTTTGTATGATGTCATGATAATCAACTATATCTTTTCGTCATTCAGCAACTGGGCTCCTTCTTTACAAGCATTTTTTACATATTGTGCTTTTGCTCGTAGCGCAACAGTCACGCCACTTTCACCATGGTCTTGAGATAACACGCTCCCATAGCTGTGCAATTTCGACAATAGCCCATAGGCGGAAAATGGAATGAACATCCGCACGGTTTGCATGCCTTGATCCAAAAACTCCTGGATTTGGGCTAGCAGTTCCCCCAGGCCTTCCCCCGTCTTTGCGCTCACCACAACGGCGCCAGGAAACAGCTGATGGTTTTCGTCGCCCAGGTCGCTTTTGTTGAGCACCTCGATGCGATGCGTATCCGCCGCGCCAAGGCTGTCAAGCACCTCCAGCACTGTGGCGTGCTGCTGTTGCAAATCCCTTGCGGCGCCATCGGACACAATCACATTGATGTCCGCCAACGCTGCCTCCTCCAGTGTGGCGTGAAAAGCTTTCACCAACTCATGGGGCAGCTTGCGGATGAACCCAACAGTGTCCACAAGCAACGCTTTGCCGCCTTGAGGCAATGTGATAGGCCTACTGACACTATCCAGCGTAGCAAAAAGCTGGTCTTCTATATAGACGTTTGAACCAGTCAATTGGTTGAATAAAGTTGACTTTCCCGCATTGGTATAGCCCACCAGCGCAATCAAGGGAATCTGGTTTTTTTCCCGTTGTTGGCGGCGAAGGCTCCGTTGCTTTTCAATGGATTCCAGCTCTTTTTTCAGATCATTGAGCCGCTCCCGGATGCGGCGGCGGCTGACCTCCAGCTTGCTCTCCCCAGGCCCGCGGGTACCAATACCGCCGGCCAGGCGGCTGAGTACCAGACCTTGTCCCAGCAAATGTTGGGATCGATATTGCAACTGGGCCATCTCCACCTGGAGCTTTCCTTCCCGGGTATTGGCCCGCGATGCAAAAATATCCAAAATCAAAGTGGTGCGATCCACGACCTTCAGGCGCAGCACCTCTTCCAGATTCTTTTGCATCACGCCGGAAAGCTCTTCATCCACAATCACCAGGTCCGCGCGCATGGCTTGGCATTGCAAAGCCAGCTCCTCCGCTTTTCCCTTGCCGATGCAAAACGCTGTATCAGGCTTGGAGCGCTTTTGCAAAACCGTTGCGATGGTCTCCGCACCGGCAGTGCGGGCCAACTCTTTCAGCTCGTCCAAGGACCGCTCATTTTCGATGCCTACCAGCACCGCCCGCTCCTGCGCCTTTTGGGTGCTGTGCTCCTCCGCCAGATATGCGACATCCACATCCAGAATGGCTTGTAGCCAGTCCGCATCGGGGATCTTACGGGCGGGCAATACCTCCGTTTTGCTCACCGCGCCCTCGCTGGCAGCGTCCAGAAAAGCCGCTTGGGCGGTGGTCGGCTTTCCCAAAGGATCCACGCCCACCGCGCACATGGCGTCAAAGCGCATGCTGAGGAGCGCGGTGGTGTCAATTTCGCTGAGCACTCCAGGGGAACCGGGATGCGTGTGGATGCAGCGGATCATGGACAGCCGACGGTTGCTTCTGCGCAAGCGCACATCCGGCAGGTCAATGCTGTCCGCCTTGCCCACAAAGACATCCGCAATCTCTCCATAGCGGGTGATGTAGACTGCAATTTCACGGTTCAAAGAAGCAGAATAGCCGCAGAGCTGCAAAAGCAGATCCTGCGGCATAAAAGCATCGGGCGGGACTTGCACATCATACCAGGCTCGTAGCTCGTCCAATACGCTTTTTCGGATTCCTTCGATATTGCCATGAATCTCTGGCATGACGTTCCTTTCCCACCAAGGCCGCTTCAAACGCACCTTGGTTGAGACCTATTATTTTTCATTGGGGTGTTTCTTTTGATAGTCTTCTACGGCGGCATGGATGGCTTCCTCCGCCAGCAAAGAGCAGTGCATTTTCACCGGGGGCAGCCCATCCAGCGCCTCGGCCACGGCTTTGTTGGTCAAGTCCAGGGCTTCCTGGATGGACTTGCCCTTCACCATCTCCGTGGCCATACTGCTGGTGGCGATGGCCGCACAACAGCCAAAGGTTTTGAATTTAACGTCTTTGATGATGCCGTCCTGCACGTCGATATCCATCTTCATAATATCGCCGCACTTGGCATTGCCCACGGTGCCCGTACCAGACGGATGGGCAATCTCGCCCACATTGCGCGGGTTTTCAAAATGGTCCATTACTTTTTCGGAATACATGGCTTTAGCCTCCTTGTGTCCTATCTCTGCCGGTGGAATATTCTTATGCCTGCACAAATAGCGGGCTCATGGCACGCAAATTTTCAACGATCTTAGGTAGTTGGGTCAACACCGCTTGTACATCCTCATGGGTATTATCCCGTCCCAGGGACAACCTTAAGCTGCCGTGGGCGATCTCGTGAGGCAGGCCGATGGCCAGCAGCACATGGGAAGGATCCAGGCTGCCGCTGGTGCAGGCCGAGCCGCTGGAGCCCTCAATGCCCGCCAAATCCAATCGCATCAACAGCGCTTCTCCCTCCAAGTACCGCACAGATACGTTCACGTTGTTGGGGAGCCTTTGGGTGGCATGACCATTGAGCCGTACCTCCGGAATGGTCTTGAGGATGCCGTTCATAAGCTCATCTCGCAGAGCGGTCATTTGCGCCTGATATACGGGCAATTCCGCAACAGCCAATTCAATGGCCGCGCCCATGCCTATGATCGCGGGCACGTTTTCCGTGCCAGCGCGAAGGCCCCGTTCCTGTGCCCCGCCGTAGATCAAATTGTCGATGCGCACGCCCTGACGAATGTATAGCGCGCCTATGCCTTTGGGCCCATGGAACTTGTGGGCGGACATGCTGAGCATGTCCGCGTGCCAAGCGTTCACATCCACAGGGATGGCGCCCACAGCCTGTACCGCGTCAGTATGAAACAGCACGCCCGCCGCCTTGGCGATGGCGCCGATCTCCGCAACGGGTTCCAGCGTTCCAATCTCGTTGTTGGCCGCCATGATGGTGATCAGCACCGTGTCATCACAAAGAGCGCTTTTCACATCGGCGGGGTTCACCCGGCCATACTCGTCTACCGGCAGATAGGTGACCCGGTATCCTTCCTTCTCCATGGCTTGGCAGGTATGCAGCACCGCGTGGTGCTCCACGCCGCTGGTAATGATGTGCTTGCCCTTTTTCGCATTCTTCTCACAGGCGCAGCGGATCGCCCAGTTATCACTTTCGCTGCCCCCGGCGGTAAAATAGATCTCCCGCGCCTGTGCGCCAATAGCTGCAGCTACCTGCTTGCGTGCGTTCTCCACGGCAATACGGGTTTCCCGCCCCACCTGGTGGATGGAGCTGGGGTTGCCATAGTGTTGAGAGAAATAGGGCAACATGGCTTCCAGCACCTCAGGCCGGGTGGCGGTGGTAGCCGCGTTATCCATGTAAATGATATGATTCATACTTCAAGCGCCTCACTTTCGCAACAATCGTTAAGCATGCTGCCCAAGGTAATGCCCGCCAACTCGCGGTTAAAAGAATTTGTCAGCTGTTGCCAGACATTGCGCACTGGGCAGGCGCATGCGCGGCTGCAATGGCTTTCGTCCACCATGCACTCGCTTAGTTCGATGGGGCCCTCCATGGCATCCATAATCGCAAGCAAGCTGATCTCCTGCGGCGCTTTGGAAATCTGATACCCGCCCTGCGCTCCGCGCACCGTGGTTACCAACCCCGCCCGCCGCAGATTGCCCAGCAACTGCTCCAAATACTGCCTGGGCACCCCAGTGGCGGCAATACTTTGAAGGCTTTGAGGGCCTTCGCCCTGATGCTGTGCCAGGTAAAACATGGCATACAAGCCATATTTCCCTCTCGTGGATAGCTTCATGGTCTACCTCTTTCGAAACCCGACTAAAACCATCGGGTTTCGTATGCATAGTAGCACGCAAAAGAGCGCTTGTCAACGGGTATGGACAAGAAATTTTGACAATTTTGAAGATTGTAATGAAAAAGCAAGAACTTTTTTCAACGATTGCACGGCAACGCTTTGCGCCCCAGATATCGGCGGGTCACCGCTGCATAGCTCGCATACGTCTGCCCAAAACTGGCCCGCAAAAAATGTTCTTCTTGAAGGATTTGCAAATGCAGCATCACCAACACGAAGCAGGTAAGCAGCAGAAGAGGGATGTTCCCAAACATCAACAACAAGCCCAGATCGATGAATCCAAGTCCCAGAAAGGCCGGATTGCGGCTGTATCGGTACAGACCTGTTGTGACCAGTCGGGTCTCGGCCTTCTGCGGGATGCCCGCCCGCCAGCTATCCCTCATGTCCACCACCGCCAGCCCAAAGAGCGCCACCCCGCCCATGCCCAGCACAAAGCCCACAATCCGCCAAAATGTAGGCAGCGCGTATGCGTTCAGCGCAATGCTCAAGGCCTGCCCGATGACCACCCCAAAGGTGGCCAGCTTTGTTAGCACCTCCACCCGCTGCAAGGACGGCGCTTTGCTTCCTTTTCCCAACTGGTCCGTGATGATGCCTTTGCGCCTTTGCAGCAACATCTTGCCAAAATAAATCGCCAAGAAACCCGCCAACACCAACGCGCCTGCAAACTGAAACATCCCTGTTCACCCCTTATGGCATCAGCTACTCGTCCCGTCACATCAGGACGCCGCTCCAATCCACCAGCTTCACTGCGATGTGCCCATCCTCTGCCAAGCGAATATCCACAAAGGCCGCCTTTTGCATGGAGGCGTCACAGATTGCGCCAGGGCAAACCAGTAGCACCCCGAAGGCCTCCTCCAGGTGGAAGCGATGAGTGTGGCCGTATAGCGCCAGAGTTGCATCCCGTTCCCGGGCCGCATAGCAAAGCCTGTCCAAGCCGTATTTCACATGATGCGTATGCCCATGGGCAGCTAGAATCTTATGGCGTCCCAATGCAATCAAGGCTTCTGTAGGCGCACAATGCCCAGGGTCGTTATTCCCGCGCACCGCCACGATCTCCACCTGTGGGTTTGCCGCCAACAGCATGGGACGGACGGCCTCCAGATCAGCATGGCCGTCCCCCAGGTGCACGAATATATCAATTTTTCCTTTTTCCAAGGCAAGCCGCACCGCATCTCGCAGATGGTCGGCAAAGCCGTGGGAATCCGATACCGCCACCAAGCGTTTCATGGCGCTTACAACACCTCTTGCAAAACCTTCTTCATTTCCGCGGACGCCCGGGCACGGTGACTGATCTTGTTTTTTTCCTTCTCGCCCATTTCCGCAAAGCTTTGGCCGTTTTCATACAGAAAAAGCGGGTCATACCCAAAACCGCCCTGGCCCCGCTCCGCCTCCAACAGCATGCCGACGCATTCCCCCCGTACCACACGGGTTTGCGCCCCAGGCAGAGCCAGCGCCATGCAAGTGACAAACTTGCACGCCCGGTTTTGCTTGCCCTCCATGTTCTTGAGCAACAGCTTGTTGTTCTTCTGATAATGGCCGTGCTCCCCGGCATATCGGGCGCTATACACCCCTGGCGCGCCCTCTAGGGCATCCACCATCAAGCCGCTGTCATCCGCTAAGGCGGGCAAACCCGTGGCTTGCATTACCGCTTCAGCTTTTAGGATAGCGTTTTCCGCAAATGTGTCGCCGGTTTCCTCAATCTCCTGGGTGACACCCATCTCTTTCATGCTGACCACTTCGCATATGCCGCTGAAAAGATCCGACAACTCTCGTACTTTATGGGGGTTGGCACTGGCTATGACCACCCGTGCAGGCGGCAAAAGGTGTACCCCCGCTGCCTCCAAGGCATGCCGTTGGGCATGCATCATCTGCCTAACGCCGCTGCGGCCTAGCGTGAGCAGCGCATTCATCTCCGCATTGGTAAAAGCCCGGCCCTCGCCCGTTCCCTGCAATTCGATCAGTTCGCCCCGATGGTTCATCACGATATTCATATCCACCTGGGCGGTGCTATCCTCGGCGTAGCACAGATCCAGCATAGGAACATCTTGTACAATGCCGGCGCTGATCGCCGCCACATGGCCCACCAGCGGGTTTTTTTGCAGCAAACCGTTTTGCATCAGCTTGTCCACCGCCAGGGCCAGCGCCACATACGCCCCTGTAATGGAAGCTGTGCGAGTGCCGCCATCCGCCTGGAGCACATCGCAATCCAGCGTGATGGTACGCTCCCCCAGCAAATTCATATCCACAGCCTGGCGCAAGCTGCGGCCGATCAGCCGCTGGATTTCCACGCCCCGCCCATCTTTTTTAATGCCATCTCTTGCCTTGCGTTGGCCCGTCGAGGCGGGAAGCATCGCGTACTCCGCCGTCACCCAACCCTTGCCCGCGCCGCGCAAAAAGGGAGGCACGCCTTCCTCAACGCTGGCAGTGCAGATCACTTGCGTTTTGCCCGTGCTGATCAGGCAGCTTCCGTAGGCGGCCTGCACGAACCCTGTGTGGAGGGTACAAGGGCGGGGTTGGGACGCCGCACGTTGATTGATGCGTTTCATGGCGCACTCCTTTGCAATAGAAAGGGGCGACCCTCGTCGCCCCTTGAGGATTTGCAACTTCGTTGCTATTATACTGTTTTAGCTGATTTCTGTAAAGAGTGGCTTAATCAATCTCAATCACGCCAGGATACTGGGATATCACTTCTTCCTCCTGATTGATGAAGGTAGCGGCGCTTTCCGCCTGGCTGCTAAGCGGTTGCCCCTCCACCAACAGCTGCACTTTCTTCACCCCTGGGAACTGAGAACAGGTGAACAAAATGGCGCGGACCGTTTGTTTGCCTCCGTCACTTTGCTGCATGGTTTGTTGGAACTCTTTGGTAAAGTCCACCGTGACCACGCCGTCCTTCATGGTAACGCTGCGAATTCCGCAGTTTTCTGGCAAGGCGCGCTCTAGCCCGCTGTCGCTTTGCGGCCCCTTAGCCAGTTCCACCATGGCGGTGGTGGGATCCGCGTCGCTGAACACCGCCCGGGTTACAGGCACCAAAAGCCGCCCTGTTTCCGAGGGGAAATAAAGCTGCACCAGATGGCTGTCATCGGTCATGGTCTCTACACTTTCCAAGTTTACCGTGCTTTGTGCGAACACATCGCTTACATCCGTGCCGTAGGTCAGCTTGCTACGCTTTTGCCCATCAAAGAGCAGCTCCACCTGATCCACAGTGGAAAAGTGGGTCATGGCGTTGGTGATGGCGCCGACCATCAGGGCTTCCTGCTCTGCCGAGGCGCAATCCAAAGCCTCTTTGCTTATATCCACCCGCGCCTTGCCATTTTGGATATCGATCTGGAAGGTGGTGTTTTCCGGTACCACGGTGCGCAGTCCAAGCCGTGCCGCTTCCATATCATTTTGGCTGCTTTTTACCATCAGGGCCAAGGTTGCCTTGGCGATGCCGTCCGTCTTGGCGATTTGGCGGGTAACAGGCACCAGGTATCCTTCCCCGTCCTCATAAAAGACCGTGGTAGAAATTTTTTCCGTCAAGTCCGTGCTGGTCTGGGCAATGGGGATCTCCGCTTGCTCATACATGGTTTGCGAGGTTGTTTGCTGGTTCCCTCTCAACGCCAATACCACCACCAGCACAGCCGCGCACAAAATAAGGATTCGCTCGATATCGGCCCTCTTAATCTTCATGGTTTCCACTCCTTGTAGTGTTGCTATGCAAGTGTATGTCCTCTTTGGGTGAACCATGACTACCATTGCGCAAAGCATGCGTCTATGCTATCATCAAGCGAAAACAGGTGGGTTGGGAGGAATGACGCATGCCCATGGATGGCTTTACCCTCTCCTTTATCACAAGGGAGCTTCAAGGGCTGCTCATTGGCGGACGGGTAGACAAGGTAAGCCAGCCTGAGCGAGACTCCCTGCTGCTTCTCATCCGCAGTCAAGGTAGCAATCACAAGCTCCTGCTCAGCGCCAGCGCCAACCATGCCCGCGCCCAGATTACCACTGAAAGCTACGAAAACCCCGCGCAGCCCCCCATGTTTTGCATGCTCATGCGCAAGCATCTGACTGGCTCACATCTTACGGATATTCAACAGATCGGCGGTGATCGGATCCTGTCTCTCCGCCTGGAAGGCCTGGATGAGCTCGGCGACCCTACGCCCAAAACCCTCTACCTGGAAATGATGGGCCGTCACAGCAACCTGACGTTGGTAGACGCAAGTGGAACCATCATCGATAGCATCAAACATGTGAACAGTGAGATGAGCCGAATCCGCACGGTGCTCCCAGGGCAGGTCTATCATTTACCCCCTCAGCAGCAGAAACTGGATCCGGCGCTGATCAATGCCGATCAAATCACGCGGCGGTTTTCAGTCTTGCCTTTGCCGCTTGCCAAAGCCATGCAAGAAGTTGTGGCGGGGATGGCCTGCGTTTGTGCCAAAGAAGTTTGCGCTCAGCTGGATTTGGACGGAACGCTTCCGTGCAGCCGACTAAACTGGGATTTGGTGTCCACGGCCCTGGAGGCATTTTTTCAGCATTTGCCCGCCAAAGGATCACCCATGGTGCTTTTGGACGAAACCGGGTTGGTGCTGGATTTTTTTCCTTTCCCCTACCGCACTTTTGCCAAGGAACGGCAGGAACGCCGAGACAGCCTGTGCCAAGCCATGGATGATTTCTATCTGGGCCGCGATTTACATCTGCGCATGCGCCAGCGCAGCGCGGATTTGCAAAAGCATATTAAAAATGCCATCGACCGGCTGGAAAAAAAACAGGGGATCCTGCTGCAAACCATTTTGCAGAGCGATCAGGCGGAAGAAAACCGCATTTTTGGCGAGCTCTTAACCGCCAACTTGCACCTGGTAGAAAAAGGCGCTGCTCACGTGTCATTGCCTAATTATTACGACCCGAACCTCACCATGGTCATGATCCCGCTAATGAATCATCTGACCCCGGCGCAAAACGCGCAGCAGTTTTATAAAAAATATCGCAAGGCCAAAGTGGGCAAGGAGCATGCCGCCCAGCAAATCCAAAAGGCGCAGCAAGAGCTTTTGTTGTTGGAAAACGCCCTGGAAGACCTGGAAAAATGCAACTCCAACGCCGATCTCAGTGAAATCCGCCAGCTTTTGACTGAGAACGGCTATTTGAAGCCAGACCCTGCCCAGCGCAAACGAAAAAAAGCCCTGCAGGGCAAGCCATACCGCTTTATCAGTCCTGATGGGACGGAGATATTGGTTGGCAAGAATGCTTTGCAAAACGACCGCCTCACCTTTAGCGCGGAGGGCAATGCGTTGTGGCTGCATGCTCAGGGCATCCCTGGTTCCCATGTGCTCATCCGCAGCGTGAAGGCTCCGTCCGACGCAACGCTCTTGCTGGCGGGCAAGCTGGCGGTATACTTTAGCAAGGGCCGTCACCATCCGGCCCAACCCGTGGACTATACGATGCGTAAGCATGTAAAAAAAGTACCCGCAGCCCCTGCCGGATTTGTAACCTATACGCATTTCCAGACTTTGCTGATCGGCCTGAGTCCGGAGGACATGGTTACCCTGGCCAAGCTAAGCCTTGCGGCGTAAACGCATCGCATCGTTGGTATCAAAAAGCGGCATTCCTGCCATGCAAGAACGCCGCTTTTCGATAGAAACCCTTACTTGCCGCTCATGGCGCGCTCGGCCTGCTCGATCATGCGCTTGACCATATAGCCGCCGATATAACCGGCCTGACGGCTAGGCATATCGCCGTTGTAGCCCTGTTTCAGGTTGATGCCAAGCTCGTTGGCGATTTCAAACTTCATGTTGTTGAGGGCCTGCTTGGCCTCGGGTACCATGGTCTTGGAGTTGCTGTTGCTGCTCTGGTTCTGATACATTTTCGTTCACCTCATCAAAATAATTGCGCTTAGCGCGTGGTGTTCCCACTTTGGGCCGCCATTTGGCGTTGGGCCTGCTCAATGAGCTTTTTTACCATGTAGCCGCCTACATAGCCGTTGTCCTTGGCGCTGAGATCGCCATTATAGCCTTGCTTGAAATTGATACCAAGCTCTTTGGCGATCTCATATTTCATGTTGTCCAAGGCTGCGCGTGCTTCCGGCACACTGGTGGAGTTGCTCCGTGAAGAACCGGAGTTTTGGTTTACCATCGAATTTTTCACCTCCCATTGTGGTTTCAACGCTATTTTGACCGCTGGCCAGCAAAATACGCCTGCCAATTCTTTTCATGGAAAACCTTACTTCCGCAGGTGTGTTGTTTCATCTCATGCGGTAGTCTGAGGCGATTTTGGAAAATCGATACGACGGAAATCTTGACTTTCGTTTTGCCTTGCATCATAATAAATAACGTGCTTTTGCTGAAATGGCGGAATGGCAGACGCCGGAGACTTAAAATCTCCTGTCCTATGGGCGTGCGGGTTCGAATCCCGCTTTCAGCACCATAATCTCCGACACCTTTGGTGTCATCAGAGAGGCTGTCGCGGTAACGACACCCCCGAGTTCGAAAAAGACGGGCTTTGTTAAAGGTGACAAGGCTCGCATTTTGACGCGCTTCATCGGCAATGGATATTTTGCCTGCTTGGTCCCATCCAGCAGGTACTATGGCTCAGCGCGGAAAATAGCATTCTTCCCAGGTCAAGGTGCTTTCCATTCGATGAATACCCTCCAGCAGCACCTCATCCACCAGCATCCCACCGCGTCAGCGCCTTCCGACTATGTGATGCTGCTATCGATCCGATGTGGCTTGCTTAAGGCAACACCGCACAACAGATGAAAAACCAGAGGGAAAGTGGTAAAATAGGGATATGAATAAGCAATTAAGCCTATCCGGGCTGGGGGGATGAACTGGCACAGGCACAGACGAGCAAGAAGGAATTTCTGGAGCAGATGGATCGGATCATACCATGGAGTGAATGGCAGGGAATCATTAAGCCGTGCTACTACAAAGGGGAGCGAGGCAACAAACCCTTTCCATTGGAAAC
>JAVBSI010000052.1:0-40926 GCA_031556815.1 Eubacteriales bacterium | reverse complement strand
AGGAGATCGAGGACGTGATTGGCCTGGACGCGGAAAACGCGCCCATGATCTCCGCCAAAACGGGCCTGAACTGCCAGGAGGTGCTGGAAGCCATCGTCAGGCAGATTCCTCCGCCCAGCGGGGACGAAACCGCGCCTTTGCAAGCCCTCATTTTTGACGCGTTTTACGACAATTACAAAGGGGCCATCTGCTTTGTGCGGGTGATGCAGGGCACCGTGAAGGCGGGCATGCGCATGCGCATGATGGCCAGCGGCGCCGAGTTTGACATTGTGGAGGTAGGCACGTTCCACCCCGGCTATGTGCCCTGTGGGGAGCTGCTGCCCGGGGATGTGGGCTACATTTCCGCCTCCATCAAGGACGTGGGGGACACCCGGGTGGGCGATACCATCACCGACGGGGCCCGGCCCGCCGCGGCCCCCCTGCCCGGCTACCGCCAGGTGACCCCCATGGTGTTTTGCGGCATCTATCCCGCTGACGGCGCGGATTACGACAACCTGCGCGACGCTCTGGAAAAGCTGCGCATGAACGACGCCTCCCTGTCCTTTGACCCGGAAACCTCCGTGGCCCTGGGCTATGGCTTCCGCTGCGGGTTTTTGGGCCTGCTGCACATGGAGATCATTCAGCAGCGCCTGGAGCGGGAGTTTGATTTGGACTTGGTTACCACTGCCCCCAGCGTGATCTACAAGGTCTACAAAACAGACGGCAATGAGGTGGACATCGACAACCCCTCCAACCTGCCGGGCATGGGCGAAATTGAGCACATGGAGGAGCCCTATGTGTCCGCCGCCATCTACACCCCCCAGGAATATGTGGGGGCCATCATGGACATCTGCGTGGACAAGCGGGGCACCTTTCTGGACATGCAGTACGAGGGCGGCCGGGTGAAACTGCTATACGAAATCCCCCTCAACGAAATCATCTACGAGTTTTTCGACCAGGTAAAAAGCCGCTCCCGGGGCTATGCCAGCTTTGACTATGAGATGAAGGGCTACCAGCCCAGTGATCTGGTGAAGATGGACATCCTCTTAAACGGCGACATCTGCGACGCTTTCTCCATCATCGTCCACAAGGACAAGGCATACGCCCGGGGCCGCAACATCGCCGAAAAGTTGAAGGACGTGATCCCCCGGCAGATGTTTGAAATCCCCATCCAGGCGGCCATCGGCGGCAAGGTGATTGCCCGGGAAACCGTGAAAGCCATGCGCAAGGACGTGCTGGCCAAGTGCTACGGCGGCGACATCACCCGCAAAAAGAGGCTGCTGGAAAAGCAGAAGGAAGGCAAGAAGCGCATGCGCCAGTTTGGCAGCGTGGAGGTGCCCAGCGAGGCGTTCCTGGCGGTGTTGAAAATGGACGACAAATAGGCAAGAGGGCAGCGAACAGGAAATCGCACCGCCCTGGAAAAAATTTTGCTTCCCTCTTGCCAAAGCATCACAATGGTGCTAAAATAGACAGGCTGTGACAAACGTTTAACTCCCGTTAGGAGGTGTAAGGATATGGGTCATTTGTGTCAGGTTTGCGGAAAAGGAACCATGAGCGGCCACAAGGTCAGCCACTCCAACCGCAAAAGCAACCGCATTTGGGCTCCCAACGTGCAACGCGTACGCATTTCTGCGGGCGGCACCACCCTGCGGGCCAATGTATGCACCCGCTGCCTGCGTAGTGGCATCGTGCAGCGCGCCCTGCCCACCAAGTCCAAGGTTGAAACTGCGGAATAAGCGTGTAATGATCTAAAAGAACCGCCCGTTCGGGCGGTTCTTTTTGCCTGTCCACTTGGGCTTTCCATGCAATTCTCCGCCGCTGGCCGCAACATATCCGGCCATGATTGCATGAATACCAATGCTTCATGCGTTTCATTATCAGCTTCCCATTACTTCCAGAAAAAGGATGAACGATCTGATGATGAACGAACACAACCCACCAGACCTCATCAAGGATATGCTCTCCCCCGGCGCGGCGGACGCGCCTGCAAACGCCCCTGTCTCAACGAAGAGAAAGCGCAGCTTCGCCTTTCGCGCTTTTCGCTTTCTGGTCATCATGGCTTTATGCGCGGCGGCTCTTACCGCCGCCATCAACGCATACATGATCCTCTCCACCAACGGTCAAATCCTGGCGCTGACGGATGCCGGCAGTCTGGATATGGACTGTGTGTTGGTGCTTGGCGCGGGTTTGAATCGCAACGATGCGCCTGGGCCCATGCTGGCGGACCGCTTGACAGTTAGCATCGACGCCTATCGCATGGGCGCTGCTCCAAAACTGCTGATGAGCGGCGATCATGGGCGTGTGGACTATGATGAGGTAAACACCATGAAAGCTGTCGCTGTTGAACAAGGCGTGCCTTCCTCCGACGTCTTTATGGATCACGCGGGTTTCTCCACCTATGAAAGCATGTACCGCGCCCGGGATATCTTCCAAGTCAAAAAGGCTGTCATTGTCACCCAACATTTCCACCTCAACCGGGCCATCTACAATGCGCAGCGCATGGGCATTGAGGCGTACGGCATCCCCTCTGACCTACATACCCATCCCCGCCAGCTTTATTTTGAATGCCGCGAATACCTGGCCCGGGTGAAGGACTTTTTTTGGGGGATCTTTCAGCCCTATCCCACCTATCTGGGCGAGGCCATCCCTGTGAGCGGGGATGGAGACATCACCAACGACTAAAAAAGCGATCAGGATTTATGTGGGTGTGGGCCTTGTTCTGATTGCCCTTTTCATTTCTTAACGCCTGTTTGGTTTTTCGTACAATGATGAACCGCTTGATTTCAAACCAACATAGGCTAACGTCGAAACAAAGCTTACAGCTGCAACCCCCTGACCTAATCCAAGGCCAGGGGGCGCTTTCATTTATGTCATCGGGCGGGTGACCGTCCGGTTGCCCTCCGAACGCTCCACCTGATAAAAGCCAATCAAATTGGTAGGCCTGTAGCGATTGTACGCATCAGATACCCTATCAAATTCGTCCAGTTCAAAACGGATGCTCAGACCACAACCTACGGCCACATCCCTGGGCGTTGTGATGATGGACACGCGCGCGCCTTCTCGGCGAAGGACGTTCTCAAACTTCATCACTTGCTGGCGCGAGCGAAATGAGGCAATCCCAAAAGCTTCATTCATGGGTTCATATCCCCCTTCCTTCCTCATACAGTATACGGCGACCCGCATGGAAGGTGACTGGATGAGGAAGGGCGCAAGCGCAACGAGAGGGGGCGGTACCTTCCCATGATTTATTTGGATAATGCAGCCACATCCTTTCCCAAACCGCCCATGGTGGCCCGTGCCATGGCGGGCGTGTTGACGCGCATTGGGGGCAATCCAGGCCGGGCCGGGCACCGGCTGTCGTTATGCGGCGGTCGGGTGATGGAAACCTGCCGTGAGCTGCTGTCCAGCGCTTATGGCCTTTCTGGGCCGGAGCAGGTCATTTTCACCTCCAACTGTACCGAGGCGCTGAACATCGCCATTGGGGGCATCCTCTTTGAGGGGGATGAGGTCATCTGCTCTCACGGGGAACACAATGCGGTGATGCGGCTTCTGAAAGGCTTGGAGCAGCAGGGCTCCATCAAAGTGCATGTGCTGGAACCAGACAGCAGGGGGCTCCTCACCATGGAGGGGCTGCGCGCCGCGATCACCCCAAAAACAGCGCTATGCGTCCTTTGCCATGCCAGCAACGTCACTGGGGTTATCCAGCCCGTGTCCCAGCTCTCCCAGGTGCTGAAAGCCCATGGGATCCCTTTGCTGGTGGACGCTGCCCAGACCGCCGGGGTGCTGGATATCTCTTTGGTAAAGCTAGGGGCGGACATGGTGGCTGCCCCCGGGCATAAAGGATTGCTGGGGCCTCATGGCACCGGCGTATTGCTGCTGGGCCCGGGCATGCTGCCCCGGCCCCTGGTGGTGGGGGGCACCGGTTCCCAAAGCGAGAGCATGCTCCAGCCCGCCGCACTCCCGGATCGCTACGAAAGCGGAACCGCCAATTTACCGGGCATTGCGGGGCTGCTGGTAGGCGCCCGCTTCGCCCTCCAACACCGATCGGAGATCGAAGCCTATGAGTCCCAGCTGGCGGAGCGCCTCCGGGAGCAACTGGGCAACATCCGTGGCATTCGGTTGTTGGGAAGCCCAGGCGTTTCCAGGGTGGGGGTGGTCAGCTTTGTGCCCCAAAGCCTGGATGGCGGCGCCCTGGCGGATTCCTTGGCGCGGGAGGGCTATGCCATCCGCGCAGGGCTGCATTGCGCTCCGGCGATGCATCACTGGCTGGGCACCATGCAAACCGGCGCTTGCCGCGCCAGCGTGGGCATTTACAACACCGAAGATCAGGTGGACCGGTTCGCGGGGGCCGTGGCACGGCTGGTTCGCGAGGGGACGCGGTAGGGCGTCCAGACCATAGGCGCCATCAAAAGGCTTCCTCTTTCCTTTTGGGCTTATACCACTTGCATAACACGCATAACCCCAGGCAAATTACCGCCGGGATGGGATAATACCACAGCCCAGTCACCAATGACAAAAGGGTCAATCCCAACCCATACAAAAAATATCCCTTCGCTCTCCCCGGAGCCAGCACCAATTCCACCCATCTTTGCCAACCCCCTGGGTTGCGGCCCTTTTTGGCCATGCCCCGCAGCTGCTCGTCCGTGGCCGGCGTGCAGGTGCCCGCCAGACGGATGAGCTCCTCGCGAGATACCAGCTTCAGCGGTGGCTGGGCCGTATCCGCATAAGCTTTCCCTTCCCGGCTTATCGGCGCTGTGGTGCAGACCACAATTTTTGCAGCCTTGTGTACAATGCCCTCCTTATGCACATCGATGATCTGCTGAACGGTGATGGGCATGCTTTTGTGCTGCGCGATTAGCTGGACCAGCAAGAGGCTTTCTCTCCATCGGCAGAGCACGCCCCATTCTGTGGTTTTTTGCAGCTCTAAGGGAGCTTTTTGCAGCAACCACATCGCCGACTGAAACGCGGCGTGCCGGGATGGCATCAACAGCAGTTGATCCACAGCCAATTCTCCGCCCAGACGGCAGCGCAGCTGTTCCTCCCTGCGACGAATGGACAGCGCCTCAAACCGCCTGAGAGACATCCACAGCAAACATCCAAAGGCAAACCCCGCCGTAAAAGCAGGTAATGTTACACCCCATAAGAAAACAAACCAACCCACCCCAGAGCCCACCACGGCCAGGCGCAGCAAAAGTCTATCCATCGCTGTGGCAAACGGGGTTTTTTGCTTGTATTGTTCCATGCGGACAAAGCCTCCTTTCAGGAAAAGTCTTTCCCTTTCCCCTTTTTTTTAGTATAATAAGCTATCAGCATGCGCAGAAAGGGCGAGAATTTTTGTCCAAAGCTTTGGGAGGTTCCAAAAAGGGTGAGTCCGTTGGCATCATGGGAGGCAGCTTTAACCCCATCCACAGCCGCCATCTGGACATCGCCGCCTGTGCAATGGCCGAATGCAGGCTCTCCCGCGTCCTTTTTCTGCCCACGGGCAACCCGCCCCACAAGCATGAAGGCCTGGCTCCCGCCGAGGATCGTTTTGAAATGACCCACCTTGCCCTCATTGGCAAGCCGGGCTTCACCGCCTCCCGCATGGAGCTGGACCGAACAGGCGTTATCTACACCTTGGACACCCTACGTCTTCTGAAGGATCAGCTGCCAGGCATGGAACTGTACTATATCATCGGCGAGGATACCTTGCTGGACCTGCCAAACTGGCACCACCCAGACGAGGTTTTTACGCTTTGCCAGTTTCTGGTGTGCCGCCGCTCTACCCAGGACGCCGACGCACATCCCATCTGCGCAGAGCTGGAGGCCCGGGGCGCCCGGTTCACCTATCTGTCCCTGCCTCCCCTGAACATTTCGGCCACCGCCATCCGCCAGGAGCTGGCCACAGGAACTGAGCCTGCTCCATTGCTTCCCCAGGTGATGGAATACATACGCATCATGGGGCTCTATGGCGTTTCTCCTTCCCCTAAAAGCGCCGCGGCCCTGTATCCCCAGCTCAAGGCGACCCTTTCCGATCGCCGTCTGTTGCATTCCTTGCTGGTTGCCTATACGGCCCGCCATTTAGCCCTTAAGCACAACCTGGACCCGGATACCGCCGCCCTGGCGGGCTTGCTGCACGATTGCGCCAAATGCCTTCCGCTATCCGCATTGCGGGAAATAGCCAAGGCCCACCGTCTGCTGTTGGACAAGGAGACCCTGGGCAGCCAGAACCTGCTCCATGGGCCGGTAGGCTCCGCCTTGGCCGAGGAACGCTATCACATCAGTGACCCTAATATTCTTTCAGCCATCACCTGTCACACCACTGGAAAAGTGGGTATGCTACCCTTGGATATGGTGGTCTATCTGGCCGATAAGATCGAGCCTTCCCGAAATGACTATCCCGCCTTGTTGGAAGTGCGCGACTTGGCTGAAAGCAGCCTGGTCGCCGCCATGCAGCACATGTTGGGTTCCACCCTTGCCTATTTGGCCGCTCAAAAAGCCGAGCCTCACGCCTCCACCCAGCGAGCCGCGGACTGGCTGGCTCGCCTAACCCCGGAAGAAAGCAAAAGGAGCAAAGCCCATGAATGAACTCATTTCCCGCATCGTCACCGTTTTGTACGACAAGAAAGCCCAGGACATCATAGCGCTGGATGTATCCGCTCTAACGGTGATCACCGATTGTATGGTTATCTGTAGTGGCCGTAGCGCCTTACAGGTCAAGACCCTGGCCGATCAGGTAGAGGAACAGCTTGCTCAACAGAATGCATTGCCATTGCGCACGGAGGGGTATCAGGAGGGCCGATGGATTGTGCTGGATTATGGCTCCGTTTTGGTGCACATTTTTCATACGGAGGAACGGGAGTTTTACCGCCTGGATAAGCTGTGGGATGATGGCAACAATCACATGCCCTTACCCTTTGACCACCAAGAAAAGGCATAAGCCAAACTGCCGACCCTGTGAGGGGGGTTGGTATTTTTTTGAAATAGGATATTGACATCTTTCTATATAGAGTTTACAATGACATCGACCTTATAGATATTCTTCTATAAACATTCAGCATTTTTGCCAAGGAGGTGCGCCGTGGACTGTCTTAAAGCCTCCATCCCCATTCTCAAAACGCTGTGTGATGAAACGAGGCTGCAGATTTTATCCATGCTCTCCAAAGCGGAGATGAACGCTTGCGAGATCAACAAAGCCTTTTTCTGTACCCAACCCACCATTAGCTACCATATGCGCTTGCTGGTGGATGCTGACTTGGTGCATGCCCGGCGGGATGGCTGCCAGATGATCTACTGGGTAAATGAAGCGATCTGGCCCAGCGTGCAGGCTTTGCTCACCACGCTGTGCGAAGCCCAAAAGAAAAAGGGCGGCGGCCCCGAAGGAGAAGTCATATGAGCACGGAAGAAACGGCAACCCCTTTCCTTCGCCTGCAAGGGCTTGCCAAGGACTATGGACAGGGTGAAGTGCTGCACGGAATTGATTTGGATGTTTATGCCGGGGAGTTTTTAACGTTGCTTGGCCCCAGCGGCTGTGGCAAAACCACCACCCTGCGAATCATTGCTGGATTGGAGCAGCCCTCCGCAGGCCATGTGTATCTTGAAAACCAAGATGTCACCGCTCTCCCCCCCGAGCAGCGTAGCGTGAACACTGTGTTCCAGAATTATGCGCTGTTCCCGCACATGAATGTATTTCAAAACATTGCCTATGGGTTGAAACTGCAGCATGTGCCCAAGGCCGAGCAGAAGCAGCGTGTGGCCGAGATGCTGGTCTTGGTGCGACTGGAGGGTTACGAGCGCAGGATGCCCACCCAGCTTTCCGGCGGGCAGCGGCAGCGGGTGGCCATTGCGCGGGCTTTGATCCTGCATCCCAAGATTCTATTGTTGGACGAGCCTTTGGGTGCTCTGGATCTAAAACTGCGCCAGCAGATGCAGGCGGAGTTAAGAAAACTTCAACAGCAGCTGGGCATCACCTTTATCTATATCACCCACGATCAAGAGGAAGCCCTGAATATGTCCACCCGCATCGTCATCATGCGGGAGGGCCGCATCGAGCAGACCGGCACCCCCGAGGAGGTCTACGAGCACCCTCAAACGCTGTTTGCCGCCGGGTTTATCGGGCAGAGCAACCTGCTGCGGGGCAAAGTGGAAACGGCGGAGCCCGCAAAGAAAAACCAGCCCCAACCCCTGCAACTGAACGTCAACGGTACATTGCTGCCAGCCCTTTCCGACGGTCACTTCCCTGTGGCCGCGGGGGACAGTTTGGCCCTGTGCCTGCGTCCTCAGCGGGTGCTGTATGGCAACCACCCCCGCTTTGATATGAACCTGACCGGCACCATCCTCAGCAAGGAATACGCCGGCGGTATGCAGCACACCCGCATCGCCCTGTCAGACCGGGTGACCCTATCCGCTGTTTCGCAAGCCGCCGAGCTGGACACCTATCCCATAGGGGGCACTGTCTGCGTGGGCTGGGATGTACATCACGCGCCCCTGGTACAGGATTCCGCCCTGGCTCGGCCTATGGAGGAGGGTGAATGATGGACTGTCAAAAGCGCGACCGGACCTTTTCCCGCTTGCTGAAACTACCCATGTATCTATGGGCCATCGCCTTTGTGTTCGCATCCCTGCTGTACATCATTGGCCTCAGTTTTCTGACCCAGGGCGAAAACATAGGGGTATCGAATCAGATCACGTTTCGCAACTACGCCCGCCTGTTTGACCCGCAATATCTGCGGGTGTTGCTAAGCAGCCTGGAGCTGGCGCTGATGACCACCGGAATCTGCATTGTGGTGGGATATCCCTTTGGGTACTTCATGGCCAGGCTGAAGCCCAAGGCCCGCTCCATCATAATGCTGCTGGTGATCGTGCCCTTCTGGACCAACGCGCTGATCCGCATTTATGGCTGGCGGATCCTGCTTATCGCCAACGGCCCGATCAACAGCCTGTTGATGACGCTGGGGCTGACCCATGAGCCTCTCAAACTTCTGAACACCAATGGCGCGGTGCTGCTGGGCATGGCCTATGCGCTTATCCCCTTCATGATTTTGCCCACCTACACCACCGTTGAGAAATTGGACTTCTCCGTGGTGGAAGCAGCCAGGGACCTGGGCGCCAAGCCTCTTACGGCCTTTTTCACCATCACCGTTCCGCTGACCCTGCCCGGGCTATTGGCAGGCTGTGTACTGGTGTTTATCCCCTCCATGGGGCTGTTCTTCCTCAGTGATTTGCTGGGTGGAGGCAAGAATGTGTTGGCCGGCGGCCTCATCCAAAAACTCATTGGCAGCCGCAATCTTCCCCTGGCCGCCGCGCTCTCCATCTTGCTACTGGCTGTCACCTCCGCTGTGATCATTGTGTACCGCAAGTTAGGCGGCTCCAATGACATGAGCATGTTTTAAGCAGGAGGCTGATATGAAAAGACAATCCTTTCTGTCCATCCTCTTCCTGACGCTGGTGTTGCTGGTGCTATACCTGCCCGTCATCACCGTGGTGGCGTACTCCTTCAATGCCAATCCAAGCCGCAACCCTGTGGAGTTCACCGGTTTGACCACGCAGTGGTACCGGGATCTGTTCACCGGCAGCCGGGGCTATGGCGAAGCCCTGTGGGTCAGCGCCAAAGTGGCGTTGTGGTCCACCGCCCTTTCCGTGGTCATCGGTACCTTGGGCGCGGTGGGTATGGCCCAGCGCAGCCTGCTGACTGGCAAAGCGGCCCGGAGTGAAGGCTGGATGGAGACTTTGGTCACGTTGCCCATCATGATCCCGGAGATCATCCTGGCGCTGGCCTTCATGGCTCTGTTTTACGCGGTGGGCTTTCCCTTTGGAGAGCTTACGCTGGTGCTGAGCCATACCACCTTCTGTATCCCCTACATCTTCCTAACCGTGAAGAGCCGGCTGGTAGGCATGGACCCCGCGCTCTTTGACGCCGCCCGCGATCTGGGCGCAACTCCGGGCCGGGTGTTATGGGACATCACGTTGCCTTTGGTGCGGCCCGCCATCATCTCCGGTGCGTTTCTGGCCATGGCCATGTCCCTGGACGATTTCATCATCAGCTTCTTTGTCAATGGCTCGGGAGCGATCACGTTGCCCGTTAAGATCTACTCCAGCGTAAGGGTGGGTGTCTCCGCGCAGATTAACGCGCTGTGTACCCTGATGATCGTAGCCGCTTTTATGGCGGTGGCCATCAGCCAATATGCGAGTTCCATGCGGGAAGCTCAGATGAACAAAACACATGAACCATCCTTACAATCGGAAATATGAAAGGAGATCCAATCCATGAAAAAGCTACTCGCGCTGGTTCTTTGCCTAGTACTGGCCGCAGCCGTCCTGGCAGGCTGCACTCCGGCTACCCCTAAGACCCTCAACCTATTCACCTGGGAAACCTATATCGACGATGATACCATTGCGGCCTTTGAAAAGGAGACCGGTATTGACGTGGTCTATTCCCCTGCCGAAACCAACGATGATATGCTCCTCAAGCTCAGCCAGAGCGGCGGCGAGGGATATGATTTGGTGCTTGCCAGCGATTATGCCTTGGCTATCCTGCAAAAGGAAGGCCTCATCCAGAAGCTGGACAAGAGCAAGCTGACCAACTGGGGCAACTTGGATGAAAACTTCCTGGGCCAATACTATGACCCCGCCAACGACTACGTTGTACCTTACATGGCGGGCACGCCACTCATCGTATATGATCCCGCCAAAGTGACCATTCCCCTTGAAGGCTATGAAGATCTGTGGAATCCTGCTCTTAAGGATAGCATCGTCATTATCGATGACGCCCGCAACGTGGTGGGCATCACCCTCAAGACTTTGGGTAAGAGCTTCAACGAGACCGACCCCGCCGTGCTGGAGCAGGCCAAGGAAAAGCTGATGCCCCTTTTCCCCAACATCCGCACATTTGATTACAACACCCCCTATACTGCCATGATCAACGGTGAGGCCACTGTGGGCTATATGTTCACCCCCTTTGTGTATATGGCGTTGGCGGAACGCCCGGATCTGAAAGTGGCCTACCCCAAGGAAGGCCTTGGCTTTGGCATCGACGGCCTGGTGCTGTCCGCCCAATCCAAAAATGTGGACAATGCCCATCTGTTCCTGGACTATCTGATGCGCCCGGAGGTGGCCGCTCATAACGCCATGTGGCAGTTGTACCTGTGCGTGAACAAGGCCGCCGCGCCGCATCTGGATCCCTCCTACAGCAACAGCCCCGTCATCTACCTCCCAGATGATCTGCTCAAAAATGCGGAATTCATCAAGGACATCGGCGAAACCGAAACCGCTGTCCAGGAGATCTACGCCGCGTTCAAGATGCAATAACGAAACCTTTTGGGGTGTGACGCAAAACGCGGCGCACCCCTTTTTGAACCCTCGTGTTTGGAAAGGAAGCGTGTCCATGATCGTTACCAATGCAACAGCCCTGCTGGACGGGCGTTTTGTACCCCACACCCGCTTGGTCACGGAAGGCGGCAAAATCACCAACCTCCTAGAAACGGCGATCAGCCCTCGAAGCGGAGAGACCGTCGTTGACCTGAACAACGATTATCTGCTGCCGGGCTTTGTGGATGTTCACATCCACGCCTTCATGGGCCGCGACACCATGGAGGGCGAGGCCGCCGTGCGCCACATGTGCCGGGAACTGCGCAAGGTAGGTGTAGCCGCATTTTTGCCTACCACCATGAGTGCCAGCCCCCAGGATACTGTGAGGGCCCTGGCAGGAATCCAGGCGGTGATGAACCGACCGGAGCCGGAAGGCGCCACAGTTCTTGGCGCACATATGGAAGCCCCCTTCATGAACCCCAGCAAGGCTGGGGCGCAGCGCAAAGAATTTTTCGTGTCTCCTACGAAAGAAAATTGGGGTCAGTTTGTGGGCGCCTATGAAGACATCGTACGGATGATCACCTTGGCCCCAGAGCTGGACGGGGCTATGCCTTTCATTCAAGCATTGGCAGACAGGGGCATCGTGGTCAGCATCGGCCATACCAATTGTACCGCGGAGCAGGTGCACGAGGCCGCCGATCATGGCGCTAGCCACGTCACCCACACCTTCAACGCGCAATCCCCCCTCAGCCACCGCGCCCCCGGGGTGCCCGGCGCTAGCCTGGCGGATGATCGCATTGCCTGTGAGTTCATCTGCGACGGCATTCACCTGCACCCGGACATCGTGCGCCTGATCGCCCGCTGCAAGGGCCCGCTGATGGCCGTAGCCATCACCGACGCCATGGAGGCCGCCGGAATGCCTGAGGGCAAGTATGCCCTGGGCGGACAGGACGTGTTTGTGAAAGACGGCGCGGCGCGGCTTGCGGACGGCACATTGGCCGGAAGTACCCTGACGTTGATCCGCGCGTTGCAAAACCTAATCAAATTTGGCATTGCTCCCCAGGATGCCGCCCGGATGACCACGCAGGCCCCCGCGCTCTCCATCAAAGAAACGGCCTTTGGTGTGCTGCAAGTGGGTTCTCCCAGTATGATGGCCCGGTTTTCACCCGATTGGCAGTTTAAAGGCGTGATTGTCTGACAACCTGTTTTGCCCCCCTTTACAGCAGGCCCGACGGCCTGCTGTTTCCTTTTGTGCGAGTCCATCCGTCCATCGATCCTTCCTTTCCCTTGATGGTTGACGCAATAGGGTGGCTATTGTACAATCAGATGGAAATAACTGGATTTTATTGGAGGCACAACATGATCCGCATCGCAATCTGTGATCAGGACATACACGCCCTTGAGTCGCTGTACCTTTCCATTCACAGCTATGCGCTTGACCATAGCGATACCGAGTTTTTCCTACGCCGCTTCCAGTCCGCCTATGATCTGCTGGAATGTGTGGAAAACCCTGCGCTGGCGTTTCAGGTGTATTTGATCAACATCGCCATGCCTATTTATAGTGGCGGTGAATTGAGCCGCATCATTCGCGAGCGCGACGAAGACGCCACAATCATTTTCACCGCCAATTCGGCCGAATGTGCTTTGGAGACGAGCCCCACCGCCCCACTGCAATTCCTGCTCAAGCCCGTTGCAAGAGAAAAATTGTATTCCCTGCTGGACGCCGCCTGCCAAAAGCTGGCGCAGAGCACAAACAAAAGTGTTCTGATCAAACGCAAAGAAGGCCTGAGCAACGTGGCGATCCACCAAATTGAATACGTGGCCTATCGGGACCACGCACTCACCATTCACCTGACCGATGGCAATGTGATTACCAGCCGGGTCATCCGCAAATCGTTCACCGGGATCATCAAAGAGTCCTTTTCAGACCTACGCTTCATTCGACCCCATGAAAGCTACATCATCAACATGGACGAGGTGCGCGGGATTAACGGCTATGCCTTTCAACTGGCCTCCGGGATAGCGGTCCCCATTTCACGCCGGGTTTTCACCATGGTCAAGCGAAGCTTCATTCAATATGTGGCGCATCGGGACGGTGTAAAGGTATTAGGCACCTGATTGCTCATGGCGCTGAAAAGTGTTGGCATCTCTTGCTTGGCGCTCGCCGGCAGCCCCTGCGCAAAGCACAAAACCCACACCCCCTCAAGGAGCGGCTTGAGGGGGTGTGGGTTTTGCAGGGCTCCATCGTTGTGAGGAAGCGTTCCTATTGGCGGTCGATATAGGTAGCCGCCGTATTGACTGCGTCTACCACCGCTTGGCTGCTTACAGTGGCTCCGGCGATGGCGTCGATCCCCTCCCCCAGGGCCAAGGGAGGCGTTTTGCTAATGAATTGGCTGGTAAAGGCATCTTCCTTGACCCGAGACCCAATGCCCTCCGTCTCCGAAAAACGCGCGCCGCCTACTTGCATGGCCGCAATCGTGCCGTTATCCTCCAAGAGAAGCTGCACCAACACCGGCCCACCATAGCCCAGCACGCTTGCGTTTATGGCTCGCGGCGTGGTTTCCATGGGAGGTACCGGCATGCCCACCAACTGCCATAGGTTGTCTGTGGCTAGGTTCACAGCGTTCAATGCCGCACGGCTGCTGATGGTGGCACCTGCAACCGTTTGTACCTCTGCGCCCAAGGTTAGGGGAGGGGTTTTGCCTGCGAACTGAGTGGTAAAAGCCTCCTGCTGAACCTGGCTGCCGATGCCGGCGGTCTCCGCGAAACCCTCGCCGCCCACCACGATTCCCCGCAAGGCTCCTTCCGGCTCCGCCCCCACCAACACTTGAATGGGGCCTCCGTAGCCTTGAACGGTGGCGGCTGCCGCATACCCCAGCAATGTATCTTCGCGCCGCACCTGGCACGCGAAATCCAACGGACTGTTTTCCGGAAGCGGAACGGCCGCAAAGCCCTCGCCGACATCTGCATCCGGGAACAAAACGACTAGGCCATCCTTCGCTTGCTGCAGCTTCTGCTTGTCCAAAGGCCGCTGCGTCATCACATCCACCAACGCCACCGCGCCTGCCGCCAAAAGCAGCAGCACGGATAGCACGACCCATCCCGTCCATCTTCTCTTATTCATCCAAATCCCTCCAACATGCTCTGCCCTGTCAGCATGTGGAGGGATGGACTTTGTTATGCATCACCAGCCCCATTTGGCAAGAGGCTACTGATCTGGATTGGTGGCTCCTTGATTTTTGGAAAACGCCTTCATGCCGTCCGTCATTAGCACCTCCCGGCCTTCCCCCTCGCCCGTCACCCACATGGCTTCCACTCCATCCAGGTTGTCCACCAGGGCACGGCCTTGTTGGTAAGGCAAAAGGAAAACCGCCGTGGAGAGGAGATCCGCTATGCCACTATCCAGGCAAACAATGGAAACCGCATGAAAATTCGTCGCGGGGAACAGAGTCTGGGGAGAAATGATGTGGTGGTACCGTAAGCCGTCGACAGTAAAATAGCGCTGGTAATCCCCACTGGTGACCACGGAGAGATCCTCCAAAAAAAGAACGTCCATGGATTGATCCAGTGCTGTGATATCCTGTGCAACGTCTGGATTTTGCAAGCCCACCCCCCAATGGACGCGACCCGAAGCCGGCGCACGGCCCGCGCGCACATTTCCACCTGCATTGATGATGAAACTGGGCATGTCGGACGCCAACATTTGCTTTGCCACCTGTTCCGTGGCAAAACCCTTGGCCACTGCTCCCACATCCAGCTTCAATTGTGGATCCCGGAAAAACACCGTCTGCGCGGCCTCATCCAGCGTCACATCCTCAAAGCTGGTATGCAGCGCCGCTTCTTGCAGGGCCTTTATGTCCGGCAACACAGCCGTCTCGCCCGCCTCAGCCACGGCCCGGCAATCGTGCCAAAGGCCCAGCACAGAACCCATGGCGATGTTCACTGTGCCCTGCAGCTTGGGTTGCCACTCCTTGGCAAACAGCAGCAGAGCCCACAGCTCATCTCCAACTGCAACAGGCGCTTTGGCCGCATCCCGGTTGAGGGTAAACACGTTCTGGATGCCCTCATACTCCCGGTAGGCGTCAAACAGCTTGTGATAACGCTGAAATGCCGCCTCAGCCTCCGCCGTCACCCGATCAAAGACAGCCTGACCCTCGGCATAGCCAATGATGGTAACCATCGTGTCGAAGGTGTCGAAAAAGTTCATGGTATATTTATTCATAATTGCCTGACTTCTGACGATGGTGGTAGAGCAGGCTGTGCAAAGGCTTGCGCACAGGCAAGCCGCCAGCAAACAGCCCAAAACACGCTTTTTCACTGCGTTCTCCCCTTTCTTATGCCAAATCATTATAGCTGCTTGCCCTGGGAAGCGCAAGCTCACCCCGAACTTTCCCCATCCTTCGCGCTCCCATGCGACATAGGCCACAAAATCCCGCTGTATACTGACTTTGACGTTTTGATATGGGGGGCTGTCTATGCAACTTGGGACAGAGCATGGCCTTTCGCAGGGGTCCTCTTCTAAATTGGAGTTCAAGCCCTCCGCTTCCCGCCGATTATGGGAAGGCGCGCTGACCTTTATCCAGGGTGCGCTGCCTTCTTTGCGTATGTCGCTGGAGGCCTTTTTGCTGACCTTTGTGAACTGGCTGGGCGTGCCCTCCCCTTGTGCCGCCGCTTACCTGCTGGCAACCCCTACCCGTGGCATTCAGGCGCTGTTCCCCTTGCTGGGGGTAATGGCCTCTTTATTCTTTCGCTTGCTGAGCAATGTGCAATTGGACATATGGCAGTATGTGGGCTGTGTGGGATTATGGCTGGCGCTGCTCCTTTACCGGCCCAAAACCCTGCCGGGAATTGCGGCAGCGGCCGGCCTCGCCATGATGCCGCGAGTGATTGCGGCCCTGGTGGAAGGCGCTCCTCTTCCCATCTTGCTTGGCTGTGCGGCGATCCCCTTATGTATGGGGCTCACCGTAGCCTTTCAGCGCGGCGCAGTGCTGATCCGGGATGCAAGACCTATCCTTACCTTGCCTGAAAAGGCCTTCGCCATACTCTTGATGCTATCGCTGGTTTGTGGCCTTGGCTATTTGCGCTTATGGACCATTAACATGGGCCACGTAGCCGCCCTTGTGTGCACCTTGTACTGTGCCTATGCGTTGGGCGGCACCGCCGGCGCGACCGCAGGCCTTTTATGCGGGGCAGCCCTGGCGCTATGCGGTCACGAAAGTCGGCTTGCGCTTCACCTGGCCCTAGGGGGCTTGGCCGCAGGCCTCACCGCAGGAACAAAAAGGCGTTGGCTTTGTGCCCTGGCCTGTTTTGCGGGGCATATGGTGGGCTTTTTCCTCACCCCTTTTTCCACTCCCGCCCTTCCCCATGTTACTGCCACGCTGGCCTGCGTCCTCTTCCCCCTTACCTGGAAAAGACCTGTGCACCGGCTGCAGTCCTCCGGTCTGGCATCCGTTCCCTCCGCGCGAGGCATGGAGGGGCTCTTTGTGGAACAACGACTGCTTCGCTGGGAAAGCGCGATGCGGGCCATGTCCTCGGCTTTGCCCTCCCTACCGCCGTCTGACTCCGCTTCCTTTACCGGAGAGGATCTGGTCCCTTTCCTATGCACCGGCTGCCCACAGCGAGAAATTTGCTTTGGCCGCAACCACGCCGAGACCATCGCCCTGCTGGATGAGATCATGGACTTCACGCTGGCTGGAGAGCCCATCGGCGCCCATTACCCCAACCTGGACGAGTGCCCCTGCCAGCGCCTGGAATCAGCCCCTGCTGCCGTGGCGCAGCTGCTCCAGGCCCACCATCAAGAATTGGCTGCCCAAGCCAAAGCTCGCTTTGAGCAGGCCATGACCATTACCCATCTCACCGCCATGGCCGACGCCATCGCGGAGATTCGCGCGCTTACCGGCGGCGAAACCTTGGGGGATCTGCAAGCGGCCTATCAGATCAATAAAACCATACGCGACCTGCATTACCCAGGCAGCTTATGCTATGCGCGCCGGGTGGACGGTCATCTACAGGCGGCCATTGAGACAGAAACGCTGGCGCCGCTGGGAAAACAACCCCATAAGCTGTTGCGTCACCTTCAGGAAGAGGCTGGGCTTTCACTGGGTATCGTTCGCACCATGAAAAACCGTACGGAGCTTGAAGAATTACCCCTATATAGCGTGGAGCTTGGCGTGGCGAACCTATGCGCGGGCCAACAAACCGCCTGGGAGGAAGAGCGGGTCTGTGGGGATGCCATTGCAGCCAAGCAATTTCCCGGCGGGCGCTTTGTGTTGTTGCTCAGCGATGGCATGGGCCATGGCGCCAATGCCCACACTGTCAGCAACAAAACCCTGGAGCTCCTGCTCCTTTGCTTGGAGGCCGGCTATACCCGCCGCCAGGCCATCACTGCCGTCAACGGCATGATTTTATCCGCCACAGACGCGGAGGGTTTCGCCACTGTGGACCTGATGGATATTAGCCTGTGGAGTGGCGACATCCAGAGTGAAAAACTGGGGGCCAGCGCTTCGTGGCTGGTACGGGGCAACTACATCAAGCAAGTGGAGGGCTCCAGCCTGCCCCTGGGGATCCTGGAGGAAGTGGAGCCGACCAGCCAAAGCCTTCGCATCCACAGCGGCGATATCTTGATACTGATGAGCGATGGAGCCGCGGATGTGCTGGGCGATGGCGAACAGATGGAACGGGCCATTTCCGAAAGTCTGTACATTCAGCCCCAACGCATGGCGGACGCCTTGCTGCGCTGTGCATTGCTTGCCAGCGAAGGCATCCCCAAGGATGACATGACTGTGGTGGTGCTGCTGATGGTGGATAAAAACCGCTCCGACGCCTCTGCCGAGGATTCGCTCAAGGCATAGCAGTGAGCCACGGCAGAGATAGCGCTTTCCCCCATACGGACGCTGTGGGCCAGCGGGGTTTCGCCTGTACTCAAAAAGAGGCTCCTTATAGGAGCCTCTTTTTGAGTACAGGCGAAAACTAATTTTACAGGGGTTTCATCCCTGCTCCGGTCCTTCGGTGCCGTGGCAAGCCTTGCCAGGCTTGCCAATGGTCTCTTTCAGCAAGCTTTACCGACCGCCGCCGGATACATAGCTGCCCGTCCAATCCTTGGTGGGTGGCAGTACGATGGCTTCAGGCATCTTCTTGCCATCCAGCAGCACATAGCCCAGGTCGTAATCCAGGTTTACCGTGCCGCTGACCACGCTAAAAGGATCGCTCTGGGCGCTGGCTCCATCTCCACTGGTCAAACAGCTGCTGATCATGCGCAACTCTGGCACCCCTTTGGTGATGGCCAATTCCGCATAGCCCTTCACCTGCAAGGTGTAGGTTCCTGGATATACATTTTCGAACAAGTAATACCCATAGGCGTTGGTGGTGGTCTCCTCCGCCACCTGCCCGTCCGATGCCAGCAGCTGCACCGTGAGACCGGGAATGACCGGTTCGCCACCGTCCAGCAGACCGTTCTTGTTGCTGTCTAGCCAGGCCATATCGCCCACCTTGGCGGGTCGGATGAACAGCACATTTTGCTGCATCAGATTCTTGGCCATTTGCAATGCAAACTGTGCGCTGGTACCCTCCGTTCCATTGGCCTCCACAATCACCGAAGTGCCCGCCTCGTAGTTGGGATCGTCCGGCCGCACAAAAATCATGGCTTGTGGCAACTCACAGGTGAGGGTGTAGTTGGCAGGCCATAGGCCGTCAAAACGGTAACTCCCGTTTTCTTTGGTTGCTGCCGTCTGTACCGGCTCGCTGGTTCCTTCCTGGTACAGCTTCACCGTGATTCCCTCCAGGTTGCTCTTCTGCCCATTCTCATCCAGGGCCACCGCGCCGCCGATGCTGGTGCGGCACACCAAGCCCGCGTGGATGGACTCAAAGGTCTCTCCCTCGTTGATGATAATCCCGCTTTGGCTCATCGCTCCGCCCATGGCTGCAAACGTAGCGTCCTGCTCCCCTGCGGGTTCCGATTGGGGGGGGATGGTAAAGCGCAGGGTGTACTGCCCCGGCCGCACATTAACAAAGGTCAACTGCCCGTCCTCTCCGGAGGCGGCCTTTTTCACCACTTTGTTTTGAGCCTCATCCACTAGCTCGAAGGCAAGCTTTGGCAGCAAGGCTTCCTCCGCTGCCTGCGCGCCATCCCGGTTCTCGTCCAGCCACACATAGCCCTTGAGCATGCCAGGTTGCACCGCCCCGATGGCATTTTCCTGGCGGCCGATCAACACCTGCCACGGACATTTCATCTGCTGCTCAGCGGCTGTATCCAACGCGATGCCTGTGGTTTGGATGTTGGCGCTATAGATATATCCTTCCGGCAGCTTCAGATCCATCTGGTATGACGCAGGACGCAAATCCGTGATGCTGAAGTTCCCCTCGCTGTCCGCCTGGGCAGTGATGGCTTCCAAATCCTCTCGGTCCGGGGTGAAGGCCAGCTGGAGCCCGCTCATACGCTCCTCACTTTCATCCTGCAAACCGTTGGCATTGGAATCATGGAACAAGTAGCCTACAAACGTACCCAGCCGCACCGCTCCCACCAACGGCCGCTGATTTTCGGTGCCGCTTTCAATGGCAAACTCCTGGGTGCTGGTCTCTCGGCCCTTGTTTTCAAGGGTATTGCCATCCTTCACCACCCGGGCCAGCTCCACATGCTCCGGCAAAAGGTAAGTGAGGGTATACTTTCCAGGCATAACCCCATCAAAGAAGTAGTGGCCATCCGCCTGCACCGGTACGGTCAGGTCGATCTCCGCATCCTGGGAATACAGACGTACCTGGACATCCTCCATCCCCAGCTCGCCCTCATCCTGCATGCCATTGTCGTTCAAATCGTCAAAGAACAGGCCCGCCACCGTGGAGGATGTCAACATGCCCGCATTGATATCTTTCTTCTCCTCACCCATCAGCACTTCAATGGGCTCGGTGATGCCATATTCGCCGTCCAGCCCTTTCACCCAGTTGCCGCCCTCTTCCGCAGGCCGGAAACGGGAAAACGCATGCCCTTCCTTGCGCAAAAAGGCCAGCGTGTAGGTTCCGGGCATGATGCCGTCCAGCATATAGTTTCCATTGGCCACACTAAGGGTGTTGGCAACCACTGCGCCGCTTTCATCCCGCAGCTCTACCCGCACGCCGGAGTGCTTTTTCTCCTTGCCTTTCATCATGCCATCATAATTGTTGTCCTGGAACACCGCGCCTTTGATGGCCGCGCCGCGAGCCACACCCACCAGGGTGGAGGCTTTGCCTCCGTTGCCGATCGTCACGGGAGCCAAGCTGTTTTCACGCCGGTTCTCCCGCTGCTCGAAGCGGTTGGCCAACGCATCCTGCTCTGCCGGCACCCTGGTAAAGATGCTCCCATCCTCTGGCAAAATCGCCCGCAAGCGATAGTCCCCACCCCGCAGGTCCTCAAAGGCAAAGCGGCCTTCCTCGTCCGTTACCACCTTCCCCATGGACTTGGTGTTGCTGATCTTGATCAGCTCCAAGGTGACCCCTTTGTAGCCGGGTTCCCCCTCATCCTTCATGCCGTTATAGTTTAGATCCAAAAACGCGACTCCATCAATAATCCCTTTGGAAATCACGCCTACGTTTTTGTTGGTCACATCTGCGGCGTCGGTTAGCGGAAATTCCCGCTTGCCGGTAGTTCCTTCCACGGTAAAAACCGACCGGAGGTTTCCTCCGGTCAACGTATATTTTGCAAATAAGAATCCGTCTGGAAGCTCGGCTGAAAACACGTACGTGTCGTTGGGGAGACGGTCAAAACGAAATTCTCCGCTTTCTTCGGTCACGATGGTGTAGGTCTTGCCGGTTTTCTTCCCTGCTAACGTCAGGGTAATGGTACCGACCCCCAGTTCTTCCGGGTCCATGATACCATTGTTGTTATCATCGCTCCACACTTTGCCGGAAAACGAACCCACCGGCACTGCCCCCACTCCCGCCTCCACAGTCTGCCCTGCCGCAAACGGCATAGCAACCGAAGTAGCAGTCATGTCCTCGCTGGCAGCGCAACTCACCCCTGCTCCCTTGCCATCAGCCACCACCGTGAAACGGTACCCCTCAGGTAAGGTCACCTTCAGGGCAAAGCTGCCTGGGCGCACGCTTGAAATTTTCAGCTCACCCGCTCCATCTGTTGTACCGGAAGCCACCACCGTTCCGCTTTCTTCCACAACCTCCACCAAAACCCCTGTGATGGGACGCTCATACTCGCCCCGGGTGCCATTCTCGTTGCTGTCCGCAAAGGCCGTGAAAAAGAGCGCGGAGGGCTGGCCCAAAGCGATATCCGCCACACCTTTGAGCGCAGTACCGGTGGTCAAGGGCAGCTCATCGCTGACCATCACACCGCCACTGCCCACAGGCCTGGGCTCCCCTCCCACGGACGCCACAAACAAGCCCTCTGTATTGGCCATGGAGGCCACCCGGTAGGTGCCTTCCCCTAAATCCCGGAAACAGTAGGCGCCGTATTCATTGGTTTGGCTGCTGGTCACGTCCTGCCAGGTATCGCCCTCTTTTTTCTGCAGGGCTACCGCCACGCCGCTCATCAGCTGTTTGCCCTGGGCATACGTGTGATCGCCATTGTCATCCACGTAGGCCAGGCCTTCAATGCTGGTCAGTTCCTGGAATTCCACATTGGGCAGCCACTGGTCCTGTCCGGCTTCCACCGTCCAGGATAGCCAGATCATGTCGCCCTTTTGGGTTACTTTCCAGGGATTGTCCTGCGCAATGGTTTTTCCGGGCGCCAACGGCGCATAAATGGTGTAATCTCCCGGCGTCAGGCCCGCCAAAACAAAGCTGCCTTCCGCGTTGATGGAGCCGCTCACCTGCCCTGTCAGCGAGGCGGCCGTCACTGTCTGACCTTCCAGCGCACTGGGAATCCGGCCCTGCAATGTGGCGACCTTTCCCACTTGGATGTTTTGGTGTACAGGACCGTCGGAGGTCAGCACCACCGTTCCCTTGTAATCCGTCTGCCCGCTGACCCTTTCACCATTGACGCCGATTACGGACACGCCGTCAGGCAGGGTGAAACTCAGCTGATATTCGCCTTGTGGAACCCCCTCAAAGGAAAAGGCGCCTTGATCGTTCGTCTGCGCTGTAAGCGGGCCCCCATGGGTCCCTGCCAGGCTAACCGTCACGTCTGCCAGCAGCTGCTCGTCCTGGGTAATCATGCCCTGGACACTTCCCAAAGACACCGCGGCAAAATCTTGCGTCGCCTGTTGCCCATAGGCCAGCTCCACCTGGGCGCTCATTTTGCTCCCCATCTGGGTAAAGCCCTCCTGGCTTGCGGGAATGGCGTTGGCCTCCTTTGCCAATTCCATGGAGACCATGTACTTTCCCTCTGAGAGCATTGAAAAACGATAGGCGCCCAGGCTATCGGTGGCAGTGGTGCGGATGGGCGCATCATCCTTCCATAAAATCATCTGTGTGGCGGAAAGGGGCGTACCGTTATCCAGCAACACCTTGCCTTGAATCGCCCCCATCATGATATAGCTCAACGGATAGTCTTCATCAGGCAAGGTGGCCACTTTGCGCTGCAGCATGCCAGTGATGTATGACCCGGTGGACATGGCTCCCTTGGGGAGCATGGTGAGCAACGTACCCGTCGTATCCACCGTGTCCGCCTCAGCATAGATTTCAAATATTCCGTCCGCATCCGTCAAGCTGCCATAGTATGTGTTGCTTTGTTGCCCTCGCAGGAGAACTCCGTGCCCCGCTAGGGCTTCCTCATCCTTCGTACGGGAACCGCTTTGGTCCCGATCCTCGTACATCGTACCCGTCAGGATCACCGTATCGCAAGGCTTTGCCTCGGGCAAAGAAATGTTGCCGGACAAAAAGCAGGGCAGCGCCGCATATTGGGCGTCAACCTTGGCAATCAATGCATCCAACAGCGGATCCGCTTCATGAGCATCGGCAGCCAGGGCTGCGCCTTGCGGATTATCCGCCGTCATCGGCAGGTTCATGGCGTCGTAGGCACGCATAACCAGCGAACCGATCTCCCCTGCTTTTAATGGAATGGTCACGTTTTCTTCCCGAATTGTCTGCAAATAGAATGCCACCACATCCCGTTGGGGGGTGCGCAGCAGGCGCATGTCAGCAGACAGCCGCAACTCATCCACCCTGGCGCTATCGGGCAGGGTGGCCGCCAACATCACATCATCCTGGATCTCGCCTGATAGGCTTTCCACGCTGAGAACCAATCTGCTCACGCCCTGGGAGTCCACATCGGCAACTGCGTTCACTGACAAAGCAGCGCGCCCATCAGGAATGACCAGAACGAGGTTTTGAATTGCGCTTTGCCCCTGGGCGCTGTTGTACCCATTGCCGTCAGCAGCAGGATATCGAAGGGCATAGCTGGCGCTGGAGGAAAGCAACGCCTGGGTCGCGTGGCGTTCTTCCGCGGTAAAATCCAATGGATGATACAATACCGTGGCCACAATGCTCCCCATATGGGCATCAGATGGCAGCACGGCTTCTCCCGTTTGGGCGTTCACATAGGTAACCTGCGCGCCCACCGCCCCATTGGCCAGCACCACCTGCTCTCCAGACAGCGCGGGCGTGGGCCTCCCCACAGGTTCATTTTGGCCGTCCAGCCCTTGCACCAGCACGCCATATCCCTTGGCGTCGATCCTGGCGGTCAGGCTTTCCACCATCAAAGAGCCTTGGGCGTCCATTGCCTGTTCTTGGCTATCCAGCAACGCCTCCGGCTTCACCATGACCGTAAAATCGCACATGGATAGCCCCGTGGTATTGGAAAACGAAGGGGCAATCTCCACGCTGGCAAAAAAGGTATCGGTGTCCGAGTCCTGCTCCTGGGCAAAAGGTTGCGCTACTGAAAGCACCACCGCCGCTTGCCCTTGCGCATCGGGGATCGGCTCGCTTTCTACAATCACCTGGGACACATCCTCCGGGCTGCCATAAAAGGTCTGCACGGAAAACAGCCGTGGTTCCTGGTTGGGCAACGTTCCTTCTGCGCAGCGCATCTGCACCAGTTGGTATTCACCTGTGGGTACCGCCTTTTTACTGGTGAACATGCCTTGCTCATCCGTGGAAAAACTTTGGTTAAAATTACCTTCGGCATCCAGTACCATATACTCGGCCTGTGCCGCCGGCCTGTTTGCGCCTGCGATGGTGTTGTGTACGGCAAAAAGCCCTTGCTGCGCATAGGCGACAATGGTGGTTGTGTTCTGCTCGTTCTCAACGATATTGACCGCCACGTTATCCTGACAGACAAACCCGCTGTGAAAATCCTCCGCCACCGGTACCAGCAGTACGGACTGCACGACGCTATCCTCAATGACCAACGCGTTGCTTTCTCCCGCATCCTTCTGCTCCTGGGAGGGGTTGGCCCGCACTCTACCCAGCACGTCGCCGCCCTCGGTCATAACATCAAAACGCCCGCTGATGGAAAGGGTGCGCCATGTCTGGCCATCATCGGAGGCTAAACCCTTCAACTCCACCACCACCGTGGTTTTGCCTGATGTTGCCAAAGCCATCTGGCATATGCCCGTTAAAAGGCATAGGCAAACCGATATGTACAAAGCTTTTTGTAGCCAACGCCCAAGGTTTTCACGAGTGCGATGGATGGAGCCTGCGGTGAAGTTCATTTGTCCCTTCGCCTCCGCCTTCAAAAACTTGCTGATGCGCATAAACAACCATTATTAATAGTAATCTAAGGACATTGGTTTGTCAATAAAAGCAGGGATTTGTTAAAGAAGGTTACAATGCCCTGGATGCCCTCATTGGGTATTGTTGGTCGGGTCAAGCAACCTTTCCCAAAAGCTGCAAGCGCTTCCTTGGCATAGCGCCGATCGCTGCCTACTTAAAAATCTATTTGAATCGCTTGACAGCGCCCCCCTCGGTCAGTATACTATAGTGGTTGTTTTGTGGTTATCTGTGCGCTTTTTTGAGGGCGCACATTCGGCCATACATTGAGACGTCAAGGAGTGTTCCACTATGTTCCGTACCTATCAGCCAAAAAAACGCCAGCGCAGCAAGGTGCATGGTTTCCGTGCCCGTATGTCCACCAAGAATGGACGCCGTGTACTCGCCGCCCGTCGTCGTCGTGGCCGCAAGGTGCTCAGCGCCTAAGGAAAGTGACGATCCCCTTTGTTTTTCGGCTTGGCCCGCCCCACTGCTCACGACATGGGTGATGTGGGTTCGGGCTTTTCCGATATTATCAGGCTCTGGGAGGATGGAAAAGACCTTGCAACGGCAGCATCGCTTAGGCCCGGATCGGCAGTTCCGCTATGTGTACCGGCGGGGCGCAAGGGTTTCCAGCAAGGACCTGACGCTGGTATACGTCAAAAACCAGCAGAAACGCGTAGGGTTTTCCGTCGGCAAAAAGGTGGGGGGCGCCGTGGTGCGCAATCACATCAAACGCCAGTTGCGTGAGGTGTTCCGCCCTCGGATGGCCCAACTTCCCAACGGTCTGTACGTGGTGGTAGCCAGGCCCGGCCTGCCCCACCAGTCGTTCACTCAGCTATCCCAGAGCGTGGACAAGCTTCTGCGCAAGCTTACCAGCGTTCAAGGCGCTCCCGGTTCCGGCAACCCCAGCCAATCCCGCGGATTGAAAATGTCATGAAACGGCTCTTGATTGGAATGATCCGCTTTTACCAGCGGCACATCAGCGCACACACCCCGCCCTCATGCCGGTTTCAGCCCACCTGCTCCCAATATGCCCTCACGGCCCTCCAGCGGTTTGGCGTATGGAAGGGCGGAGGAATGGCCCTGTGGAGATTGTTGCGCTGCAATCCCTTCTCCAAAGGCGGGTACGACCCCGTACCCGAAGTGCCCAATACGACCCTAAGGAGGGACTAACCCCCTATGAATGAATTTCTGGCCGGTATCCTCAATGGCATTAACTCCGTGGTGAATAACTACGGCTGGGCGATTGTCATTTTTACCTTGCTTGTGAAGCTTGTGCTGTTTCCCTTTGATTACAAAAGTCGCAAGAGTATGCGCCGCATGAGCAAACTGCAGCCGGAAGTCGCCAAGCTGCAAAAAAAATACGCTAACGACAAGGAAAAGCTGAATCAGAAAACCTCCGAGCTGTACCGCAAAGAAAAGATCAATCCGTTGTCAGGTTGTGTCCCCATGCTCATCACCTTCCCGGTGCTGATTGCCATGTTCGGCGCGATGCGGATGATCGCGCAGACCCAGATGGCGCACCAGGTGGTGGACTTATTGACCACCGGCGCACAAAACAATGAAGCCTGGCTTTGGGTTAAAAACCTGTGGATGCCAGACAGCCCTTTCTCTTCCATTGTGGCGGATTTGAATAACCTGAAGCAGATTCCCATGGACATTTGGACCAACGTATGGAATGGCCTGTCCCCGGAAAGGCTCAGTCAATTAAGCGGCATGGGCCTATCCCTGGATACCATCCAAGCGGCGATTGCCGCCGCTGCGGCGGCTACTCCCAAGGTGACCCTCACCATGGGAGACGTGGTATTCAACGTGCTGAGTCAAACCACGGTCTATCAGACGGAAATGGCCAAATGGGCTGCCATGCCGGAAGTCAACTTGCTTTTTTTCAAGCTCACCATCTTCGCTCGGCCTAATGGATTCTTCATTTTGCCTGTCTTAGCCGCGGTAACCCAGTTCCTGATGACGCTCACCCAGCCACAGACTGCCCCGGCTTCACCTCAAGGCCAGGGGGCCGGCACAAACAAGTTTATGAAATACTTTTTCCCTTTGTTCTCTTTGTATTGGTGCGCCACCTTCACCGCAGGCTTCTCCGTATATTGGGTGATGGCCAACGTGATTGGCTGGGTGCAGGGCATTGTCCTCAACAAGATTTTTGACGCTCAGGATCAAAAGAGCGCCGCGTCCACCATTGGGGAGGGATCCATTAAATGAGATCGATACAGTCCAGCGCGAAAACGATGGAAGAAGCTGTAACCCAGGGGCTAGAAAAGCTGGGGGTTTCTCTGGGTGATGTGACCATCGATATTTTGGATGAAGGATCCAAGGGGTTTTTAGGTCTGCTGGGCAGCAAGCCCGTGATGGTAAAGCTCACTGTCCGCGAGGGTGTGGAGGATGGGGATATCCTCTCCGCCTTTTCCCTGGAGGAAGCGGTGCCCAAGGATGAAACCGCGCCTAGGGCTGGCAGGGGCAAGACCGAAACCGCCAAAGGAAAGGGAAAAGAAAAGGTGGCGAAGGCTGCCGCGCCGAGCAAAGACGACAGGCCTGCCCGGGGCGAACGCCCTTCCCGTGGGGAACGCGCATCCAGAGCCGAGCGCCCTGCCGACGATGCGTCCAGTGCCCCTGTAACCCCCGCTCCTCTCTGTGATCCGGTGTCCCCCGAAGGCCGTGCCCAGCAGTTTTTGCTCAAGGTGACTCATCTGATGGGCGTGTCGGTCAGCGTGGCTGCCAGCAGGGATGCGGAAGGCAATGTACGCGTGGATATGCATGGCGATACGTTGGGCATTCTGATTGGCCGCCGGGGTGAGACCCTGGATGCTTTACAGTATTTGACCAGCTTGAATGTAAACAAAGGCCAGGACGACTACATCCGCGTGACGCTGGATACGGAAAATTACCGCGCCAAGCGGGAGGAAGCCCTCACCCGTTTAGCGAACCGGATGGCCAACCGGGCTGTGAAGACCGGGCGCAAAGTGGTGATGGAGCCCATGAACCCTTATGAACGCCGTATTTTGCACAGCGCGTTGCAACAAAATGACGCTGTCACCACCCATAGTGAGGGCGATGAGCCCAACCGTCATGTGGTGATTACCTTGAAGCAAGAATAAGAAAAACCCGACCGTTTTTTGAACCGCGCTGTTTCCAGCGCGGTTTTTGGTATCAGGAAAAGGAACCGTACCTGGAGCTGGCAGGATCTAACCATCAAGCGAAAAGCAGCATCGCAGAGCATGCGGCAAGTATTTCTTGCCCATCGTAGCCCGCACGATACGGCGCTGGCATAGCTGGAGGCCTGGGGCTTGCAAAGCCCTTGGCGATGCCGGCGAAGGGATCCCATGGGGTCTTTCTGCTTGTGATAAATTCCGCAATATGCTATGATACTATTTACATATACCCCTACCTTTAGTGGCATTTTGCACTTTTCTCACCACTTTGACCCTAAGGAGGCGCACCATGGCAGGTTATGTATCTGACGCGGTCATCCGCAGGCTACCCGGCTATTTTAGGCATTTGAAGGAGCTGGAAGCAGAGGGTGTGCAACAAATCTCCTCTCAGGAGTTGGGTGAGAGAATGCATCTAACGGCCTCCCAGATCCGTCAGGACATCAATTGCTTTGGCGGTTTTGGACGGCAGGGATATGGATATTCCGTATCGGACCTTCGGGAAAACATTGGCCATATTTTGGGCTTAGACACCGGGCATTCCATGGTCATTATCGGCGCGGGAAATATCGGCCATGCCATTGCCAACTCCGATTCCTTTATGGCTAGCGGTTTTCAGACCATCGCTGTGTTTGACAACGACCCGCAAAAAATCGGAACCAAAGTCGGAGGTCTGACCGTGCAGGACATGGCGCATATTCGCCCATATATTGCGGACAATAAAGTGGATATCTGCGTCCTGGCGGTTCCGGCGGATACTGCCCAGCAAATTGTGGGCGAGCTTTGCGAGTATGGCGTACCTGCCTTTTGGAACTTTGCCCCGGTGGATCTGAAGCTACCCCAAGGCCGGGCACTGATGAACGTTCATCTGGAGGAGGGCCTGCAGGTGCTTTCCTACCGTATGTTAAACAAGTAACTCCACGAACCCGCGCATAAGGAGGACGTTGTGTGGCGGCATGGGATGATCGAGATTTGAATAACCCAGAGCTCTATAAGCCCCGTTCGTACCCCAAGGTGAAACCGGCTGTTCAGCGGATCCATAATGCCGATGGAGAGTTTGAGCCACCACCGGTTTTTTCCAAGGCAATGGGTACCCATGCGCAAAACGCCTATGCTGAAAGCAACTTTGAATACGCCGTTGACGACAGCGCAGTGAATGGCGACCGTTTTTCCATTCCAGCAGCCAGCAATGAGCCGGATACCTGGTTTGACGAGGATCTAGCCTGGAGCAGGTCGCTTTCAGATGTGCCGGTGACAGTGACAACCCCGAAACCTTCTCCACGTTCGCGCGGTTCAGAAGCCTTTGGCGCGAACCAACCTTCCATTAGGCAGGCCGGCAAACGATCTGCTATGAGTCCGGCCAAACGCACCGGCCCAGGCAAAGGGCGCCGCGGCGGCTCGCCTGATGGCTCTGACCGAAAAGGCCTTTTCGCAAGTCCCTTTCTGTATGTGGGGATCATTACACTATGCACCTTTGCGTTAGCTTTCATCGTGGTGATGATGATGCCCCAAGTGGCGGGCTATTTCTGGAAAGATGTGGGGAATTACGCCTTCATCAACGGCGAAGTGCTGCGATATGACCAACAGATCGCGGATAACTATAAACGATACAAAGCCTACCTGCAGGAGGATATCATTTATCCCGGCGTTTTCATTGACAACATCCATGTGGGGGGCTTGGGCATCCAGGAGGCCCGCGATGCCCTCACCGGGGCAGATGTGCAGGCCAGCGCCTTGTTTTCTGTCAATGTCGCCATTGGCAACAAGACCTGGACCTTTAACAGCGCCAATGTGCCCGCCACACGGGATTTGGGCAATGTGCTGGAACAGGCCTACGCCATCGGGCGCACCAACACCACCTCCATTTTGGGCACCCAGATGACCCCCTTTCGGGAGCGGGTGAGCACCGCGGTACAGCTTCGGGAGGCAGGCGTCAACCTGACCGCCAGGCCTTCCTACGATCATGAGACTGTCCGCAAACTGGTGGGCGAAATTGAGGCCTATGTGACCCGCGAGCCTGTGGACGCCGCGCTCAAAAGCATCGACACCAATACCCATACCTTGCTGTTCACCGACGAGCAGGTGGGTGTGACCATCGATGGGGAGGCGTTATACCAAAAGGTGACAGACGCTTTGGATAACTGGGAAAAAGATACCACCATCACCGTGGAACCGGTACTGACACAGCCCAACGTGACCAAAGCACAGCTTACCGCCAACTTCACCCGCATTTCAGCCTATACCACCGATACCACCAAGGACAGCAACCGCAACAACAATATTGATTTGGCCTGCCAAGCCATTACCAGCACAGCCCTGATGCCCGGCGAGGTTTTCAGCTTTAACACGGCCACGGGGCAGCGAACCACGGATAAGGGGTACCGGGAAGCGGGCGCCATCGCCGCCGGGCAGAGCATTGAGGAGGTTGGCGGCGGAATCTGCCAGGTATCCTCCACCCTGTTTAACGCGGTGGCGCGAGCGGATCTGGAAATCGTCAGCCGCAGCCCCCACGCCTGGCCCAGCACCTATGTAAACCGGGGTGAGGACGCCACGGTGAACTGGCCCAACCTGGACTTCAAGTTTAAAAACAATAGAGACACGCCTGTTTACGTGGTTGCCTACTATAAGGGCCAAAAATGCTCCGCGGAAATCTGGGGCTTCCCGCTGGGGGAAGGCATTTCCATTGATTTGCAGTCCACCATCGTCAAAACCATGGAGCCGCCTATCGATACGCTATATGTGGTGAATGCAAGTTTGCCCTTTGGCACCAGCAAGGAGATCATCAAGTCACGCACCGGATACGTGGTGGACACCTATAAGGTTTGGTATCAAAACAGCAAGGAGATCAAGCGGGAAAAAATGCACACCAGTACCTACAAGGCCTTTCAAAGGACCATCGAATATAATTAAAAGAGCCCTTGCGGGGCTCTTTTTTCCTCATTCTCTATGACAGCCTGAACAATGATGCGGTTGCCTCCGCCGCTTGGGGAACCGCCGTCGGCGTATCGTTCATGATCCCGGTCATTTGCAGCACGATCACCAAGATGCCCAGCAAAATCACATACAGCGCAAACCAGCTAAGTGAAACCTTCGTAATGAGCTTCATCATAAAGCGGATGGCAATATAGCCGCTGATGGCGGCCACCACCATGCCTACCGCGATAGCGGGTACGTCCCCAGACACCGCGCTGAGGCCGCCCACCTTGATCACCGTATAGCCTTCGGAGAGCATACCGGCCAGGATAGCTGGCGCGCTCATCATAAAGCTGAATTTGGCTGCTTTCTGCCGGTTTAGCCCGGAAGCCACGCCGCCAAAAATGGTGGAGCCGCTGCGGCTCACGCCGGGAAGCATGCCCACAGCCTGCATGCAGCCCATACAAATGGCCTGAAAGACGCCCACAGGCTTGCCCTCTTTTTGCAGGCGTTCCTGGCGGCGGCCCAGCCACTGCGTCAACAACAGCAGGAAACCGGTGAACAGAAAACAGGCTCCCAAAATGATGTTATGGGTCTCATAATAATCAAGCTGATCACCAAAGAGCACCTTGGCCACCAAGGCTGGCAGCGAGGCAATAAACAGCAGCAGCAGCGTTTTGTCTTGGATGGGATGGCGTATCATCTGCCACCAATCCTTCCAAAAGACCACCAGCACTGCCACCAGCGTGCCTACATGGAGCAAAATGTTAAACAGCAACTGGTGCTCCATATCGATGCTAAAAAGAGCTTGTAACAAATTGAGGTGTCCGCTGGAAGAAATGGGCAAAAACTCCGCCAATCCTTGGATGAGGCCCAGCAAAGCAGCCACAAAGATACTCATGAAATCGTCCCTTTCTCATTGGGCTAGAAGCATGGTCAGCCCAGTATACTACATTTTGGAGCTGCTGTCACGGGAAATGTCCCTCCCTTTTTGTCGAAAAGAGCCGACCTTTTGTTTCTTGCCCTCATTTGGTATACTATAAGTTGCCCCAAACAACCAGCTACGAAAAGGAGGTGCCCCATGAAGAAAAAATGCAATCAGGTCTACCGCGTTTGTGTCGGCCTTTTGCTGGTCGTTATGCTATGCGTTGTTATCACCACGCCTGTTTCGATGGCCCAGAACGCCGTTGCGGCTCCCACTGCTCCCAATGCCTTGCCCTCCAGCCCAGCCGCATTGTTTTTGAACGTAGGCAAAGCGGACTGTATCTTGGTCTTTCTGGGCGATCAAACCTACATGATCGACACTGGCACCAAGGACTCTGCCCCGGCGATCCTCAGGGCGATGGACGCCTACGGAGTCTCGACCTTGGCGGGAATTTTCCTGACCCACATGGACAAAGACCATGTGGGAGGGCTGAAACCCCTGCTGAAATCCGATATCACAGTGAAGCACCTGTATACCCCAAAAATACACATCGAAAAGAGCGATGCAGACCATCCGGTCTATGAAGCCTCCCAAAAGCATGAAATCCCCATGACCTGGCTATCCGCTGGGGATATCATTGATATTGCCAAAGGTGTTCGTTTTACCGTGCTCGGGCCTATTTCGCTGGTCCCAGAAAACGACAATAACAACTCCCTGGTGATGGTGCTGGACACCCCACAGGGCAACATGCTGTTTACCGGGGATATGGAGTTTGTCCAGGAGGACGAACTGCTGCGGGCAGGGGTCATTCCCAAAGCAACGGTACTGAAGGTGGCGCATCACGGAGAGGATGATACCAGCTCCAACGCGTTGATTGGTACCGTGCGCCCCCAATGGGCGGTTATCTGTACCGACAGTCAAGAAGAGAAAGACACACCTGACCCCAAAGTCATCAGACTTTTGTGGGCAGTGAAGTCCGGGGTGGCCGTCACCCAGAACGCCACCTGCGGTATCCTGATTACGCTGAAAGACGGCCAAGCCAACGCGGAAGCCATCAACTATCAATAACCCTCCAGCGAGCGAAGTTTGGCCCTCCCGGCCTTTTTGGGGCGAGCGCAAGGTATGACGCGCCTTACGCCCGCCTCCTTTTTTCACCGCCTGCCAGGTACACCCCTTCCCGGGCTGCCCTTCACATATCCCCCTTGTGCACATAGAATACCTTGAACCATGGGGCCATTGTTGGTTCTCCATTCCGGCTGAACCCTGGGCCTACCCTACCCACAAGGAGGAATCGTCATGCAATACTCATCCTGCGGCTGCCAAGCCTGCGGACAGCCCGGCTGCGGCCCAGCAGCTCCACCCTGCTGTCCCCCGACGCCGCCAAAATCCAAGCCCTCCAAGCCACCGAAAGCCTGCGCCACCCAAGGTGTGCTGCTCAACAAAATCATCAGCTCCGAGCGCAAGCTATACCCTGCCCTTTGTGTAGACCTGGCTGTCACCGATCTTCCCTGCTGCGCCAAGGCCCCCTTCTCCCTGACCATGGTACAACAAAGCGGCGCCCAACCCTGGTGGACACCGCTGGAAAGCCAAGGCCCTTATGCCCGTCTGTGCCTTCGGGTCTACATCCCGGTCTGCTGCCAAGTGAAGGATTCCTGCGGCCGATATTTCTCCGCCACCAGTGTGGTGGAGGTGGATGCTTGCCTGGCCCCCAGTTGCCCTGCTTCGGATTGTTGGCGGCACAACTTGGTGATTGTGCCCTGTGTGCGGCTCTGCTCGCCACCGGTTTGCTCTCAGGATTGCGTGTTTGCCGTGAAGCTGGAGGTGGCGCTGGAACTGTACCTCACCCGCCCCGAGCCATGTTTCATGCGTGCGCCAACACCGCCCTGCCCGGATCTTCCTTTGTATCCGATGCCCTGCAACCTCACTCCACCCTGTTGGCCACAATGCCCAACAAGCCAGGACCCGTGTGGATGGCCAAGACAGGGCTGACTGGACTGATAAACATTTCCTTCACATTCAATGCACTTTTCAGCCTTTCCAGCAGCTGCTGGGCGTCCTCCAGGGCGCGCCCATGCACCACGGAAAGGCTGATCTTTGCTTGTCCAAAGTACCGCACCGCTTCCTGCACCATCGTTTCCACGGCGTTTTTATAACCCCGGGCTTTGGCCAGGGTTTCATAGACGCCCTCTTTGTTCACAAAAATAATGGGCTTTAGCTGCAAAATGCTGCCCATAACGCCTTCCACCAGGCCGATCCGGCCCCCTTTTCGCAGAAATTCCAACGTGCGGATCACAAACATGCTCAGCTGACTCGTGCGCACCTCCTGGGCCCGCTGAATGGCTTCCTCCGGCGTGCAGCCTACCTGTAATGCTTTGGCCACCTCCAGCACCATCATGCCCAACCCAGTAGAAAGGGTAAGGGAATCCACCACGCGGATGTTCATACGGTCTTGATAATCCTGGGCCAGCATGCGCACCATATGGCTTGTTCCGCTCAGCCCCGAGGAAATGCACAGGTGAATCACGTCTGTGACCCCCTCGCTGACCAATGCATCATAAAGCGTGGCCACATCCTCTGGCAGAGGCAAGCTGGTTTTGGGCACCTCTGTCTCCAAGAGTCGGTATAACTCATCCTGGCCAATATCCACCCGATCGCGGTATTCCGCATTTTGACAAATCACTCGCAGGGAAATCATGCGAATATCATATTGAGCCAACTGCTCGTCGCTTAAGTCACAGGAGGAATCCGTAACAATCACCGTTTTTTGTTCCTTTGTCAATGCCTCGACCTCCTTGTGTTTTTTCCCGAACATAGAACATGCTATTTTTCTTACCCTTGTGCCATTATAACACGGGAAAGAGGATAGTCAATTGACAATCCGCGCGCCAACACAAGAAATCTGCACACTCAAAAACGGCGCTGCATGCAGCCCCGCCGTCCATCCCTTGCTCCCCGGATCAAAGGTCTAATGATTTGCTCGCTCCCCACTGTTTTTAAGCACATTGCCAGTCAGCCGGTGCAACACGTCTTGGTAGGCTTCTTCCACATCCCCCAAATCCCGGCGGAAACGGTCAATATCCAGCGGCTCATGGGTTCGCGCATCCCAAAAACGGCAGGTATCAGGCGATACCTCATCAGCCAAAAGAATCTGGCCGTGGAACCGCCCATACTCCAGCTTCAAGTCGATCAGCTCGATTTGGATTCCTCGCAAGCATTCCGTTAAAACCTGGTTCACCCGCAGACTCATGGTCTCCATCTGCAGGATTTCCTCCTGCGTCGCTAGGCCCATGGCGGTGATATGGGTCAGATTCACCAGCGGATCCTCCAGTTCTGGCTCTTTTAAGCAGTACTCAATCACAATATTTCTGAGATGGGTACCCTCCGGATACCCTATGCGCTTGGCCAGGCTTCCTGCCACAATATTGCGCACCTTCACCACCACCGGTATGATCTCCACCCGCTTCACCAATGAGCAGCGGTTGTCGATGCGCCGGATAAAGTGATTGGGAATCCCGTTTTCGGCCAGCAATGTGAACATATGCTCGCAGATCAGGTTATTAATCTCGCCCTTGCCAATGATCCGTCCACGTTTCAGCCCATGAAAAGCCAAGGTCTCATCCCGGTAGAAGATCACACCCTCGTCTGGATTCTCCGTGGCATAGAGCCGCTTGGCCTTTCCTTCCGCAACCAAATCCGTGATATTGGTCATGCATACTTCCTTTCGCTATCCAATCGTCCATGATTCGACCTATTGTAGCATGATTCTGAGGCAGACGCAAGAATGACTCGTAATTCAAAAGAGGCGGGCTAACAAATGCAAAGGACGCTTGGTAAGCATACCAGCGTCCTTTGCATCGCGGCAGGTTATTCCTTTGCTTCCTCCGCCGGGGCTTCTTCGCCCTCCGGTTTTTCAGTCTTCTTGGCAGGCGCTTTGGCTTTCTTGGCAGGTTTTTCAGCCGCCGCCTCTTCTTGATCCTCCTGCGCAGGGGCACCCTCGGCTTCCGGCTTTTCAGCTTTCTTAGCGGGCGCTTTGGCTTTCTTAGCGAGCTTTTCAGCTTCATCGGCCTTGGGTTCTTCGGCTGCCTTCTCCTCCTTGGCTCCTTCCGCATCGTCTTCCTGAGCTTCCGGCTTCTCCGCCGCCTTCTTGGCAGGGGCTTTGGCCTTCTTTGCAGGCTTTTCGGCCTCGTCCGGCTGGGGCTCTTCCGTCACCTTTTCATCAGCGGCAGCTTCCGCTTCCAACTGAGCGCCCACTTCTTCAATGTTTACCGCCACGGCTTCCACGCCATCACCATCAGACATTGGCTTGGGTTCAGGCTCCTGTAAGGCGCGGATGCTTAGGCTGATGCGCTTGGCCTCCGGATCCACGGACAGCACCTTCACCTGCACCTCATCGCCAATGTTCACCGCGTCTTCCACCTTGTTGATACGCATTGGCGCACACTGGCTGATATGCACCAACCCATCAATGCCAGGTTCCAACTCTACAAAGGCCCCAAAGGTGGTGATCCGCACCACTTTTCCGTTCACCACAGCGCCTTGCGGATACTTCTCCGGCGCCAGATCCCAGGGCTTTGCTTGCAGTTGCTTCAAACCCAGTTGCACCCGTTCCCGCTCAAAATCCAGGCCCAGGATCTTCACATCCACTTCTTGCTCCGGTTTGACCACTTGGGAAGGGTGTTTCACATGGGACCAACTCAGATCGGTCACATGGATCAGGCCATCCACGCCGCCGATGTCCACAAACGCGCCGAAGTCCGTCAGTCGGCGAACGATGCCCTTGATCACATCGCCTTCCTTCAGCTTTCCCCATACTTCAGCTTTCCTACTGGCGGCCTCTTCCTTCACCACGGCGCGTCCGCTGGCCACGATGCGCTTTTTCTGCTCATCCAACTCAATGATCTTCAGCTTCATGGTTTTGCCCACAAACTCGCCGATCTTCTCCACATAGCGGTTGGAAAGCTGGGAGGCGGGGATAAAGGCGCGGATGCCATCCACGACGGCGATAAGGCCGCCCTTGACCACTTCCTTGCCAACGCCCTCCACATATTCACCCTTATCGTGTTTTTCCACAAGCTCTGCAAAGGCCTTGCGATTGAGCAGGTTCCGCTGGCTGAGCAGCACATTGCCCTCGCCGTCATTGACCTTAACGACCTCAACCTCAATCTCGTCGCCCATTTTTACATTTTCGGACACCAAGTCCTCTTTTTTGATCAGCCCATCTGATTTGAATCCAATGTTCACGCACACCTCATCGTCCGTGATCTGGACAACGGTACCGGTGACTGTCTGCCCGGGCCGAATTCTCACCAGGGTTGCTTCCACGTCAGCCATAAAGCTATTTTGCGCCGCTTCTTCCGTGGAGACGTGCTGATCCATTTGTTCCTTGTCAGTCATGCGTGTGTAAACCTCCTTCAGTGACCAGTCTGGTGTGCTTGCGCCGGCTGTCACGCCAATGGATTCCAAATCAATATCTGCAAAGCCCGGCGGAAGATCCGCCGCTCGCTCTACCAAAAGGGTGCGGGGACAAATGCTCTTGCAAGTTTCATATAACTTGCGGGTGTTGGCGCTTGTCCGTCCGCCCACCACCAGCATGGCGTCCACCTGGGCCGCAAGTTGCTTGGCTTCTGCCTGGCGCACCACGGTAGCCGAGCATATGGTGTCCTTCACCGTCAGATGCCGCACTTGTTGCCTGAGCATCGGCAGGATCGCCTCCCAGCTTTCATGCGGAAAGGTGGTTTGGGATACCGCCAGCGCCTCGTCCATCATGGGCAAGGCCTCAGCCTCTTCCAGGCTGTGGACAGTGTACACCTGGCCTTTGCACCAACCGATGGTACCTGTTACCTCGGGATGGTCGTGCTCCCCCACGAGGATGACCGGCGCGCCCTGGTCGCTGTACTGAGCCACAATCTGGTGCAGCCGCTCCACATAGGGGCAGGTCAGATCGATCATCTTGCGGCAGGTCTTCCTCAGCGCCTCCACTATTTCAGGCGTTACCCCATGGCTGCGAATCACTACGGTTTTCCCCGCGGTATCCGCAATGTCATCCACCTGACGGATGCCCTTCTCCTGAAGATGTCGGATCACCTCGGGGTTATGTACCAGCTCTCCAAAGCTGACAAGATCAGGCTCGGTTTCAGCCGCCTTCAGCGCCTCTTCCACCGCGCGGCGTACGCCCATACAAAATCCCGCGTGCTGCCCAACCCGGATTGGCATTCGCTCAACCTCCGAAAGTACATCAAATTGTTATTCGCTGCGCATTTTCTGGATTCCTTCTTTTCCCTGTAGAATCACAAAAGCGGACCCCTACCATTATTCCTTGCTGGTCGTCTGTTCATGCTCCGCCAAAAACCCCTCATAGATCCGCGAAATCCGATCCAACAATCGATCGCAATTAGGCTTATCAATGCCCGCCGCCGCCAACTCGTCCACCAGAACCGGCTGACCATAGTAGCAATCTATCCGTCGAAAAAGGCGGGGCTTATCGCTGATAAACACAGGCAATAGCGGCGCTTTGGCCCGCAAAGCCAAGATGGCTACGCCGCTTTCCAATTCCTTCATTAAGCCATGCTTATGGCGGGTTCCCTCGGGAAAAATCCCCAACGGATGCCCCTCTTGCAAAGCTTTCAAACAAGCCCTGATGGCGGCCATATCCATATTGTGACGATCCACCGAAATCATGTTCAGTTGGATAAACAGCCATTTGAAGAAAGGATTGGCAACCAGCTCCTTCTTCCCCAAAAAGACCAACGGGTAGCGGCGGCACTTCCAGCCTACGATGAGAGGATCCAGCATGCAATTATGGTTGCCAATGAGGATAAAGGGGGCATCCAGCTGCGCCCGTTCCACATGATGATAGCGCACTGGAAAGATCGTGTTGAACAACAGCCACGAAAGCCCTTGGGCCAAGCGATAAACGAAGGTAAACCGCACTTTTCCTGGTCTGGTTTGTAACTGCACCATAGAAATCACCGTCCTTCTCGCTGGGGAAGCATGCGCTGGATCGCATCCACCACTTCCTCTTGAGCCATGTTGGAGGAATCCAGTATCACCGCGTCCTGAGCCGGACGCAATGGGTCCACCGATCGGGTGCTGTCCTGCAGGTCACGCTTTGCCACCTCGTCCAGCACCTCTTCCAACGTGTCTGACGCGCCCTTGGCATGCAGTTCCTTCCATCGCCGTTGCGCCCTCGCCTCTGTGGACGCGGTCAGGAACACTTTCAGCGTAGCTTGAGGCAATACCTTGGTCCCGATGTCCCGTCCATCCAGCACCATGGAACAAGTCTTGGAAAATGATTGTTGCATGCGCACCATCCAGCTGCGCACCTGCCCGAATGTGGAACAGTTGGAAGCCGCCATGCTGATCTGTGGCGTACGGATCAGCTCTGTCACATCCACTCCATTGATGTAGGTATGCTGCTTGCCCTCCCGGAACTGGACATCCATTTGCGTGGTGGTGGTGAGCTTGCCCAGCGCATCCTCATCCAGGGTATCGATTCCCTCCTGGATTGCCTGCCATGCAAAGGCCCGATACATAGCCCCGGTGTCCAGATGCAAAATACCCAGCCGCTTGGCGAGCTCATCCGCCACTGTGCTCTTGCCTGCGCCGCTGGGGCCGTCAATGGCAATGGAAATGTGCATGTGTCTCGATCGTTCCTTTCGCGGGAAGAGTCAGAATGGGATGCCTACCCAATCCCCTAAATCGCCCGATGGCCCAGGCCAATGCAAACCTCGTCCAAATGGCCCAGGCCAATGCCAAAGAATACAGCCACAGCCACATGTTCTCCACAGCGGGCCACGCCGATCTTCCCGCCTACGTTCATGCCTAACGCCTTGGGCGTGATCTGGTTGAGGGCTTCTCTGGCCGCCCCGGCCACGCCGCCTTCCTCCAGATGGGACTCGCTGATCACGTTTTCCCGCTTGGCCGCCACCACCGCCCGCTCCACAATGCGCATGATGCTGGGTACAACTTCCCCACCAAAATCGGCTGCCACGGTAGCAATGCCCTCTGCGGCAAAGTTGCCGCGCAACAAGATTTCCTCCTCGCGGCTACGGGACATGCTGACTTCTACAGCCGCCCGAGCCACTTCACGGCTTCCGATATTTGTCTGATTTTGCATGCCATCTGTCCTTTTTAGCCGCAAATCTCCGGTTTTCGCCTTCCGTCACCGGATCGACCCGCCCATTGGCGTCTATTTATTATAACATGGATCATCATAAGTGCAAGGCAACAAAAAGACTTTCGCTCCTATGCAAGAACGAAAGCCTACGTTTAGCCCCAAAGTGCCGCTGTATCCGTTTTTTCACCCGCTATGTTAAGCAGGCTGGTGTTCTATCGACTATCTTTTGTCTTCCCCTGGCGCCCAAAAGCGGAGGCATGACATTGACCGCCGAACGCGAACTCCATTTTGTGAAATGTGGGTAAAAACAGGACCCTGGCGCACACTTCAGGAGCTTCACTAGTGCTATTATATGCCGCCGCGCAAAAGATTGTCAAGGGAGAGTCGCTGGAAATCCGCAATGAAAAACAGAATGTTTTGACGAAAAATAACTTTCACGATCCAGCGCCGCCCAAGCCTTGAAGAGGGCCTGCTGGACGGCGTCTTCAGCATCCGGACTGGAGCGAAGAATACAGTAGGCGGTATGATAGCGTTGCCGGAGCCTTGACTCCGCGTCGCGCAAAAAATTTATCCCATCCATCATGTTTCCCTCCCGTCCTGTGCGCTTCAAGAAATTTTTCATCCTTTATTCGCTGTTGCGAGGGAAAAAGTTTCACAGTTCAGATTTTTAGAGTGCTTTGGCATTGGATGGCGCGCTGAAAGCAACTGCGGGCATAAAAGAAGCCCACCTGTACAGGTGGGCTATTGTGGAATGCGGCGGCGATCTATTCTACCGGGCCGTCACCAGCCAAGTACCTTCGACGTGCTGGGGCTTAACTTCTGTGTTCGGAATGGGAACAGGTGGAACCCCCAGGCCATTGCCACCGCAAAGGGTGAACATAGTATGTTGCATTGGCAAGCTGCGACGGCCTTCCCCGGCAGCCTTGCTGCCTTAGAAA
>JAVBSI010000074.1:0-5437 GCA_031556815.1 Eubacteriales bacterium | reverse complement strand
TGGTGTTGTCTATGCTGCGGGTGCTGACGGGGATCTCTATTTACTGGTTTTTGATCCCCGGCTATGTTGCCGCCATTGTGCTGACATTTTTTGTGCCCAAAATATTCATCGGCATTGCCTTTGATTCAGGCGGGGTGGTCAGCGGCCCCATGACATCCACGTTTCTACTGCCTTTTGCCATGGGCGCGTGCCCAAACCCGGACCGCTTGATGACAGACGCCTTCGGTTTGGTGGCGATGGTAGCCATGACCCCGCTGTTGGCCATACAGCTGATGGGATTCGCCTACAAGGGGAAAATGTCGCAGGCCACGCAGATGGATTCGATGGAAGATTCTGATGATGAAATCATTGAGTATGGGGAGGATGCGATCGATGAACGGCCATGATGGGAATGTCCATCTGGCGCCTCAGCTGCTGGCAGCCATTGTAGACAGAAGCGAAAGCGTCCGGTTGGAAACGGTATTGCGAGAAAGAAATGCGCGTTTTCAATATATGTTTCATGCAAAGGGCACGGCCAGTTCTGAAATACTCAAAGCGTTTGGGCTGTCGGGCACTGAAAAAATCGTATGCATTTGCGTGGAACCGGCATACAGGGCAAGGCCGTTAATGATGGCTGTTGCAGAGCGTATGGAATTGACGCATCCCGGGAACGGCATTGTATTTATGATTCCGATCTCGGGCATCAGCGCCACGATTTCTCATACGTTTGAAAAGGACTTTGAAACGCAACGGGAAGGGTGGGGGGAACGCATGGAGCAAGAGACGGAAAAATTGGGCCAGGAAGCGCACTTTGAGCTGGTGGTGGCGCTGGTGAACCAGGGTTTCAATGAGGACGTGATGGATGTGGCCCGCGCTTTCGGCGCGCGGGGCGGCACCATTATCAACGCCCGCCGAACCGGTGTGGAGGACGCGTCCAAGTTTTTTGGCATCTCCTTGCAGGCCGAGAAGGAAGTGGTGGCCATTGTGGTTCACAAAAGCCAAAAAAAGGAACTGATGCAGGCCATCAGCAGCGCCTGCGGCATGAAAACCGACGCGCGCGGCATCGTGATTTCTCTGCCCGTGGAAAGCTGCGCCGGCATTTCCCTGGAAGAAGAAAAGGAAGGGCCCGGGAAATAGGGCAGCAGCCGGCGACGCCTGAGACAGAAAACGGGAAACGGATCTTCTGCGGAGGATCCGTTTCCCGTTTTGCTATGGATTTAGGAGCGGCCTTGACCGCCTTACGTCTTGCGGATGGCGGGCCGCTTTTTGGACAAGCGAGCCTTCAGGCCGCCTTTGCTGCGATTGGACAGCACCACGCTTTGCAGGAGGATGAAGAAACAGAGCATAGCGCCCGTGGTAATACTCTGCCACCAGGGTTCACGCAGCCCGGAGGCAACCACGATGGCTTTGGTGGTGGTCAGCGTCAGCACCCCAAAGAACGTGCCGATGACGTTGCCTACGCCGCCGGTGAGCAGGGTACCGCCGATGATGGAGGAAGCGATGGCGTTCATTTCAGCTCCGGCGGCATTGGTGGCGTTGCCCGCCCCTGTGTGCATCAAAAATACAAAGCCGCCGATGCCGGCCAACAGCCCGCTGAGCAGGTAGGAGTAAAACCGCGTTCGCCTTACGTTGATGCCAAGCATCAGCGCGCTTTGGCGGCTACCGCCCACGGCATACAGGTTACGCCCCAGCCTGGTTTTTTTCAGCAGGAAGAAAACCGCCGCCACTGCAACCAATGCGACAATGACACCAATTTCGATCTTGGCCGGGATTAGGTTGCCGTTTTTGGCGATATACCCCAGCCAGGGGATCTCGATGCGCGCGTCTTTCAGTGCCAAAAAACCCGCGTTGACCGCTGTGTGCGGCTCCAGGCTTACAATGGTGGTCATGCCTCTGGCGAAAAACATGCCCGCCAGGGTGACGATGAAGGGCTGAATCTCTAAATACGACACCAGGTATCCTTGCACAAGACCAAAGGCCAGCCCGACGCCCACAGCCAACAGCATAGCGGACAGCACGCTGCCCCCCTGGAAGTCCATGTGCACCACGCAGGACATCACCACCAAAGCGGTAACGCCGCCAACGGAGATGTCGATGCCCCCCGCGATCATCACGATGGTCAGCCCGCAGGCAACGGTGATGAGCGAGGCGTTGTTGTTAAACATGTCAAAGATCTGCTGCGGCCTGAGGAAACCGCCGCCCCACACCAGCATGGCTAAGAGGTACATGCCAAAGAAGATGCCAATGGTGATGGTCAGCAGCAGGCTGGTGTCGGTCAGAGACTCTCTGCGCACATTTCCACTCCCGGCACCAAGGACGCTTTCTTGTACTTTCATCTCATCTCACCTCCGTCATCGCGGGCGTTTTGCCATGCAAAAGCCTGTTCCATAGGCCGCTAAGGGTGCTTTTCACCACCGGCGAACCGATCACCACGATGAGGATGATCACGGCGGCTTTGTAGGCTTTGATCGCCGTGGAAGGCACCTTCATGGCGTATAGCGTCGTGGTGAGCGTTTGGATAGCGTAGGCGCCTAGCACGGAGCCCACCATTTTGAATTTGCCGCCACTGAGGGCGTTGCCGCCGATGGCCACGGCCAAAATGGTGTCCATCTCAATTTCAATCAAGATGGTTTCATGGTTGATGAGCCCCAGTCGGCTGACGCTAATACACCCGGCAACGGCTACGCATAGGCCCAGGATCACAAAGGAAAGCAGCTTGATCCCCGTTGCATTAATGCCGTTCAGGCGGGCGGCGCGCTGGTTGATGCCCACCGATTGCGTATACAGGCGCAGGTTGGTCAGCTTGAAAAGCACCGCAAAGAGGATCCCGCAGAGGATGACGATAAAAATGGGGGTGGGAATGGGAACCCCCGGGATAAAACTGCCGATGGCGCTGATCAGCGGGCTGGAAACCGTAGGCGTTGCGCCGCCGTTGATCCAATAGGCGATGGAGCGGCCTGCGGTATACAGGATCAGCGTGGCGATCATGGGCTGGATGTTAAAGACGGAAACCAATGTGCCGTTAAATGCGCCAAAGAGGATCGCCACCACACAACAAGCGAAAAAAGCCAACACCAGCGTGCCCGGCGTGATGGGGCCGCTGCGCAGCACCTTCACAAAAACACTGCCCGCGATGGCCGCGGCAGCACCCACGCTGATGTCCTGGCCGCCCGCGGCCGCCGTTACCAACGTCATGCCCATGGCCAGGATGGCCAGCTCTGAGGCGCCGTTGAGGATACTGATCAGGTTGCCGGCCAGCACGGTATTGCCCGCGTTGTTAGCCGTAACGCCGATGGAAAAGAAGCCCGGGTCCCGGATCAGGTTGAAAAGGAACAGCAATGCCAGGGCGATGATGGGGATCAGCAGCTGGGAGTACTCCCTGCTGCGCTTTGAGGATTGTGGAAGTCCGTTTGTCATTTGGATCCGCCCTCCCCTGCAATAGTGTGCATCACGTTATCCTGCGTGATTTCGTCCCCGGTCAGTTCGCCCACCACGTGGCGGTCGCGCATCACGATCAGCCTGGAGCAGGTGCGCAGCATCTCCTCGATTTCGGAGGAAATGAAGGTGACGCTGACACCGTCCTCCGCTAATTGCAGCACCAGCTTTTGAATTTCCACCTTGGTGCCGATGTCGATCCCCCGGGTGGGTTCGTCCAGGATCAGGTACTGGGGATGGGTCAACAGCCAGCGGGCCACAATGGCTTTTTGCTGATTTCCGCCGGAAAGGGAGCTGATGGGGGTATCCGCCGATGCGGTTTTGATGCCAAGCATACGGATATATTCGTCGGCATAACGTTCCGCCTCGGCCGTGGAAAGGGGTTGCCAAAAGCCCTTCATCACCTGCATTGCCAGGATGAGGTTGTCGCGCACCGATAAATCGGCGATGATGCCGTCACGCTTGCGGTCCTCCGGCAGATAGCCGATGCCATGCTTCATGGCCTGGATGGGCTTGGCGATCCTCACAGGTTTGCCGTCCACTTTCACCCGGCCGCCCGTCACCCGGTCCGCGCCAAAAATTGCCCGGACACATTCGCTACGGCCGGAGCCAAGCAGGCCCGTAAACCCGTTCACTTCCCCCTTGTTGATTTTGAAATCAAAGGGCTCTGCGCAGGCCTCGCTGGAAAGCCCCGCCGATTCAAACACCGGGGCTTGGCCTTCATCGGGATGCACCGACTGCTTTTGCATGCCCGATAGATCGTCCAGCTCCTTGCCCATCATTTTAGCCACCAGGTCTACCTGGGGCAGATTTTCAATTTCATATTCGCCAACCAGCTCCCCGTTGCGCAGCACTGTGATTCTGTCGCACACTTGATAGACCTGCTCCAGAAAATGCGTTACAAAAACGATGCCCACGCCGCGAGACTTCAAGTCCCGCATCAGCAAAAAGAGCATAGCCACCTCTTTTTCGTCCAGGGAGGAGGTGGGCTCATCCATAATCAGAACCTTGCATTCCATATCCACAGCGCGGGCGATGGCCACCATTTGCTGCACCGCCAACGAGCAGCTGGCTAGCTGCTGCTTGGGACGGGCCGGAATGCCTAAATTCTGAAGGATTTGACGGGTTCTCTTTTCCATGGCAGCCCAGTGGATGATGTTGTTTTGCCCTCTACCGATGAAGATGTTTTCCGCAACGGTGAGGTTGGGGCAGAGGGAGATCTCTTGGTACACAGTGCTGATCCCCAGGTTTTGCGCCTCCTGGGGGGATTTGATGGTGATTTCCTCCTGGTTGCCTTCCAGGTAGATCCGACCGGAATCCTTTGGATAGACGCCGGTCAACACCTTGATCAGGGTGGATTTACCCGCGCCGTTTTCTCCCATCAGCGCGTGGATTTCGCCCTTGCGCAGCGTGAAATCCACATCATGCAGGGCTCTTACGCCTGGAAATGCCTTGTCGATTTGCCGCATCGACAAGACAATATCGTTTTGCGTCAACGATTTTCCCTCCTTGTGCTTCTCAGTCTCAACGGCCTTGGCCCTGCGTCAAAGGGAAACGCGCGGCGCAGGTACGCGGAAGTCCGCAACATACCCACACCGCGCGCTCCTCATGCAACCGATCTACCGGCAGTATTACAGGCCGTAGTTATCGATATCTTCCTGGGTGATGGTCTTGGCGTCAAAGCCCTTCTCGTCGGAAATCACTTTCTTCTGGGTGAGGGTTCCGCCGCTTTGCAGCGTCTTGATCATAGCGTCGATGTCGTTGGCTTGGAAGGGGCTGCACTGTCCATCGTAGTTCCAGTTGCCAGCCAGCAGTTCTTCCAGAGCCCAGGTGTTGCAGTCAAAGCCCATTACGACCACTTTGCCGTCCACGCCGTGGGTGATGCCGGCTTCGTCCAGGGCAGCCACAGCGCCGCGCGCCATGCCGTCGTTCTCAGCATAGATGACGTTGAAATCTTCGCCGGAGTTGATGACGGATTCTACAATCTTCTTGGCTTCAGCTTCGTCCCAGGTAGCGGTCTGCT